>JAPPIX010000042.1:21489-77929 GCA_028820495.1 Gammaproteobacteria bacterium
CCCAATCGGGGCCGCCTGTGTGTATTCGGTGGGGGGGCCCCCCCCGCTCCGGGTATCCCGCTGGATTCTGACGGAGCGAGGGCGTCCCGCCCTCGATTTGAAATCCTCCACGGCGTCGGCGACCACGCTGGCTTCGCCGCCGGAGCAGCACAGGACGCCGATCCGCGGCCCGTCGATGGGGCCGTGGACGTGCAGCACCTTGAGGGCTTCCAGGAATTCGGGAATGCCCGTGGCGCGGGCGAAGCCCAGCCGCTGGAGAAAGGCGTTGGCACCGGCAGCGGAGCCGGCGATGGAGGCCGTGTGGCTGAGCGTCGCCGCTTGGCCGCGGGCCGAGCGTCCGGCCTTCATCACCACGACCGGCACCCGGCGCTCTCGGGCGAGGCGAGACAGCGCCTCGAAGCCGACGATGCTGTCGAACCCTTCAACGTGCAGGCCCAAGGCGCTGACGCGCTCATCGTCCAGCAGTGCGGTGGCCAAGGCCGATACGCCGAGTTGCGCTTGATTGCCCGCCGTCGCCACATAGGCGATGGGTAGCCCCCGCTGCTGCATGGTCAGGCTGATGGCGATGTTGGAGGACTGGGTGATGATGGCAACCCCCCGGCCATCCGCCGGAAGGCGCTGCCCACCGTGCTGGTCGGGCCACAGCGGCACGCCGTCGGCCAGGTTGAGCAGGCCGTAGCAGTTGGGGCCGACCAACGGCATGGTGCCCGCGGCCTGCAGCAGTTCTCGTTGCAGCGCGGCGCCGTCGCTGGCTTCCTGAAAGCCCGACGCGTAGCAGATGGCGCCCCCTGCGCCCCCCTGGGAAAGCGCCGCCACGGCCTCGATTGCGGCGTGGCGGTTGACGCCCACGAAGGCCGCGTCCGGCGCTTGGGGCAAGTCCTCTATGGTGCGGAAGGCGCGCCGTCCGGCCACTTCTTTGCGCTGCGGGTGAACCGGCCAGACTTCGCCACTGAAGGCCATGCGATCGCACTGCTCCACGACCCGGGCCGCGGCGAGGCCGCCGATGACGGCGATGCTCTTGGGGCGCAGCAGGCGGTTCAGATCCATCGGGCGCAGCCGCCGTTCAGGAACCGAGCGGCCGCAGCAGGTCGCGGCCGATGATGTGGCGTTGAATCTCCGAGGTGCCGTCCCAGATGCGCTCGACCCGGGCGTCGCGCCAAAAGCGCTCCAAGGGCAGGTCGCTCATCAGCCCCATGCCGCCATGGATCTGCAATGCCTCATCCGCCACCCGGGCCAGCATTTCCGAAGCGTAGAGCTTGGCCGAGGCGATTTCGCGGTTGGCCGGCAGGCCGGCGTCGAGACGCCAGGCGGCAGCCAGGGTCAGCCAGTCGGCGGCGTCGATTTCGGTGATCATGTCGGCCAGCTTGAAGGAAACCCCTTGAAAGCGGCCGATGGGCTGGCCGAATTGACGGCGCTCGGCGGCGTGGCCGAGCGCCATGTCGAAGATGCGCCGGGCCCTGCCCGTGCACATGGCGGCCACCGTCAGGCGGCTGGCGTAGAGCCACTCGTCGGCCAGCTCGAAGCCGCGATGGGGTTCACCGAGCACCTGTGCCGACGACAGGCGGCAGTCGTCGAAGGCGAGGATGCAGTTGTGGTAGCCCCGGTGCGAGACCGAGGCGTAGCCGCGGCGAATCTCGAACCCCGGCGTTCCCCGATCCACCAGGAAGCAGGTGATGCGCTTTTTCGGGCCGCTGGCCGTCTGCTCCTCGCCGGTGGCGACGAACACGACCACGAAGTCGGCGATGTCGGCGTGGGAGATGAAGTGCTTGGTGCCGTTGACAATCCAGTCATCCCCGTCGGCGCGGGCGAAGCACTGCATGCCGCGCACGTCGGAGCCTGCGCCCGGCTCGGTCATCGCCAGCGCATCGAAGCGTTCGCCCCGTGCGGCGGGCAGCAGGTAGCGCTGCCGCTGCTCGGCGTTGCAACCCATGAGGATGCCGGAGGGCCGGCCCCAGAACACCGAGAGCGCCATGGAGGCCCGGCCCAGTTCGCGCTCCAGCAAGGTGAGGCCCAGATGGTCCAAGCCCCCGCCGCCCACGTCCTCGGGCAGGTTCGGGGCGAAGAAGCCGAGCTCGATCACCTTGCGCTTGATGGTCTCGCCGAGTTCGGCCGGCACCTCGCCGGTACGCTCCACAGCCTGCTCGTGGGGGTAAAGCTCCCGCTCCACGAAGGCGCGCACCGTGTCCACCACCAGTTGCTGCTCGCTTGTCAGTGCGAAGTCCAAGTGCCGTTCCCTTTATGGCCCTTGCGTGGCTAGATTACCGCTACTGGAATGGACAGGCCAAGGCGTTTGACGCCCCGCCAGCGACGTGTTGATGTTCCGCTGAGGTCAGGACGCGCCCCTTGATGCCTATGCTGCCCCAACGGGGACCACAGGGGTATCGGGCTTGGCTTTGGGGTGACTATCGCGTTGACGGTGTTCCGCCCCGATATACAATGTTTCGAGGTAGCATGAAGTGGTGGAACGCAATCTGTCGGGAACGATGCAAACTGGTCAAGGAAGGATGTATGCGCGATGACTCGCCTCGGAGCACTTGGGAACTGTCGGAGAGGGGCATCGCGCATCTGGAAAAGTCTGTATCCGAATCGCCAGATCCATTTGTCGAGCATCTGCTTGCCATGCCCGATGTGGGCAACGATGCTGACTTTGATCGCGACCGGTCAGATTCTCGGCGACTCGAATAAGAAACCTCGTTGTAGTGACTCGCAACGCCAAGCACATGGAGCGGACCGGCACACCCCACATCGACCCCTTCCGAGGAGATTGAGTGCCGATGCGCCGTCCGCACTGTGCGGTTGGAATCCCGCCCTCACCAATTTCAACGCATAGGGAAACGCCATGAACGAAGTGGTCATCGTCGATGCGGCCCGCTCCGCCGTGGGCAGGAAGGAAGGCTCGCTGGGCTGGGTGCATCCGTCGGACACCTTGGGCCCGGTCATGATGGGCCTGCTGGAGCGCAATGGGCTGCAATCCAGTCAAGTCGATCAGGTGGTGGGCGGTTGCATCAACAAGCTCGGCGCCCAGGGCATGAACGTCATCCGCACCGCCTGGCTCGCCCACGGCGGCGTCACCGAGACGCCGTGCATCACCATTGACGCCCAGTGCGGCTCCTCCCAGGAAGCCGCCATGCTGGCCCACAGCCTCATCAGGTCCGGCATGGCCGACGCGGTGATGGCCTGCGGCGTGGAGAACATGACGCGGCTCAGGATCGGCTCGGACTCCATTGGCCTGCCCAAGCCCTACGGCAAGCCGGTGGCGCGCAGCTACTTTGAGCACTTCGAGTTCACCAGCCAATTCGAGGGCGCGGAGCGGATGGCGGAGAAGTACCAAGTGACCCGCGGCGATGCGGACCGCTTTGGGCTGGACTCCCAGTTGCGGGCGGCCACGGCCCAGGACCAGGGCCGCTTCAAGGCGCAGATCATCCCCTTGGAGGTGCCGGTGTTCGACGACGAGGGCCAAAAGACCGGGGCGACCCAAGCCTTCGATACCGACGAGATTCCTCGCGACACCAGCTTGGAAGCGCTGGCCGGCTTGAAGCCGGTGGCCCGCGAAGACGGCATCCACACCGCCGGCACCTCCTCGCAGATCGCCGACGGGGCCGCTGCGGTGCTCATGATGAGCGCCGCCCACGCCGAGTCCTTGGGCGTAGCGCCCATGGCGCGAATCGTGGAGACGGCCTTGGTGGGCTGCGACCCCGTTCTGATGCTGGAAGGCCCGATCCCCGCCACTGAAAAGCTGCTGGCCGCCAGCGGCCTCGGCATCGATGACATCGACGTCTTCGAGGTCAACGAAGCCTTCGCCTCGGTGGTGCTGTCCTGGGCCAAGACCGTCGGCGCGGACCTCGCCAAGGTGAACCCCAACGGCGGCGCCATCTCCCTGGGCCATCCGCTGGGCGCCACCGGCTGCTTCCTCATCACCAAGGCGGTGCATGAACTGCAGCGTTCGGGCGGCGACTACGGGCTGGTCAGCATGTGCTGTGGGGGTGGATTGGGCACGGGGACGTTGGTGCAGCGGGTGTAGGCATTCAATCGAACTCCAAGGTTCTCCCTGCCCAGCGGTTCCCCGTTGCGAAGGCTTCCGCGCATGGACTAGTAGACGCGGCGTGAAGATGCCAATTCGCCCGCCTCGACTGGCGCGTTCGTCGCTACGTTCAGAAACCGGTACGAGTGGCGCCTTGCGCCGACCCGCCCTCGATTGAGCGGCTACTCTAGAGAGAAGGTGCGGATCGCGCATCGATGAGCTGATTGGTCACCCTGCCGCCAAGCGATTTCGCCATAGCGCAAATGTTGAAAAAGACAGCACCTAGTGTTATAGATAGCGCACTATGAGGCGCATTCGCGAGGCACTTTGCAGACGTTCAAGACCAAGGCGTTCTCCCGTTTTGCCGCTCGTGCCGGGCTGGATGATGCGGCGCTGTGCGAAGCCGTGGAGCGTGCCGGTGCGGGACTGGTCGACGCCGATCTGGGCGGTGGCGTCATCAAGCAGCGCATCGCTCGGAAGGGCGGCGGTCGATCCGGCGGATTCCGCACGATCGTGCTGTTTCGCCGAGACGAACTGGCGGTCTTCGTTTACGGATTCGCGAAGAGCGATCGGAAGAACCTGCAGCCCGACGAGTTGACGGCGTTTCGAATGTTGGCAGACGAGTACCTTGGTCTGGACCGGGCAGGTCTCGCAGTGGCGCGTTCGGCTGGAGCAATAATCGAGGTGAAATGCGATGACGAAGCAATACAAGAGTGAGGCGCTGGCGGCTGCGCATGAGGCCGCGCTCGGACTTGCCCAGGCAGGGCTGATGCGGAAGCGCACCATGCGAGCGTTCGACGAGATGTGCCTTACGCCAGTGGAGGAGATGGCACCGGAGGACATTCGCGCGCTTCGGCTTCGGGAAAACGCGAGCCAAGCGGTGTTCGCGCGTTACCTCAACGTAACGACGGGCTTGGTGAGCCAGTGGGAGCGTGGAGAGAAGCGTCCGCGGGGTGCTTCTTTGAAGTTGCTGACGCTGGTTGAGAAAAACGGGTTGAGCGCGGTGGCGTGACGACCCGCACAGTTCGCGATATGGACGACGGGCGAGCGGCGCAGGCGAGCGGCGCGAGGTTGAGACTTGAGCGGATACTCGGCTCAATGGGGCAATTAGCGAAACCATTTGGGAACCGAAGCCTAATGCCGATCCAACTAGGGTCTGACCATCTCCCAAATCATTCCCTTGGAGGTGCCCTTCTTCGACAGCGAAGGCCAAAAGACCGGCGAGACTCAAGTCTTCGACACCGACGAAATCCCCCGTGACACCAGCCTTGAGGCGCTGGCCGGCTTGAAGCCGGTGGCCCGCGAAGAAGGCATCCACACGGCCGGCACCTCGTCGCAGATCGCCGATGGGACCGCAGCGGTGCTGATGATGAGCGCCGACCGCGCCGAGTCCTTGGGCCTTGAGCCCATGGCGCGGATCGTGGAGACGGCTCTGGTGGGCTGCGACCCGGTGCTGATGCTGGAAGGGCCCACTCCGGCGACGGAAAAACTGTTGGACGCTAGTGGCCTCAGCATTGACGACATTGAAGTCTTCGAGGTCAATAGGGCCTTCGCCTCAGTGGTGCTGTCCTGGGCCAAGGCGGTGGGGCCGACCTCGCCAAGGTGAACCCCAACGGCGGCGCCATTGCCTTGGGTCATCTGCTGGGTGCTACGGGGTGCTTTCCGATAACCAAGGCGGTGCATGAACTGAAGCGTTCAGGCGGGGACTACGGGCCGGTCAACATGTGTTGTGGGGGTGGATTGGGTACGGGGACGTTGGTGGAGCGGATGTAGGTGAGTCTGTCTCCACCGGCGATGAGTAAAGTGAGTCCAACTGGCAACTGGTGGACCAGTGGACGGTTAAGGCCATTGACGTCTTTTTCAAAACCTATCCGTTTCGGGCAATCCCAGAACATCCCATTTCTCGCGAAAGGGAGCCAGCCAACCTGTGCTATAGCGATCGATGATGTTCTTGCCCTCTTCTGTGATCGGCCTGATGTTGGAGTAGTCAGGTCTCAATCTACGCATGTCGGTGTCATTGCGTTGCTGACCTTGTTTTCCGGGAGTGTTCAGCCACGCACGGTGCGTGTCCCTTAGGCAATCCGCCACCACGCTTGATGGCAAGATATGGGATACGGTCGGATCGGATGGTCGCTTGCCGACATCGACAAAGACATAATACAAATCGTCCGCTACCATGGTTTCGTGCTTGCGTTTCATATGCCAGCCTTTGTCACTTCCGATGTTACGGCGGGTCTTAACTTGGATGGCACATAGCTTCTCGTTGTTCTCGTCCGTGACTAGGATGTCCATATTTGGTGCGCCGTCTGGAGCCAAAGCCGCGATCCAGCCTCGTCGCAGTAGCTGGCTGAGCACGTAGTATTCTCCTGCGGCACCCACGATTGTCGGATTGATCTTAGGCATTTGAGATTGACGCGGTTGTCGCTAGGCCGGTTTCGAGCCAGCTCACAAACTGATTGACGTCGGCGGCATCGTCTTCGCTTGGTGGTGCAACGGCAACTAGTGTCTGACGGCAGCGCTCATGGGCAGACAGTATGCTCTCGTTGTCAGTGTATCCCTCATCGGCGAGCCATTGCTCGAGTTCGTCGGTTGTGGTCGTGCGGAAGCGCTTCAGGCGGCCTTGGCGGAGCGCGTTGATGAGTGCGATGCCGTCGCCTTGGAGTTCATCGGCGAGTTCAGCAGTCTGGTCGATGAATTTATCGGATACGGCACCACTTTGCTCAAGGACCGCTCGGTTGACGTGTCGGCCACGGCCTTGGCGCCAGAGGTCGGTCCAAGCTCTCGCGGCTTTGCATCGTTGCTCTAGGTGGCTGCGAACGCTGGCATCGGGAATGGCGCCCTCGGCGGCATTGCTGGAGAGCACGCTTTCAAGTTGACCAAGCGTTGTGATGCGCCACATGGCTATCAGGCTGTGAAGCAGTTCGAGATCGTCGCGTAGCAGTTGGAAGAGGTGGAGGCTGCCGGGCTCAAGACGTGGGTCGAAGTGCGGAACGCCAAGCGATACTGCGTAGGTTGCAGCATCCAATCCGTTTGGTGGTGGGATCGATGGTGGGGTTTCGATCTGGAAGTCGCCGGGTTCGAGCTGCTTTGTGTTGAAACGGAGTTCAGCCAAATCGACCATCGAGGGTTCGCTGCCTGTCGCCTGACGCCACAGGGCGCTCTCGTGGCGACGAGCGGAGAGATAGAAGATCTGCCGTTCGCCGGCTTCAGACAATCGCGTAAGTGACTTCGCCATCACGGCGAATCGGTTTTCGTCGCTGGTGGTGAGCGCCTCGTCGAGAAACAGCGGCAAGGACTCGCCGCCTTGTTCCAGAGCCTCGGTCCAAGCGAGGCGCAAGGAGAGCAGCAATTGCATGCGGGTGCCGGAGGAGAGTTTCTCCAAGGTTCTGAGTTGTCCTTGCTTGAGGTCGCGAGCGGCGAAGCGTTTGTCGTTGAGCAGTTCGAGTGCGAATTCATGTGCAGTGACCTGTTCGAATCGCTTCTTGGCTTGGCTTAGCAGTTTGGGCTCGTTCTCGCTTTTGTACTGATCTTCGACTTCATTGAGCAGGAGATTGGTCGCCTCGTGGCGCAGGGCATCGTCGCGCTTGTCTGCAAGGGTGGTTTCGGCGTTATCGAGTTCGCTGGTGGCCGTTTCGAGCTCGTGGCCTCGGCCCGCTTCGTCGAGCCGAGTGTTGATTCCCATGCGTTCTTCGATGAGCCCTGTGTGGGCCTCGGCCTTGCGCCGAGCGACCTCCAAGCCGTCATTCAGTTGCTCAATCTCGCCGCCTTCAACGGCTGCGATGAATTCAGGGTGCTCAGCGAGCGTTGTGCGGAGGTTGCTTTCATCATGCTGCGCAATCCTCAGCTTTTCGCTGGTCTCCTTCCATGCGGCATGGCGCTCGATTCGGTTTTCCAACTCGCCGCGTTGGTGAGGTTCAAGAGCAATCTCGGCGAACAGACCTTGAGCGTCTTTCTCCACCCCTTCGATTTGAGTTTCCAGTGATTTGATTTCTTGCTGGCAGGAATTGACCTTGCTTTGTGCCTTGTTCGCAGCATCCACGCGCCCTTTGAGATGATTGAAGGCTATCCGCAGTTGTTGGATGGCAGCGTTCGAGCTTGTGCAGTCAAGGGGTGGTGCGTCGGAGGTTCGCCACTGCTCCAAAAAGCCGCGCACTTCCTCAACCTGGGCGGCTATTTTGCTGTCGATCTGTTCAAGTGCCGAATTGCGTTTCTCGCACTGGCTGCGCGCTTGGTCCCACTTGTGCGCAACCTCGACCAGTCGGTGGAAGGGCGCTCCGGCTAGGTCTGGGTTGAAACCAATTGCCTTGGCCAGTTTGGATTTTTCCTCCTCCAACGCCTTGATGTCGGAACGCTTTCTCTCGATTTGCGTACGCAAATGAGGCGCACCCGAAGCCCGTTCCCTTTGTACGGTCAGTTCGTTCAGCCGGTGCTCAACGTAACGCCGTAGATGCTCTCCCACGGCTTCCGACGACCACTCACCGGGGGGTTCCAGGCCGGTATTGGCGAACGCCTTCTTGGCTTCATCCATTGGAGACGGAGCCCGGTTGTTTTGCCTGGCTTGCTTCACTAGTGCCAAAAGCAGACCCAAAGCAGCGACCGCGACGGCCACCAAACCGCCCCAATTCTGCTGGACCAGGGCCACAAGGGCGGCAACGATGGCCAAGGCCGACGCGGTGAACCAAGTGGCTACTGTTGTCTCCCGACCGGAAGTGTTGGGTTGTGCCATGGCAGCTAACCAAGCCCGCAAGGCGTGGGCGCCCGCACTAAGGCTGACGATCTCGGAGTCGTCGGGTGGCTCACCGGCCAGTTTGAGCTGTTGCTTGAGTTCGCGAAGATTGGCTTCGGCATCGACGAGCGGCTCGATGATCTTTCTTGCTTGGTCCAGACTGTCCGGGCTGAGGTTGGGTGGCTCTTCGCCACCGTTGAATTGGGCTTGGGCAACGGTTAGAGCGGCTTGCGCGTTGTTCGAGTCCTCTTCGGCGCGTGCGCGGAGGCTTGATTGAAGGTCGAGGGCGTTCAAGCGTTCCCCAATTCGGGACATGGTCTCGTCTTGTGGTGCAGACTCCGCTAACCCGCATTCTTGCCATTCCGCTTGGGTGGTTTGGAGTTGGTGCTGCTCCTTTTCAGCCCTTTTGCGCAATTTGTTCAGCGCCGTCTCATGGGCCTCTAATCGCTCCAGTTCATTGCCCTTCAGCTTGTCCATGTCGGGAGGGAACTGGTTAACCGTTGCTTGTTGGACCTCCCGCTCGCGAATGGCTTCATGCAAGGCTGCGGCTTGCTCGAGATGCGTGACCTTCTCACTGGCCTGTTTGGCGGCTTGTATGCGGTCTTCCAAGTCCTGCAACTTCGCTTCGTCGGCCTGCAGAGCGGCATAGCGTCGCTCCACCGTCCCGAGCTGCGCGCGGGCGTTCGACAGGGCGTTCTCCTCCCGTCTGCCCCAGCGGTTCCCCAATGGAGTGTGCAGTGCATCCAAGTCGAAGCCGCCACGCAAGGCCCGCCAAATCTCCTCCGCCAGAGCTTGATCGTTGCAATCATCCGTCAACAAGCTCTCCATCGACAGCCGGTACAGATTGATCTGGTCGCCGGATGGCAAATGCGGGGCCGTGGTGGCCTCTCCATCACGCATCCACAGGACTTGGCTGCCGTTGCGGCTCACTTTCCAATGGGTGCCATCGCTGTCGAACTCCGCTTCCAAGGACAGAGCGACTGGGTCCGTTTTCTGGATGGGTGCCAGCAGGTATTTCAGAGCACGGGCCAGGCTGCTCTTGCCGATGGCGTTCGGTCCGGTGACCAAGACGACGCCTGCGTCCGGCGGCTCGAAGGTGAATCCCGGTTCGATGCCCGGCAAGGCGTGAATCCTCAGGCGGCAGAGGCGCATCAGGCCAACTCTGCGGATTGCGCAATCAGTTGGTCGAGGGCTCGGTACCCGGCCTCGGTCAGCCACTCCACAGGGTCGGGATCGACGGGCTCCAACGCGCTCCAGACAGGCTTGTCGGCCTCTTGGGCGAACCGGGCCTTCGCCAAGGCCACCAAACGATCCCGGTCCGGGTGGCCTTCGGGCTGCTGTAGCCAGAGCAGCCGTTGCGCAAGCAGGCCAAGAGCATCCTCCCGCTCGGCGAGTTGCTCCAACTCGATTTCCGGCCGGGTGTAGGCGCTAAGCGATTCGATGAAGTAGTGCCGATTACCTGTGCCCGTATAGATGGCATCCCGGTCCTCTTGGGAGACTTGATCCAGTGCTGCATTGCCAAATCGGGTGCGCCCGGTGAAGCGCAAGTCCAGTGCCACGGCTTCGGGCGCGAGATTGGGGTCAATGAAACCCGCATCGATTTTCTGAAGGCTCGCGATGATCTTGCTCTTCGCATCGGCGGCTTCGTCGATTCCTCCGATGTCCACCTCCCGTCGTTCCCAGCGCAAGGGCGCCAAGGGCAATTGAGCCACCTCCGCCAAAGTTCCTCCTGCAACCGTGATCAGCCAAGGGCCGCGCACGCCGGACTCCTTGCGGCTCAAGCCGGACAGGCTGCCGAGATAACCGCTAGGCGCTGGGGCGGTGAGGGCATCTGGCTTGTGAATGTGGCCGAGCAACCAGCCGTCCAGGCCAGCTCGCGCCAGTTCGGCACTGGTTACTGGGGCGTAGGGGCTTGCCCCTGCGTTGCGGTCACAGTGCAGAAGGCCCAGATTGAGACCTTTCTGGCGGTCGAAGGGAACGTTTGGCAGGGGACTTTGTTGCACCCGAGGTTGCGGAAACGACCAGCCCCAAAGGGTGAGCGACTCGGTGCCCTGCTCAAGGGTCCAAGGCTCCCATTGCCCACCCTTGCCGAGCAGCTTGAACTCGGGGATATCGTCTGCCAGCCGGGGCAAGACCTTGACATCGTGGTTTCCCGCTACGCCCACCACATCGATGCCCGCTTCGGTGAGCGTCCTTACGCCCCCCGCCAGCTCCCGGTAGGCTTCAAAGAAGTCGTCCTCCTTTTCGACCACGTCGCCCGCCAGCGCCACGGCCCGCACCTCCGTCTCTAGCGCGGCTTCCACCGTGCGCCGCCAAGCTCCCGCGGGTCCGAGTTCGCGTGCCCGGTCCACCAGCCCAGGCGGCAGGCGCGACGGTCGCCTACCTAAGTGCATGTCGCCGACAGCTAGAATCTTCATACTGATCGGATGTTGGTTGGAGCTTATGCCGCCAGCGTCGAGACGGTTAGCCGTTGCCCCAAGACACGGAGTGCTTTTTCAATTTGGCCAATGTGTGAACGGTGATCGAGGTCGATTAGCCGCCACACCGCGCCTTCGGAAAGACCGAGCTGGGCGGCTAGGGCCGTGTTACTGATCTTCTTTGCAAGCATGGTGACATAGAGTGCGACCTTCGCGGCAGCCAACGCCGGTAGTGTGATCATGGGCCTTCCGTGGGCCGGAGTGGGCCGAGGTATGGCACACCGCGCCGCGACATAGCCACCGAGGGCGGCGACCAGGCAGTCTTGAGCCTGCGCCATCGCGTCACTCTCCGTCTCCCCTTCCGTCAATGCCTCTGGGATATCCGGAAAGGACACAAGGATCGTTCCATCCTCCTGCGGAGCCAATTCGACCGGCCAAGCGACACTCGGTAGCTCAGCTTGCCTTAGGCTAGGCGTTGGGTCCGGCGCTCTAGCGAGCGCCGGATCGAGGGCGGGACGCCCTCGGTCCGAAGCGCCTCGCCCGGTTCCGGCTGCATCCTCCTGGAGCGACGGCGTTCCGCTCTCGACTGAGGCTTGATGGCGACGTGGGTCAGACCGAGCCACTACCTGACACTCCGTTTCATTCTGTCGTTTCCCTGTTCAGATCATACCGCTGACGGCGAGAATCCTCATGCCGCCATCGCTACCTGATAGCCCGACCGGCTCTCCAAGTCCGCCATGTAGCGCCAGGCGGCAGGGGCGCTTGCTTCGGTCAGCAGCCCGAGCAGCTTGGCGACCATGAGGGTCCAGGCCATGATGATGTCGGCGTTGGTGAATTCGTCGCCGAGCAGGTAGGCGTTGTCGGTCAGGTGGCGGTCGGTTGCGTCAAGGCAGGGTTCGGCGCGCAGCCGGGCGTCGGCCACCACGCCCGGGATGCGCTGTTCCGGGGGGCGTAGGCGTTCGTGGTGCACCCAGTCGCCTAAGGGGCGGGCGAAACTGGATTCGGCGAACCAGCACCATTGCTGGTAGCGGGCCGCTTCGGTGGTGCCGGGCGGGGGCTGCAGGCGGCCTTCGCCGTAGCGGTCGAGCAGGTATTGGTTGATGGCGCAGGATTCGAAGATGGTGACCTCGCCGTCGGTCATCACCGGCACCTTGCCTTGGGGGTGCTTGGCGCGCCACTCCGGGCTTTGCCGGTAGGCGGGGGAGAAGTCGATGGCGACCGCCTCGTAGGGCAGGCCGAGCTCTTCGCACAGCCAGATGTTGCGCACCGAGCGGGTGCCCTTGGCGTGATAAATGCGGATCATCTCGATTGTTTCCAAGGCAATTCCCGATCCCGCCGCTATACTAGCTCGCTTTTCCCTTAGGCGGGCAATCCAACGAGGTGATGCCCCAAATCAATGCGCGGGAGGTCGGCTGGCGCAAGTGTTGACACATTTGAAAACCACTTCCCGCGATCAGGAAATCAAGGAGGTTCGATGACGGCAAGGGTGGCTCGCGGTGGCTTGCAGGTGGCCGCGGAACTGGACGAGTTGGTGAATGAACGCATGCTGCCCGGCACGGGCGTGGATGGCGATGCCTTTTGGGCGGGTTTTGAGGCCGCTCTCGATGAGTTGGGGCCGCTGAATCGCTCGCTCCTGGCGAAGCGGGAGGCCTTGCAGGAGAAGATCGACGCTTGGCATCTGGCCCGCAGGGGCCAGCCGCTCGATGCGCAGGCGTACCGCGCTTTCCTTGAGGAAATCGGCTATCTCGTCCCCCAGCCGGGCGAGTTCACCATCGCCACGGACAGCGTCGATCCGGAAATCGCCGTTCTGGCGGGGCCGCAACTGGTGGTGCCGGTGATGAACGCCCGCTATGCGTTGAACGCGGCCAACGCCCGCTGGGGCAGCCTCTACGACGCCCTGTACGGCACCGACGTGCTGCCGGAGACGCCAGGCCGCGAGAAGGGCAGCAGCTACAACCCGGCGCGGGGCGAATTGGTCATCGAGCGGGCCGCCGAGTTTCTCGACGAGACCGTGCCCTTGGCGGGCGCCAGCCACAAGGACGTGCGCCTGTACGGCATCGGCCAGGGCGAGGGCGGCAATGGCCTGCGCGCCGTGCTGGCGGACGGCGGCAACACTGGCCTCGCCGACCCCAGCCAATTTCGGGGTCACGTGGGGGAGGATGAGCCGAGCGTCATCCTGCTGCGCCACCACGGCCTGCACATCGAGATTCAGATCGACCGCAGCCACGATGTGGGCGCCGCCCATCCGGCGGGCGTCAAGGACGTGGTGCTCGAGTCGGCGGTCACCACCATTCAAGACTGCGAAGACTCGGTGACGGCGGTGGACGCGGAGGATAAGTGCCTAGTGTACGGCAATTGGCTGGGCCTGATGAAGGGCGATCTCGATGAGCGCCTGGAAAAGGGCGGGCGCAGCATCGTGCGGCGGCTGAACCCAGACCGGGCCTACACGGGCAGCGACGGCGAACCCCTGACGCTGCCAGGGCGCAGCCTCATGCTGGTGCGCAACGTCGGCCATCTGATGACCTCCGATGCGGTGCTCGACAGCGCCGGCAGCGAGGTGCCGGAAGGCTTCCTGGACGCTTTCCTGACAGCCTTGGCGGCGGTCCACGACCTGCAAGGCGATGGGCCGGTGCGCAACTCCCGCACGGGCAGCGTTTACATCGTCAAGCCGAAGATGCACGGACCGGAGGAAGTGGCGCTCACGGCCGCGCTGTTCAGCCAAGTGGAGGATACGTTGGGGCTTAAGCCGAACACGTTGAAGATCGGCGTCATGGACGAGGAGCGGCGCACCACGGTGAACCTGGCCGCCTGCGTCTTCGAGGCGCGGGAGCGCATCGTCTTCATCAACACCGGCTTCCTGGACCGCACGGGCGATGAAATCCACACCAGCATGCAGGCCGGCCCCTTCCTGCCCAAGGAGACCATCAAGGCGCAGCCTTGGATCGCCGCCTATGAGGACGCCAACGTCGATGTCGGCTTGGCCAGCGGATTTCGCGGCCACGCCCAAATCGGCAAGGGCATGTGGCCGAAGCCGGACGAGATGGCGGAAATGCTCACCGCCAAGATCGGCCATCCCAAGGCGGGCGCCAACACGGCCTGGGTGCCGTCGCCCACTGCGGCCACCCTGCACGCCATGCACTACCACCAGGTTGACGTGGGCGGGCGGCAAGCGGAACTGGAGTCGCGCACCCCGGCCAGCCTCGATGACATCCTGCGCATCCCGCTGTTGGCGGGGGAGAACCTCTCCGCCGAGCAGGTGCAGGCCGAGCTCGACAACAACGCCCAGGGCATTCTCGGCTACGTCGTGCGCTGGATCGATCAAGGCGTCGGCTGCTCCAAGGTGCCCGACATCAACGACGTGGGGTTGATGGAGGACCGCGCCACCTGCCGGATCTCCAGCCAGCACATGGCTAACTGGCTGCACCACGGCGTATGCAGTGAAGCGCAGGTTCAGGAGACCTTCGAGCGCATGGCGGCGGTGGTCGATGGCCAGAACGCGGGCGACCCCGCCTACCGCAACATGGCGCCGAACTTTGCGGACAGCATCGCCTTTCAGGCGGCGAAGGACCTGGTGTTCAAGGGGCTGGTCCAGCCGAGCGGCTACACCGAGCCGATCCTGCACGCCCGGCGGCGGGAGGCCAAGGCGAGCCATGATTAAGCTCTACGTCTTCTTGACCTCGGCAACGGGCACCGACCCGTTCCGCCACCGGGGCGCAGCGGCGCTGGCCGAACTGCACCGGGTGGCGCCGACGGCGATGGAGTACGTGCAGACTCGCGCCAGCGACCGGCAGCTCACCGACGATCCGCCGCCGTTTGCCGGTGCCGCCGAGTTTCGCTTCGACTACGCGGCGCCCGCCGTTGACGCCGCTGCCAATGTGGCAGCTCTGGCCAACTTGTGGGCGGATGGCGTGAGCGTCGCCGGGGTGGTGGTCGGCCACGAGCGCACCATCATGCGACTGCCCGCCCACGCACACGGTCAAGGCATCAAGGGGGTGTTCCCCTTCGACCGCAAGCCGGGCCTCAGCATCGACTACTTCCAAAACTATTGGTGGCGCACCCACGGACCCATTGCCGCGCGCACCGAAGGCGCTCTGGCGTATTTCCAGTGCCATCCCTTGTGTCAGCTCTACGAAGACGGAAGGCCCGGCTTCGACGGCGTCACTGAACTGCACTGGCCGGACTTCGCGGCTGCTGAAGCCGCCATGGCGTCGCGCCAAATGCGCGAGGATCAGTCCCAGGATGCGCAGAACTTTGCCGAAGCCGGCACGGTGCAGCTATTCATGGCGGAGGAGGAGATGGTGCAACCATAAATGAAGGTCGGTTTCATTGGTTTGGGCAACGTCGGCGCCAAGTTGGCCGACAGTCTGTTGCGCAACGGCTTCGACTTGACGGTCAGGGACATCGACCAGGCCGCCGCTGCGCCGTTGCTGAGGTCCGGAGCATCATGGGGCGACTCGGGAAGGCGGGTCGCGCAGGGCAGCGACGTGATCGTCACCTGTCTGCCGTCCCCGGAGGTCTCGGCGCAGGTTCTCGAAGAGCCCGACGGCATCCTCGCGGGAATTTCCGAGGGCAAGATCTGGCTCGAGGCGTCCACCACCTCGGTCGATGAAGTGCAGCGCCTCGGCGCCTTGGTGGCGGCCAAGGGCGGTTTGGCCTTGGATACGCCCGTTTCCGGGGGCTGCCACCGGGCGGCCACAGGCAACATTTCGGTCTTTGCCGGCGGCGAGCGCGGTGCCTTCGAGCAAGTGCTGCCCGTGCTGACGGCCATGGGGCGACAGGTTGTTCACACGGGTGCGCTGGGCACGGCGTCGGTGCTTAAGGTCATCACCAACTACCTCGCAGGCGTACACCTGCTTTCCACTGGCGAAGCGTTCATGGTCGCCAAGCAAGCGGGCATCGACTTAGGCGTCGCCTACCAAGCAATTCGTGTGAGTTCCGGGAACTCGTTTGTCCATGAAACCGAGGGACAACTGGTTCTCAACGGCAGCTATAACGTCAACTTCACCATGGATCACGAAGTTAAAGACTTGAGCTTGTTTGATGAACTGGGCAGGTCATTGGGCATACCCTTGGAACTGTCCCCGGTTTGCGTCGCCATGGTGCGCGACGCGCTACGCCGCTACGGGCCGCGGGCATGGTCCACTCAGGCGGTGAAACGGCTTGAGGATGATTGCGGCGTCAGCTTGCGTGCACCAGGTTTCCCCGCGTCCTTGACCGACGATGAACCCGAAGCACTGGGCGCGGAAGTGATGATTCAGCGTCGCGCCCAGGAGCAAGCCGTTCAACCTTGATCCGATAGACCTTGGTTGTCAGCTTCCAGGGCTTTGGCAGTGGCTTTGGCGCAGGAGTTTGCGACGGTGGGAACTGAAATCCTCGGTCACGTTTGTAGAGTAAACCCTGCCTCGTGGATTCGGGACTAGATCGCGGTCCCTGAAATCGTCTGTTAACGCACCGTCGTTGGAGTACAGGAGTCGGGCGCCGCTGATCTGAGCCAGCGCGATGATGTGGGAGTCGTTGGACCGGCACTCTTTTTTGTCTTCGAGCTGGCGTTGCAGTTGGGCGACTTGGTTGTCATTGATCAAGGTGGTCCTGCCCGCCAAAGTTGCTTGTTGCCACCACGCCTGAAATGTGTTGTTGCCGTCAAGTTCTCTCTTGTTTTGGCCTCCCGACACCAAATGCCCTTTCGAATCCAGCCAGTTGAGGAAGCCCTTGCCAGCAGGCGTCCGCTTGTTGCCGAAAACTTCAGCGCAAACGTCGTTGTCGAGGATGGCGCACATCAGAGGTTGATTGACCTGCGGGTCTCCGCCATGAAGAACTGACGATAGCTGTCCGGTGCGCCGCGGATGTTGCCTTCTTGGTCGATTCTCAGCGAGTGGATGCGAACATCGATGTTGCCACGCTCGAAGTACAGGATGGACACGTTCTCGGGCTTTAGCTTGGTCGTCCCGTCGCGCACGTCCATGCGGATGCGGTCGATTAGGTGGTCGCTGTGGGTTTCCACCAATAGCTGGCGACCTTGGCTGGCAAGCTGGCAAAACAGGGTGCCCAGGGCGGCTTGGGCGCTGGGGTGCAGATGCACTTCCGGCTGTTGCAGCAGAAAAGTCTTGGCTGAATCCTTGCGGAAGAGCTCGGTTAGGATGGGCAGTGCTTGGCTGACGCCATATCCCACGTCGATGAAGTTCCGATTTGGGCCTTTGGCTGTTGCGGAAGCCTTTCTGATCTGCACTTGAAAGGGCTCGCTATCCCGTCTCCCCAGTGGCTTGATGTTGATTTCATCGAACAAGCCTGAATCCTGTCCGAACTTCTCCAAACTCGTCTTCATCGACTCCCATGCTTTGCGCTCACGGAAAAAGATGTCCGCCAAATACATGGGCACATAACTGCCCTCTGAGTCGAAGGCATAGGGTGATGGATCGTAGGTTCGATGAGGCTTGGATCGCACGGGCGCGGCGGCGAACAGTGGACCTCCGTAAGCCAGCGGTGAGCGTCCGCCCCAACGGGCCACGCGCACAAGACGCTCAATCCGCCTGATTTGCCTCGGAGTCGGGGTTGGCTTGCCATCGCTCTCCGGCAAGATGTCTTCACCGCTACGGATGTCCCGCAGAAAAGTGGACCATCCCCACAGTGCAAGAGGCGGTGGATTCCGGTCTTCGTCGTCCCCTTCCAAACCTGAGTTGGTTTGCCACGTCCAAACATCTAGGCCTTCGCCAAATTCAACCTTGTCTGGATCAAATCTCTCACTTATCCATGCCCTTTCGCTTTGCCATTGACGGTATCTCAGGACTGGAACGGTGCCTTGGCGTACAAATTCCAAGTCCATCTTGTAGGGCAAGGCGATTCGGTTGGACTTGCTGCCACGAAGTACATGGGATCCACTAAATCCGGCTGCAAATTCCGCAGCCCTTCCCCCTCGCCCGCCCCGATGGTGGGCAATCTCGTCAAAGCTGCCCAAGTCGTAGGGTTCGTCCTTGAAGTTGTACTCCCACTTCCCAGCGAAGATCGCGTTCAGTGCGCGAACCATCGCCAAGAAAGAGGTTTTGCCCGTGCTGTTTTCCCCAACCAACAACGTTAGCGGGGCCAATCGGGCGGTTTGCTGCTCCCGGAAGCACCGGAAGTTCTCTAACCGAACTTCATCCATGACTTACGTAATCCCGTCGCATTCGAAGCCGCTGACGTTGGGCCGATGACATTGGCTTGGTGGCGAGGCGTTCAAATGTTCCATGTATAGCCATGCTAACGCTCGCCGTAGCCTTCGGGCAATCGCCGAGACTTGGTTGCTAAAGCGCCTTCAACTCAAACAACAGTTCAAGCGCCTGCATGGGAGTGAGGGTGTCTGGGTCAATCGACTCCAAGCGGGTCCGCAAAGGATCCTCGGGCGCCTCTTCCACCGGGGGCTGAACGAACAAGTCGCCTTGGTTGGCGTTGGCGGCCGGTTGGGATTCGAGTTCCCGTAGCCGGGCCCGCGCCTTGTTGAGCACGGTGGCGGGCACGCCGGCCAGCCGGGCCACCTGGATGCCGTAGCTTTGGCTGGCGGGGCCAGGCCGCACTTCGTGCAGGAAGACCACCTGGTCCTTGTATTCGGCGGCGGTGAGATGCACGTTGGCGGTGGCGGGCAGGCTCGCGGCCAAGCCGGTCAACTCGAAGTAGTGGGTGGCGAACAGCGTGAAGGCGCGGCGCGACTCGGCGAGGTGCTGGGCGGTGGCGGCGGCTAGCGCCAAGCCGTCGTAGGTGCTGGTGCCGCGCCCGATTTCATCGAGCAGGACTAGGCTTCGGTCCGTGGCGCTGTGCAGGATGTTGGCCGTCTCGGTCATCTCCACCATGAACGTGGAGCGTCCGCCGCTGAGGTCGTCGGCAGCGCCGATGCGGGTGAAGATGCGATCCACCGGGCCGATGGTGGCCGCCGCCGCCGGCACGTAGCTGCCGGTGCAGGCGAGCAGCACGATGAGCGCAGTTTGACGCATGTAGGTCGATTTGCCGCCCATGTTGGGGCCGGTGATGATGAGCATGCGCTGACGGTCGTTCAGGTCGAGATCGTTGGGCACGAAGGGTTCGCTCAGTGCCTCGCGCACCATCGGGTGCCAACCGCCGCTGATGGAGAAACCGGGCTGGCTGGTGAAGCGGGGGGCCGCAAAGCCCAGGCGCTGCGCCCGTTCCGCGAAGGTGGCGAGCACGTCCAGCTCGGCCAGGGCTTCGGCGGCGCGGCGCAGGGGCGCGGCTTCGGCGGCGAGTTCGACGAGCAGGGCGTCGTAGAGCGACTTTTCGAGTTGCAGGGCGCGGGCGCGGCTGGTCAAGGCCCGGTCCTCGAAGGACTTCAGTGCCGGGGTGATGTAGCGTTCGGCGTTCTTCAGCGTTTGGCGGCGAACGTATTCGGCAGGAACCGTGCCGGCTGCGGCCTTGGACGTCTCGATGTAGTAGCCATGCACCCGGTTGTAGCCCACCTTGAGGTTGGCGATGCCGGTGCGCTCGCGTTCGCCGGCCTCCAGTTCCCGAAGCCAGTCGGCAGCCCGCTCGGTGAGGCTGCGCAGCTCGTCGAGTTCCGCATGGTAGCCGCTGGCGATCACGCCGCCATCGCGGATCGTGGCGGGCGGCGACTCGACCACCGCCCGGTCGAGCAGGTCCCGGACGCTTGGAAAGTCCGGCATCCGCTGCGCCAGTTCCGCGAGATGGGGGGCGTCCAGGGATTCGATCACTGCCCTGATGCCGGGGATTTGGTGGAGGGCGGTGCGCAATCGCGACAGGTCCCGGGGCGGTGCCGACTGCAGGGCGATGCGGGAGACGATGCGCTCCATGTCCCCCACTTCCTCAAGGCGCTTGCGCAGATCGTCCCGTTGGTCGGCCTCAAGCAGGGCGGTGACGGCGTTTTGGCGCAGGCTGATGACCGCCTCGACGGTGGACGGCGCGTTCAGCCAGCGGCGTAGCAGGCGCGCCCCCATGGCGGTTCGCGTGCTGTTCATCAGCGCGAACAGGGTGCCGGATTCGCTGCCGTCCGTGCGCCGGTCAATCTCCAGGTTGCGGCGGCTGTGGGGGTCGAGCTTGAGGAATTCGCCCTTGGCCACGGGGGTGATGCGATCGATGTAGGTCAAGTTCTGGCAGTGGGTGGCTTGGGCGTACTTCAGCACAGCGGCGGCGGCGCCGATGGCCGGGTCGTCGGGTGCCAAGCCGAAGCCGCGCAAGTCGGCGGTGCCCAAATGCCCGCAGAGGAAGCGAAAGCCGAGGTCCGCATCGAAGCGCAGGCCGTCCAGCGCCTGTTGGGGCAGGTCGCTCAACGCCTCAAGCTCCACTGACGTGAGGATTTCCGCCGGTTCCAGCCGTGCGATCTCGGCCCGCAGATCGTCTTCGCCGTCGATGGTTTGGGTGGCCAGTTCGCCGCGGCCTAGGTTGAGGATGGCCATGCCGTAGCGCCTTGGCACGCCCCGGCCCAAGGGGGCCAGCCCCAGCAGCGTGCTGTCGCTGGCGTTTTCGAGCAGCGCCTCCTCGGTCACGGTGCCCGGCGTCACGATGCGTTGCACTCGGCGCTCCACCGGCCCCTTGGCCGTTGCCGGATCGCCGATCTGCTCGCAGATGGCGACCGAGACGCCTAGGCGCACCAGCTTGGCGAGATAGCTTTCGACGGCGTGAAAGGGCACGCCGCACATGGGAATCGGTGCTCCGTTGGAGTGGCCGCGGCTGGTCAGGGTGATGTCGAGAAGCTGCGCCGCCCGCTTGGCGTCGTCATAGAAGAGCTCGTAGAAATCGCCCATGCGGTAAAACAGCAGGTGTTCGGCGTGTTCGGCCTTGATGCTGAGGTACTGCTGCATCATGGGCGTGTGGCGGGGGTGGTCCATGAGCGCCATTTTCACCCAAAGGACGGATAGTGGCGAATCTTTGGAGTGAGTGGGTGCACGGCGCGGGCATCCGGCACACCAGGCGGGGTGTTTTCGAAGGACGGACAGCACAGGTTGTTCGACAAACCGGCCCCGCAAGCCAGTTGCGGGGCGTCGTCACCTGCCGAAGCGGTGCTTCGGCTCGGGCTTGCGCCCGACCGGTGGCGACCCTAACAGTGCCGGATACCCGCACCGCGCACCCACTCGCGGAGAATCACCATCGCCAGATGGCGACCATTCAGCCGCGAGGAGGACTTCCTGCGCCGGGCCGACGCGCTGCTCCCAAAGTGACCTTGCTGGGGTGGTGAGCGCGATGGCTGTGCGACATCGGCTCCGGGGGCTGTAAGCGATCACCTATTTCGCCCGAGCGCCGCTTTAGGTGTTGCCTTTGGGGCTTGCGGCATATACGGTCAAACCTTCTTTTCAACGGCTTGGAAATCGCCATGGCGAAGGTAACTTCCGCGACCGCAGACGCGGCGCGCAGCGGCAATCGGGAACGGGCTTTGAGCGCCGCCCTCACGCAGATAGAGCGCCAGTTCGGCAAGGGCTCGATGATGCGGCTTGGCGACCGGGAGCGGGTCGCCATCCCCTCCATATCCACCGGTTCCTTGGGGCTCGACGTGGCCTTGGGCATCGGCGGGCTGCCCCGGGGCCGCGTGGTCGAGATCTACGGCCCGGAGTCGTCCGGCAAGACCACGCTCACCCTGCAGGTGATCGCCGAGGCCCAGAAGGCTGGCGGCGTGTGCGCCTTCATCGATGCGGAGCACGCCTTGGACCCCATCTACGCGGAGTCCCTGGGCGTGGATACGGAAGACCTGCTCGTCTCGCAGCCGGATACCGGGGAGCAGGCGCTGGAAATCGCCGACATGATCGTGCGCTCCGGGGCGGTGGACGTGGTGGTGATCGATTCGGTGGCGGCGCTCACCCCCAAGGCCGAAATCGAGGGTGAGATGGGCGACTCGCACGTCGGCTTGCAGGCCCGCCTGATGAGCCAGGCCCTGCGCAAGATGACCGGCTCCATCAAGCACTCCAACACGCTGGTGATTTTCATCAACCAGATTCGAATGAAGATCGGCGTGATGTTCGGCTCGCCGGAAACCACCACCGGCGGCAACGCGCTGAAGTTCTACTCCTCGGTCCGCTTGGACATCCGCCGCATTGGCGCCGTCAAGGACGGCGATGAGGTCATCGGCAACGAAACCCGGGTCAAGGTGGTCAAGAACAAGGTGGCGCCGCCGTTTCGGCAAACCGAATTCCAGATTCTCTACGCCAAGGGCATCAACCGCATGGGCGAAATCCTGGAGCTCGGCGTGCAGCAGGGCATCATCGAAAAGTCCGGTGCCTGGTACGCCTACAACGCCGAGCGCATCGGTCAAGGCCGCAAGAATGCCGGTGATTTCCTGGAAGCCCATCCGGAGATCTGCTCCGAGGTGGAGGCCTCCATACGGCGCCAGTTGCTTCCGGAGCAGGGTGCTGACGAAGCCGCCGAAGAAGCCGATGCCCTATCCGGCGCGGCCAGCTAGAAGGGGCAGCGTCAAAGCAAGTCATGGCCGACGCTCTGGCCGAAGAGCATGATCGGGCGCAAGGTTTGGCCTTGCGCCTGCTGGGGCAGCGTGAGCATGGCCGCGCCGAACTGCAGGCCAAGCTAACCGCCAAGGGGTGCCCTGCGGCGGTGGCCGCCGAAGTGCTTGAAGGCTTGCAGGAGAACGGTGCCCAAAGCGATGAGCGCTTTGCCGCCGCGCTCGCCCGCCGCCGTGTCGAGCGGGGATATGGGCCCTTGTACATTCGTGCGGAGCTCAAGGACCGCCAAGTGGACGAAGGCTTGGCGGAAGACGCGTTGAACCAGCCACCCGCCTACTGGTCGGAAGTGGCGGCCCGAGCCTTGGCCAAGAAGTTTCCCAACCGGGATGAAGGCGGCAGGGGTGCCACTGCCAAGGGCGCCAGCTACGGCGCTCAAGCCCGCTTTCTCTCCCGCCGAGGGTTCCCTTCCGAACTGATCTACCGCCTGCTTGAATCAAGGGATCTGCTTTAGGGGCACCGCGCCCCAAGCTATACTTGCCGCCTTTTCCGCAGGCGAGTTCCCATGAAGACCGCAGAGGTGCGCCAGGCGTACCTGTCCTACTTTGAAGGCAAGGGCCATCGAGTGGTTCCGTCGAGCACCTTGGTGCCTCGTGATGACCCGACCCTGCTGTTCACCAACGCCGGCATGAACCAATTCAAGGACGCCCTGCTCGGCCGCGAGGATCCGGGCTACAAGCGGGCTGTCTCCTCGCAGCGCTGCGTGCGGGCCGGGGGCAAGCACAACGATCTCGAAAACGTGGGCTACACGGCCCGCCACCTGACCTTTTTCGAGATGCTCGGCAATTTCAGCTTTGGCGACTACTTCAAGGAGGAGACCATCGCTTGGGCTTGGGCGTTCGTGACCGAGGAACTCGAGCTGTCGAAGGATCGTCTTTGGGTCACCGTGCACCCCACCGACGATGAAAGCCGCTGCCTATGGCGGGACAAGATCGGCATTCGGCCGGAGCGCGTGGTGGACCATGGCGACAACTTCTGGGCGATGGGCGATACCGGCCCCTGCGGCCCTTGCACCGAAATCTTCTACGATCACGGCCCCGAAGTGCCAGGTGGCCCGCCGGGTTCCGCCGATGAAGACGGCGACCGCTACATCGAGGTTTGGAACCTGGTGTTCCCCCAGTTCAACCGCGCCGCCGACGGCGAGTTGGTGCCCCTGCCCGCGCCAGGCGTCGATACCGGCATGGGCCTTGAACGCATGGCCACGGTGCTGCAGGGCGTGCACAGCAACTTCGAGATCGATCTCTTTGCGGGCCTCATGCGGCGGGCCGGGGAATTCGCCGGCATCCGCGGCCGGGCGGCGGTCCTGGCCAATCCATCGCTGCGGGTCATTGCCGACCATCTCCGGTCGAGCGCCTTTCTCATCGCCGACGGCGTTGCGCCTGGCAACGAAGACCGGGCCTATGTGCTGCGCCGCATCATCCGCCGGGGATTGCGCCACGGCTACAAGCTGAAGATACAGGAGCCCTTTTTCCACCAACTGGCTGACGATCTGGCCGCTGAAATGGGCGAGGCTTATCCGCTGCTGGTGGAGAAGCTGGCTGACATCAAGCGCACGTTGCTGGCCGAGGAGGAGCGCTTTGCGGAGACTTTAAGCCAAGGCATGGAACTGCTCGAAGGAACGTTGGCGCGCCAAGACGACGATTGCATTCCCGGCGAAGTGCTCTTCAAGCTGTACGACACCTACGGCTTTCCCGCCGACCTCACCGCCGACATCGCCCGCGAACGGGGCTTGGCCGTTGACATGCCGGGGTTCGAGGCGGAAATGGAGCGCCAGCGGGAGCGGGGCCGGGCGTCGGCGCGCTTCGACTTCGCCTTGGGGCAGAAGGTGCGGGTCGACTCCAAGGTCGATTTCCTGGGCTACGAGGGCTGTGCCGGCCAAGGCAAGGTCGTGGCCCTGTTCGATCCGGCGGGGGATGCCGTCGAATCCATCGGCGAGGGCGCCGAAGGCATTGCCGTTCTCGACCAGACGCCGTTCTACGCCGAATCCGGCGGCCAGGTGGGCGATACGGGCGCCCTCGGCAACGGCGGCGTCCGCTTCGAGGTCTCGGACACCATCGCCGCCGGTGAGCAGCACCTCCACATCGGCACGATGGCCAAAGGCGAACTTCGCGTGGGCGACCCCGTGGCGGCGGAAGTGGACGCGGAGAGGCGCCGGCTGATACGCGCCAACCACTCGGCCACCCACCTGCTGCATGCGGCCCTGCGCCGGGCGCTTGGTGATCACGTTCAGCAGCGCGGCTCCTTGGTGGACGCCGACCGGCTGCGCTTCGACTTCTCCCACGGCCAGCCGGTCAGCGATGCCGAGGTCGAAGCCATTGAGCGGCTGGTGAACGACCAGATCCAAGCGAACAGCGAAGTGGCCACCCGCCACATGAGCTACCCGGAGGCGATCGAGAGCGGCGCCGTGGCGCTGTTCGGCGAGAAGTACGGTGACCGGGTGCGGGTGCTGGCCATGGGCGGCGACTACTCCGTGGAGCTTTGCGGCGGCACCCACGTGGCCCGGACCGGGGACATCGGCCTGTGCAAGGTCACCAGCGAGTCCGGCATCGCCGCCGGCGTGCGCCGCATCGAGGCGGTCACCGGCAATGCGGCACTGGCTCGCATGGCCGATGCGGAACGACGCTTAAGCCAGTTGGCCGAGGCTCTCAAGACGACCCCTTTGGACCTGCATGAGCGGCTGCTCGCCGTGCTTGACGAAAACCAGGCATTGAAAAAGTCGCTGCGAGCGGCCACCGATCGCATGGCAAGGGACGAAGGCAGCGGCCTTGCCGAGGAGGCTGCGGACGTCAACGGCATCAAGGTGGTCGCCGCCGAAGCGCCGGGCGACGCCAAGGCGATGATGAAAACCCTCGATTTGCTCAAATCGCAGCTCGACCGCTACGTCATCGTGCTTGGGCAGGCCAACGGCGGCAAGGTGAGCTTGGTGGCCGCCCTTTCCGCGGACCTCACCGACGTCTTCCAGGCGCCGGAATTGGTCAATGCGATTGGCGTGGAAGTGGGCGCCCGCGGCGGCGGCCGGGCGGAACTGGCGCGCGCCGGCGGTGGCGACCAGGTCGATCGGCTCGCCGGAGCCTTGGCCGGGGTCGCCGACTGGGTCCGGGAACGGGTGGCTTAGTGCTCCATCCGGTTGACAATTGCGCATCAGTGGCAGCGGGAGCGTTCCGGGCAAGGCGCGGTCGCGCAGACGTAGGCGCACTACTTCAAGCGGCCGCAACGCGGTCCGGGGCGCTCCCGCTGCCACCCGAAGGGCGCGTCCACAAGCGCCCATCTGCTTTGTTGTCGGCCCTTGACGTATGGCGGGATACGACTGCGGGCCTCCGCCGCGCATCTGGACGCTTGTGGACGCGCTGATGCGTAATTGTCAACCGGATGGAGCACTCGCATGACTCTCATCGTTCAGAAGTACGGCGGCACCAGCGTCGGCAGCATCGACAAGATTCGTGCGGTTGCCAAGCGCGTGGGGGATGCGCGTGAGGCTGGGCACGAGGTGATCGTCGTGCTTTCGGCGATGGCCGGTGAGACCGATCGGCTGCAGGACCTCGGTTCGTCGATTTCGGCGCGGCCAGCACCGGAGGAGATGGACGTGCTGCTGGCCGCCGGGGAGCAGGCGTCAATTGCCCTGTTGGCCATGGCGCTCAAGGACCTCGGCCATCCCAGCCGTTCCTACTTGGCGCACCAGGTGGGCATCCGTACGGACGCCGACCACCAGCGGGCCCGGATTGAACAGATCGATACATCCGCCTTGCGCGAATCGTTGGCTGCGGGAGTGACGCCGGTGGTGGCGGGCTTTCAAGGCATCGAAGGGTCTTCGGGCCGGCTCACCACCTTGGGTCGCGGCGGTTCGGACACCACCGCGGTCGCCGTGGCGGCGGCGGTTGAGGCGCACGAGTGCCAAATCTGCACCGACGTGGACGGCGTGTACACGGCCGATCCGAGGATCGTGGCCGACGCCCGCCGCCTCGATCACGTCACCTTCGAGGAGATGTTCGAACTGGCCAGCCTCGGCTCCAAGGTGCTGCATCCCCGGTCCGTTGAGTTCGCCGGCAAGTACGCGGTGCCGCTGCGCGTGCTGTCGAGTTTCGCGGCGGGCGGCGGCACCCTCATCACCGTGGAGAGCGAATCTATGGAACAGCCCATCGTGTCCGGCATTGCCCATGCGCGCGACGAAGCCAAGATCACCATGTCCGGGGTGCCGGACGTGCCCGGCGTCGCGTCGAAGATCCTCGGCCCGGTGGGCCGCGCGCCCATCGAGGTGGACATGATCGTGCAGAACACCGGCGCCGACGGCCTGACCGACTTCACCTTCACGGTGAAGCGCGGCGACTATGCGAGGACCTTGGAGTTGGTGCAGCCGGTTTGCTCGGAACTCGGAGCCCGCTCGGTCTCCGGCGATGACCAGATCGCCAAGGTGTCGGTGGTCGGCGTCGGCATGCGCTCCCACGCTGGCGTCGCGATGCGGGTGTTCGACACCTTGGCAGCGGAGAACATCAACATTCAGATGATCTCCACCTCGGAAATAAAAATCTCGGTCGTCGTTGCCGAGCGCTACATGGAGCTTGCGGTGCGGGCGTTGCATGCGGCCTTTGAACTCGACGATCCGAAGGATTGAACCATGCCCTATGACGCGACGCTGGTGGGCCAATCCACGGAACCCATCCTTCATGAGGTGGATGCCCGGTGGATCATGTCCTATGCGGCAGGGCTCAACGACTTCAACCCGGCCTACTTGGGCACCGATCGCGCCAAGGTGGTGGCCCATCCGCTGTTTCCGGTCTGCCTGGAGTGGCCGACCATCCTGAGCAGCCGGCACATGCCCGGCTACGACACCCTGACGCCTGCCGAGGCGGCCCGGAGCGTCCATGCCGCGCATGATCTGCACATCTTGCGGCCCATTGCGGAAGGCGAAACCTTGACCACGCAAGCGACCGTCACTGGCATGGAGGCCATCAAGCCAGGCGTCGCCGTCACCACCCGGCTTGACACCCGCAGCGCGGAAGGCGAATTGGTGGCCCGCACTTGGCAACTCGGCATCGCCAGAGGGGTCGCCCTCAACGGCGCAGGCAGGGAGTCCGAGCCGCCGCCGCCCCGCCCGTCGCTGCCATCGCCGTGGCGCCAACCCCAGCGCTTGCCCATCCCCGTCGCGGCCAATGCCGCCCATGTTTACACGGAGTGCGCGCGCATCTGGAACCCCATCCACACCGACCGACGGGTGGCGTTGGCGGCTGGCTTGCCGGACATCATCCTGCACGGCACGGCGACCTTGGCGCTGGCTGTCTCCAAGCTGGTCGATGAGTTCTTTGATGGGGAGCCCGGCCGAGTGCGACGCATCGGCGGCCACTTCAGGGCCTTGGTGTTGATGCCTTCGACCATTGTCCTTGAAGTGCTCGGACAATCCGCGGACACCCTGTTCTTTCAGGTGTTGACCGCCAACGCGGAGCCTGCCGTCAGCCAAGGCTTCCTGAGCCACGGCGGGGAATGAGCCCCATGGCCGGTCTCTCGGCGCTAGCTTTTGACAATCGATTCACCCGCGAACTGCCGGCGGACCCCATCACCGGCAGCGCTCGCCGGCAGATTCGCGGTGCGCTGTATTCGCGGGTGTCGCCGACGCCGGTGGTGGCGCCGGAACTGCTCGCCTACGCCATCGAAGTGGCCGAGTTGATCGGCCTTTCGGAGCGGGACTGCGCATCGGATGCCTTTGCGCAGGTGTTTTCCGGCAATCGGGTGCTGGCCGACATGGACCCCCACGCCACCTGCTATGGCGGTCACCAGTTCGGCAACTGGGCAGGCCAGCTCGGCGATGGCCGAGCCATCAATCTTGGCGAGGTGATCGGGCCCGATGGCCGTCAAACCTTGCAGCTCAAGGGCGCAGGGCCGACCCCCTATGCCCGCACCGCCGACGGCTTGGCGGTGCTGCGCTCCTCGGTGCGCGAATTCCTGTGCAGCGAGGCCATGCACCACCTCGGCGTTCCCACCACGCGGGCGCTGAGCTTGGCGCTGACCGGCGAACGCGTCGTGCGGGACATCCTCTACGACGGGCACCCGGCACCGGAGCCGGGTGCCGTGGTGTGTCGGGTGGCGCCCTCGTTCACCCGCTTTGGCCACTTCCAGATGCTCGCCGCCCGAGGCGAAGCGGACTTGTTGCGGGCGTTCTTCGACTACACGGTCGCGGCGGACTTTCCCCATCTCCTAGATGGCCGCTCCGCCGATGATGCAAAGCTCCCCTTGGCTTGGTTCACCGAGGTCTGTGAACGCACCGCCGCCATGGTGGCGCACTGGATGCGGGTGGGATTCGTCCACGGGGTGATGAACACGGACAACATGTCGGTGCTTGGCTTGACCATCGACTACGGCCCCTACGGCTGGCTCGAGGACTACGACCCAAACTGGACGCCGAACACCACCGATGCCGCCGGACGCCGCTATCGCTTCGCCCACCAGCCAGCCATCGCCCAATGGAACCTGCTGCAGCTGGCCAACGCCATCTACCCCTTGGTCGGCGAGGCGCCGCCCTTGGAGCAGGCCCTCAAGGACTTCGAAGTCAGCTACATGGCCCATTGGCGCGCCATGATGAGCGCCAAGCTCGGCTTTGCATCCCTCACCGAAGCGGATACCCCCCTGCTTGATGAGCTTGACGCTGTTCTCCAACTGACCGAAACCGACATGACCTTGTTCTACCGTGCCTTGGTCGATTTGTCGCCCGATCAACTGGACCAGGATCCGCTGGGCGATGGCGCTGGGCCGGTGGATCGTCTGATGCACGCCTACTACCGGCCGGACGAAGTGGCCGGCGAGCGGCGCGAGCGCATCGATGCGTGGCTGCGCGCCTACCTGATGCGCACAAGACAGGAAGGCCGCCCCGCCGACGAGCGCCGGGTGGCCATGAACGCGGTCAATCCAAAGTACGTGCTGCGCAACTACTTGGCGCAACTGGCCATCGACAAGGCGGAGGCGGGCGATCCGTCGCTGATCCACGAGCTTCAGGATGTGCTCCGCCGCCCCTACACCGAGCAGTCCGGCAAGGACCAATTCGCGGAAAAGCGCCCGGAATGGGCCCGCACCCGGGTGGGCTGCTCGCAGCTCTCCTGCAGTTCCTAAACCAACTCGAAGGAAACTCCATGACCACACTCAACGAGATTGCCCCATCCTTCGTCGAAATGGCGCACCGCATCGTCTGGTGCGCCGCGGCGACGGTGGATGCCAAGGGGCGCCCGCGCTCCCGGGTGCTGCATCCCATTTGGCAGTGGGACGGCGCCGAACTGACTGGTTGGATCGCCACCGGCCCCACGCCCATCAAGCGGGCGCACCTGTCGGCGAGCCCGCACCTTTCCTGCAACTACTGGTCGCCGAACCAGGACACCTGTGTCGCTGAATGCCATGCGGACTGGGCGTTCGATGACGCCACCCGGCAGATGGTCTGGGACCTGTTCGCCAACGGCCCGGCGCCGGTCGGCTACGACCCCGCCATCATTCCTGGCTGGGACAATGCCGCATCGCCGGGCTTCGCGGCGCTCAAGCTGCGCCCTTGGCGCATCCGCGTGATGGCAGGGGACGTGATGATGAAGGGCGAAGGCGCGCCCTTGGTTTGGCAAGAATGACCTTGGCTCTAGCCGAGCCCCAAGGGGGTCGGCAGGGCGAAGTCTGAAAGGCGCTTGGGACATTGACTCTAGGGCGCCAATGGGGGCGGTGCTAGAATTGAGGCGGCGTTGCAATGAGACTCTGGCATTGACGTGAAGCGGCCAAAACCCATTCCAAACCCGAGTCGGGGTCAGTCCGATCTGGACTTGGCGGCGAAATCAGCGATCTATGTCGGAAGTGAGGAGCACAAGACCAAGCGTTGGTGGGGTGGTCTGCCTGGTGCGCGAAAGCGAAAGGATGGCCGGATTCAGCGTCCCAAGAAGCAGCGCACGACGGTGTGTCATCTGGTAACGGAAGAAGACCAAAAAAGGGCTACCCTCTGGATCAGGGATGCGATCCGCAATGGGCAATGCCGATATGTTGACGGAGACGGCCTTTTCCCTAAGCACGTCTGGCATACCAACGGTGATGGTGCGCATTGGCGGGGTCTTTGCGTGAACTCTGAAAAGGGCGAGTACAAGGGGTGGCCTGTAACGGCGGAGGAAATGCCATGAGATTTTCCCTCGAATGGCACGATGATGCGCCCAATGCATCGGCTGAGGAACGGGCAACCATTGCCGATGTGCAAGTATTCGTGGGTGAAGTGAACGTTTGTGAGCATTTCAGCGGGCAAGCGTCTGGTTTGCGCCGGCCATCAGGTGAAGCAACTGTGTCCGCCTATCCCATTGCGGAAGCCCTTGCGTTCGAATGGTGGCGCCTTTTCGGCCGTCGCGACGACGATTTTCAACTCTTCAAGCATCGCTGCGGCTACGCCCTTCCCGATTTGCGCATGAAATACGATGGCGAGCGATTCGCCGTGACATGCAGGGCGAAGGAGTATGCTAATCCGCCGGCGTTGTTCTATCGCAGTGCTCGGGAGTTGTTGTCGAAGGATTTGGCCGAGTCGGAGATCGGTGGTTTGGTTGGTCAGGTCTTGGAGCGTTTGCAAGCATCCCGCGTGTCGCAATCGGCGCTCAGGTTGCGTTGGGAGCGGGTTCGCACCTCGATTGAGGATGCCGACGAGCGGGCGTTTTGCGAGGCCGCAGGGGCGATGGGCCTTGATCCTTATGCGCTGTCGGATCAGGCCGCTGACTTCATTGAGCAGGCTGGCGCCTTGTTGGAAGGCGAGGCCCTGCTGGAGTTTCTTTCGGGATTGCCCTTGACAGGAGAAACGGCGAGTCGATTCAACGACCTGCTGAACTGGATGGGAGGTTGTGAAGCTCGCCCTCGCTACAAGTCTCGGCTGCCCTTGGTTGAGGACATGCGGCAAAATTCGAGCAGGCCAAGTGAGCGCGCCGGGCCTGAACCACCATGGGCGAGGGGCTATCGTTGTGCTCGTTGGGTGCGCGTCGCGCTCAATGCAGGGCCGGGCGAACGTTTTCGTTCAGTAAGCACCTTGGCTCGTCGCTTGGATGCGCCAAATTTCAGTTCGGCCGCACCCATTTCAGGTATCCGCGCCCTTGTGCGATTTGACCAAGACGATGTGCGGGTCCATCTAGGTGGCGGCCATCAAGCGAGGCACCGCCCCGAGAGCGCTTTGTTTGCGTTCGGTCGAGCTGTGGGTGACGCCATCGGCAACCCCTTGGTTGCTCGATCAGTTGTCAACGACCTCCACGACGCCTCGCGTCAAGCGTTGGGGAGGGCGTTTGCCGCTGAGTTCCTCGCTCCTGTTGAGGAAATTCTCTCCATGCGCGAAGACGGCAAGGACACGGCCTCCATTGCTGCGGAGTTCGGCGTTTCGGAGGAAGTCGTGGAGCGGCAGTTGCAGAACCGCCACCGCATTGAGGAAGCTTGTGCGGCATGACACGTTGGAGCCGACTTGGGCTAGAACTGCTCGCCCTGCGCTCGGCGGGCCATTAGGGCTTGCAGGTCCACGGTCGCTGGCTCGCCGCGAGCGAGGATGTGCTCAAGGCGGGAACTTAGGAAGTCGTCCCATGCGGGGTGGGGCAGGATGTAGAGCCGGTCCTCTTCGATGGATTGGGCCACGGCTTCGGCAATTGCGGCGGGCGACTTGCCCTGTTCGAGCATGGCGCGGGCGGCCACAATCCTTTCAGAAGCCCCCTCTGCAGCTTGGTCGCGCAGCTCGGACGGGCGATTGCGCTCGGCGTCGTAGATTTGGGTGTTGACGAAGTCCGGGCACAGCACCGAGGCACCGGTGGCGGCATCTCTAGCCCGACTTGTCTGGGCGCTAGTCGATGATGCGTAACACTTCGATGCCCAAGGCCACCTTGTCAGAATCGTTGGGGCTTGACGCTGGCCCGCAAGGTGAAGTCGATCATTGAGTTGTTCCAAGTGCCTTCCTCAAGCACGGTCCAGCTGCGCCGGTAGCCCATCGACACCGTTAGCCGGTTGGTGAATGACCAATTGACGTTTGAGCCTAGGTTGTACTGAAACCGCGTGTGGCTCTCGGTTGTTTCAAAAAACGTTTGGCCGTCATCGAGCCGGTAGCTTTGGCGCTGCTTGCCGTTGTCGATGCCGATGCCTCCCCCGGCGCTGAGCGAGAATCTGCCGCGCTGGTAAAGCGTTCTGTGGCTGTTGAGCGAAAAGGAAAGGGAGCGGTAGCCGTATGTGATTGAGTATGGCAATCCCGGATAGGTGGTTGACGTTTCGGAGTCGCTGAACCTGACGTCAATGGACAGGTTGGTTTTCGGCGTGAACTGTCGGCCTATCGAGGCATGGACGCTGCGCCAGCTTGTGCTTTGGTCGCCAAACTCGTTGTTGCTGAACGTGGACAGGCTGCCGCCAAGCGTCCCGTAGAAGCGGTCGAGCGGCTTTGGGCCGCCTTCCTCCGGAGAGGCTATGGCCAAGCATGGAAGGGTGGCCGCCAGCACGGCGGCCGCCCTTGAGGCTTTTAGTGTTGTCGGCAACCTGGGTTGTCGGCGCAAGGTGGGTTGATCGGTTGAGTTGGACCCGGCAAGGGATTGATTGGAGGTGGCGCGACGCATTGCCCGGTGGTTTGCCCTCTGACGTGGCCAAGTGGGCAGGTTGTGGGTACGCAATAGACGCTGGTTCCATTTTGCCAGCGCATTTGGCCGACTGGGCAACGGAAGCATGATTGGGAAACGGGATCCCATATTTGTCCGCTTCCAACGCAGCTTTGTATGCGCCATTGCCTTTCTCGCTTTTCGCGGTCGTGCCTGACTTGTGCTGCCAGTGCTTCGGTGTAGCGGTCGTCTGGGCAGGTTGCGCCGAGTGCTGCTTTGAATGTGAATTTTTTGATAGAGCCTGCTATTGGATTGAAAGTGTAGATGGTGCAGGTCAGCCCAATTGCTTCTAGTTGGCCGTCTTTACAGTCTTGGTAACCTTTGGGATTGTCCGGCAGGAGGGAAGCGCAAGGGTCAGCAGTAAGGTCCATTTGCTGGCGGTCTTGGTTCTGGTCTGCGATTGATAGCACTGGCAGGGCTGCCGCCAGCGTGGCCCATAGTAGGGCGGTTGCTGCTTTTTTCATGTTCAGGTCTCGTTGCGTTGTTGAATCCCGGTGGGAACCGGGCTAACGCAAAGTCACCTGAACAGTTGTTGGACTTCTCGCCTATTTGCCGGGCCGGGTAGCTACTCCCTTCCCTTGATGGCTTTTGTATTCAGCGAGCAACCCGGCATCGGGTTGCTCAGGGATCTTTGCGTTCCTACATTGGAGCATATTGGGTGCGGTACGTCAATTGACTTTGATGAATGGTGAAAGCCAAGTCTGGGACAGCCACAGAATTATTGATGCGATGAAGGCTAGGAGCCAGAGTATTGGCCAGCGCTGCTTGAAGCGCTTTTCCCATCCCGGTGCTTTCTTGATGAATTTCCATGCCTTTTGTGCAGTGGAGGCTATCGAGGTCTTTGATTGTGCGTCCATGCTTGGTTGTCCTATTTGGGTGAGCCTTCGTCCTTCAGCTGAAAAGGACTCCGTCACCTATTCGCAGCGCGACTAGCGCGACTACAAGGGCGATCATTGCTAGAAGGTGTATAAGTCGCTTGAGTATCTTGTTGGTTGTGGAGGTCTTTAGTTGGTTTCCCATCGCTTCTCTCCCTTCCCGGCAGGCCGGGGAATCCCCCCGATGCGTAGCCTTCGCCCGCAAACAGGCGCCGTAGAAAGAACATGATGGCCGTGTTCAGGCCGAGCAAGGCTGCGGCCACCAACCCGGCAATGCTGAGCGCCCGCGTTGTCATGCTGTTAAGCACGTCCGCTTTTAGTTCCGCCAGTGCCGCCTTGAGGTCGGCCTTGGTGGCCAAGTCGCCTTGGGCGCTTTGAACCACGGCGGCGACTGTTTCCACCTGCTCGCGCTTGAAGCCGCAGCCTTCAAGCTGCTTGGGCGCCTGCAAGGTGTCGAATGCGCTGGCCACGGGTGCCTCCAATGCGAATATCCGGCAACGCTGGGACTGATTGCGATCAATTCTAGCATCGGAGCGGCCAAGTTTGGCAACGCCGAGGAACTACTGGCAATGGCACAACGGGCCTTCGGTGGACTGGCGAAATGGTTCCGGGAAACGATGCCATACGCACCCTCAGTTAAGGGACTGAGTGAGGGACGGATTCAATGGTATGTCCAAAAAAATACAGCTAAATCAAATTATTAAAGGCATTAGAGGTCTTCCCTGCAAAGTCCTTCATGATGTTGTTCCCTTGTTGGTGGTTTGTGGGTCGTTGAGGAGGGGCTCAAACCGCGTCAGTATAGTGGTCGCCTGGGAGGCATGCCCAAATGCGCATCTTGAGTTGGAATGTCAATGGCCTGCGCGCCTGCACCCGCAAGGGCTTTCGCGGCTTTTTGGCCGAATGCGGCGCTGACGTCTTGGCCTTGCAGGAAGTGCGGGCCTTTCCCGAGCAGCTCGACGCCGATGTGCGGGCGCCGGAGGGCTGGCATGTGGCATTCGCCCCAGCGGAGCGACCGGGCTACAGCGGCGTGGCGCTGTACAGCCGCGAGGTGCCGGATCGCATTGAAACCGAGCTTGAGCCGCGCTTTGACGTGGAGGGCCGCTTCATCGCGGCCCACTTTGGCCGCTTGGTGGTAGCGAGCGTCTATTTCCCCAAGGGCAGCGGCCGGGAGCGGGACAACAGCCGCGTGCCCTACAAGCTCGACTTCTACCGCGCTGTGTTTGATCGCGTTGAACACCTGCGCCGCCGGGGGCCGGTGTTCGTCGCTGGCGACTACAACACCGCCCACGAGGCCATCGACCTGGCCCGGCCCAAGGGCAACGTGAAGAACAGCGGCTTCCTGCCGGAGGAGCGGGATGAGATCAGCCGCTGGCTCGACGCCGGTTGGGTGGACACCTTCCGCGCCCGCCACCCCGAAGCGCCTGGCCACTACACTTGGTGGCGGCAGTTCGGCGGCGCTCGGGAACGCAACGTCGGCTGGCGCATCGACTACGTCCTGGCCTCGCCGTCGGCGGATAAACGGGTGCAACGGGCCTTCATATGGCCGGACGCAACAGGCTCAGATCATTGCCCGGTCGGCGTGGACATCGCCTAGCTCGGTTGGCACATCAAGATTCAATCGAGGGCGGGACGCCCTCGCTCCGGGGACGCCGCTTGGGCCGGGCGACGACGCTTGGGCAGGGCTGGGCGCCCCGGAGCGAGGGCATCTTGCCCTCGAAATGATGGGGACTGGATGCCGGTCCCCGACACTGGCGCGGTTAGCTCTCGAAATGGGGTCCGAAACTCGTTAAGTTGAGCCCGACAACGCAGTAGAAGGCTGGTTCATGGATGTGCGCACGTTGATGCGGCGGGCGGCGGATCATTACGGCAATCTGGAGGCCGTGGTGCACGGCGAGCGCCGCTTGACGTTCCAGGAATCCTGGCGACGCTCGCTGCGGCTGGCCAACGCCATGCTCGCCGCCGGCCTCAAGCCCAGCGACCGAGTCGGGGTGCTGGAGGACAACTCCATTGAGGCGGCGGATCTCTTCGGTGCGGCGGCGGCAGCCAATCTGGTGCGGGTGCCGCTCTATCCGCGCAACGGGCAGGAAGCGCACCGGCACATGCTTGGCCACACCGGTTGTCGGTTGTTGATCGTCAACGAGGCCTATCGGGACGAAGTGGCCGGCTTGGCGGATGAACTGCCCGACCTGGCCCATGTCTGGGTGCGTGACGCTGGCTATGAAAGCTGGCTGGCCGACCAATCGGATGCGGATCCGAATCCCGACATCGGTGAGGACGACCTGTTCATCATCCGCCACACCGGCGGCACCACCGGAAAGTCCAAGGGCGTCGCCTACACCCACCGGGCTTGGCTGGCGGCTGGGCGGGATTGGTTCTACACCTTTCCGCCGGTGGAGCCCGGCGATAGATGCCTGCACCTGGGTCCCATCTCCCACGGCTCGGGATACCAGTACCTGCCCATGTGGCTGGCGGGCGGCTGCAACCTGATGCTCGATCACTTCGACGTGCAGGAGACCCTGGACGTGATGGAACGCGAACGCATCGCCTTTGGCTTCATGGTGCCGACCATGGTTAACGCCATCGTGCAGGACAACAGCGCCCGCGGGCGCGACTTTTCCGGCTTGAAGTGCATTCTGATTGGTGCGGCGCCGATCCAGGACGCCACCGCCTTGGCCGCTCGCGAGGTCTTTGGCGACGTGCTCTACCAAGGCTATGGCCAAACGGAGGTGCTGCCCGTGTCGATGATGGGGCCGCGCCAGTGGTTCGCCCAGGTCGAGGGCTCAACGCCGCTGCGAGCCTGTGGGCTGGCGCTGCCCTTCGCCGAGGTGGCGATCTGGGATGAACGCAACCAGCCGCTGCCGGCCAACGAGGTGGGTGAGATCGTGGCCAAGTCCGACGGCATGATGACCGGCTTTTGGAACAACGAGGAGGCGAGCCGAGAGCGCTTGGTCGACGGCTGGGTGAAGACCGGGGACTTGGGACGCATCGATGCCAACGGCTATCTCTACGTGGTGGACCGGGCCGATGACATGATCATCTCCGGCGGCTTCAACATCTGGCCGGCGGAAATCGAGAACGCCATCGCCCATCATCCGGCGGTGGTTGAGGTGGCCGCCTTTGGCGTCCCTCACCCCAAGTGGGGCGAAACGCCGCACGCCGTTTGCGTGGTCAAGGAGGATGGCGACCTGACCGCTGACGAAGTCATCGACATGGCGGCGCGGGAACTTGGCTCCTACAAGAAGCCCGGCGGCGTCACCATCACCACCAAGCCCCTGCCCAAGAGTCCGGTGGGCAAGATCAAGCGCAAAGACCTGCGCGAACCCTTCTGGGCCGGGCAGGACCGGCGGGTTTCGGGGAGTTGAGCAGGGCCTTCGCCTTGCTCCAAGTTAGCGATGCCGCACGTTGCATGGGTTTATTTGCTATTCTCGAACCATGACCTTGCAGCCGATAGTCAATCCATTCGTGCCTGGCTGGGGTCAGGTGCCGCCCCACTTGGCAGGCAGGGAGGTTGAGAAGAGGGCGTTAAAGGGGCTGCTGGCTTACCTGAGAGCGGGAAGAGGCTCGCCTCGTGGCGTGGTTTTGTCCGGCCCCAGAGGCAATGGCAAAACGGTGCTTATGCGCTGGTTCATGGCGGAAGTCGAGGCGAGTGCGGAAGGGTTGGACCCGGTTTGGCTGACACCCTCAGGTGCGCGAAGTCTGGATGACTTGGCCACCGTCCTAGTGCCCCCGCGCCGGTTCAGATCCCTGCGTCCTCGCAAGCTCTCCTTTTCCATCGGCATTGGGCGGCTGGGCTGGGAACTCGGCGACCGCCCGAGTTCGTTGACGCAGCTTTTGGTTGAACGATGCCAGCAACGTCCCTTGGTTTTGCTGCTTGACGAAGCCCACACCTTGACCAAAGAGGTCGGCCAAGCCTTGCTCAACGCCAGCCAAATGGTGAGCGCGGAAGCGCCCTTTCTGTTGGTTATGGCGGGCACCCCGGGCCTGCAAGCACACCTGAACGCTATGTCTGCCACCTTTTGGACCCGGGGCGAGAAAATCGGCGTTGGCTTGTTGGACGAGTCGGCTGCTGCAGAAGCCTTGACTCGCCCGTTTGCCGAGTACGGCTCCCCGACAACGTTTGACGATGGTGCCTTGCGAGAGGTGGTTGCCGAGAGTCAGAGCTACCCCTATTTCCTGCAGCTATTTGGTGCCGCCTTGTGGGAGGCGGCCCATGAAAGAGGCGCAACCAAGATCGATGCGGCATTGGTGGCACAGGCCAAGGTGCGTTTTGGCGTTGAACGATCTGCCTACTACGAAGGCCGTCGCGACGAGTTGAAGCGTGGCGGGTTGTTGGGCGTCGCGGCTCATCTGGCGCAGACGTTCCGCAACAAGGCGCACTTCCGGGAACATGAACTTGATGCCGCAATCGCCGCCGAACCGCTGTCTGAAGGCTCCTCCCGTGACGCGGATGAATGCAGAGACGGCTTGGCCGATCTAGGTTACGTCTGGAAGGCACCTGGTGACGAGGACCGCTGGCGACCGGGCATTCCCAGCTTGATGACTTATGTGCTCGATCATGCTGGGCGCTGATGCCAATCGGAGCGACGATTGGACGGATGCCTGATTGGGAACCGGGCTAAGCCGTCCCCGGCCCGCTTTGGTAGAGTGCGTCCCTGCTTTTGCATCTTGAATCACAGGGGGAATGCGAATCATGGCTCATGACTTGGTAGTGCGTGGCGGGCAGCTCGTGGACGGCGCGGGGGGTGAACCCCGGCTTGGCGATCTGGCCATTGATGACGGGCTGATCACGGCGGTCGGTGAAGTTTCGGAGCGGGGCAGGCGGGAAATCGATGCCCAAGGGCACATGGTGACGCCCGGCTTTGTCGATATCCACACCCATCTCGACGCGCAGATCGGCTGGGACCCCGACCTGACGCCGGTGAGCTGGCATGGCGTCACCACGGCGCTGATGGGCAACTGCGGGGTCACCTTCGCCCCCTGCAGGCCCGCCGACAAGGAACTGCTGGCGGGCATGATGGAGACCGTGGAGGACATCCCCAAGCACGCCATTCTGACGGGCCTGTCCTGGGATTGGGAGGACTACGGCGGCTACTTGGACGCCATCGACCGCCTGAACCCCGCCATCAACATCGCCGGCATGGTCGGCCACTGCGCGGTGCGCTTCTACGTCATGGGCGAGCGGGCGGTGGAGGAGCAGGCCAGCGAGGACGAAAAGCGGCAAATGGCCGACATCGTTGCCCACTCCATCGACCAGGGCGCGGTGGGCTTCTCCACCAACCGCTATCCGCCCCATGTGCTGCCGGACGGCCGTTCCATCCCCGGCACTTTCGCTGACCCCGACGAACTGATGCAGATCGCCAAGGCCATTGCGCCGCGCAATGCGCTGATGCAGAACGTGCTCGACTTCTCCGACCGGGCGTTCAGCGCTGGCCTGCTGCGCGACATGGCCCGCACCACGGGCAGCCGGGTGTTGTTCAGCTTCGGGGTTTCCGCCAATCCGGCGTCCGGCAAGACGGCGGCTCGGTTCGTCGAAGGGCTGTGCGAAGGGGGCTTGGACATCACCGCCATCTCCCAGCCCCGGGGTTCCGGATTCGTCCTGTCGCTGCAGTCCATGCTGCCGGTCAAGGGTTCGACCTGGAAAAAGCTCTCCGCCATGGACCTCGCCGGTCGGCTGGCGGCCATCCAGGACGCCGAGACCCATGCCGCCCTGGTTGCGGAAGCCAAGGCGCCGGACGCGACGCGCATTCCGATGGACCAGGTCTTCTTCATGGGCACTGGCGAGGTGCCGGATTACACCGCCAAGGACGAGCAAAACCTGCAGGCGATGGCGGACGCCGCTGGCGAGCATTGGTCGGAGACCTTCCTGCGGCTCTCCAAGGAGACCCAGGGCCAGGGACTGTTTACGTTGCGCATGTTCAACCGCAGCCTTGAGGCCTTGGCCGACCTTTTCAAGAGCGAACGGGTGTTCCCCAGCTTGGGCGATGCTGGCGCCCACGTCTCGCAGATCATGGATGCGGGCTGGGCCACCTTCGTGCTCTCCCATTGGGTGCGCAAAACCGGTCTTTACAGCATGGGCGAGGCAGTGCGCCGCCTGACTTCAGCGCCGGCGCGCATCGTCGGCCTGAAGGATCGGGGGGTGTTGGCGCCGGGCCTGCGTGCGGACGTGAACGTCTTCGATGCCGATACGGTGGCCGAGTGCCAGCCGCAACTGGTGCATGACTTCCCCGGCGGCGCCCCGCGCTTCATTCAGCGCGCCAAGGGCTATCGCGCCACCATCGTCAACGGCGAGGTCAGCGTTCTGGAGGGCGAGCACACCGGCGCCCGGGCCGGCCGCGTCCTGCGCCACTCTCCCTGAACCAAGCGCAGAAACAGAGACTCGAAAAAAGCCCTCTTGTAAAAAAGGGGTGGATTTGTTCAGCCGCAGTTCAGTAAACTGCGGCCACACTCTTCAACATGAAGTTTGCCCGGCGGCAATCGGTGCCGGCGGGCGATCAAGAGTGGGCAGGTGCCTTCTCGGAGGTATGGAGGTTTGAATGATTCGGCTGCATAGCAATCTTGAAGCTTGCGATGCGTCCGTTCCTGCGTCAGTGATGGCAAAGAAGACCAAAGTGACGCAGGGCGAAAGGCAGCAGGACTTGCCAAGCCGGTATAATTCTTGCACCTACCTACCTACCTACCTACCTACCTACCTACCTACCTACCTACCTACCTACCTATTGTTGGCTGAATAGCCGGCGCGACCTTTCGCGCCAAACGTCGCAGCGGACGCGGCGCTGCAGTCGTTCTCGCCGTCGGTCGAGTTGGCGCGCGCTTGCCGCGGTTCGACTTCCGAATGCCTTCAATGTGGTTGGTTGCGGCCTTCGGGCAGGGTAAGAAGCCGTGCCCGCAATTCGGTCAGGCAGCACCGTTGAAGCGCCGTTTCGTGGCCAGCCCGTCGTCGCGGCGCCACTTCAATTCCTCCAGCCACACCCCCTTGTCCGCAAGGCAGCCGCGTTCTCGTCCTTTGCCGGGGGTGGCAGGCGCTTCGAACCCTTCAAGAAACTGGGGCGTCAATCCACGCCTCGGGCAATCACAAGGAGAAAACCAATGCATAGAGCAATCACGATGGCGGCTTTTGCCTTTATGTTGGCCGCCTGCGGACCACCGTCCGTGGAGGAACTCATCGAGGATCCGGAGATGTTCGCCGAGGTCGCGGAGGAGTGCCAAATTGAAATCGCGCAAGGCAAACCCCGGTCGGAGCTATGCCGCAACGCGCAAAAGGCCGCGGAGACCATGATGAACAACGTTATGAAGGAAGCGCTGAAACCATTCAACCAGGCGCTTGAGGGATTCTTGAAGTGAGCAGCAACAAACTGTCACAAGACCAAGGAGGAAAATTCATGTCGGAAGTTAACAACACCAATTCTTCGTCCCAATCGATTGCGCTAGGCGTTTACGTCCTGTACGTGATTGGTGCGTTCAGCGGGATCTTCTGGTTGGGCGGGCTGATTCTCGCGTATGTGTTCCGCGGAAAACCGGGGAATTCCCAATTGGCGTCGAAACACTTCGAGCATCAGGTTCGGTTCGGCGTCAAGCTGTTGATTGTGGGCGTTGTGGCGGCGGCGCTGGCCATTCTGCTCACGATCACCCTGATCGGGGCATTCATCGCATGGGTCCCGCTGCTCGTGTGGCTTCTGTGGGCGCTTGTCGTCGCCGTCAAGGGCTTGGCGGCTCTGGTGGGCGATCGGGAGCCAAGCTGATGGACGGCGCAGGTGGGTTCCCGGCGGGCGGTCCCCTACGGTGCTGCCGGAAACGGCGATTTTTGGCCTCGATTCCAATGGGCTCCAGCCTAGCGCGAAGTCTTGTCCGCTTACCCAGCGCACTCAAGGGGCCAATGAGTGCAACGAACGAGACAGGCCTGAAGGGAGTGGCCAGGAGCCGGGTGAGGAGAAGGCGCACAAGGCAGCGGAGCAAGCGAGCGCCAACTAGTTGATGAAGGCATCACCAAGAATCGTTGCAACCCAAGAACAAGGAGTGTCTGCGACATGAGGCAGAACCAGCCAAAGAGGGCATCGCCAAGGTTCGTAAAACAGCTCGCGCTTCGCTTTAGCCCGAATGCTCACTTGCGCTGCTGGGTGATGGCGCTCGCAACCCTATCGATCCTAGCCATCCCGAACTTGAACGCAACCGCGGCCAAGCCTTCCAAGGCCTCGGCCGCTAACGAGGTTTTGAGTGAACGCAGGGACTACGCGCGTTCGGATGAGATGCGCCGCCCGGTCTTGAACGGCTCGGGTTCGGTAGCGCCCAAGGTCATGCGGGTGCCCGATGACAACGGGGACCACCTCATCCCTCTGTTCATAGCCGCCTTCCATCCGACCCAGCAGAGCTTCGTGCGCATCATCAACCTTTCCGAACGCCCCGGCTTCGCCGAGGTGACGGCCATAGACGATGCCGGCTTGGAGTTCGGGCCCGTGCGGGTGGACCTGCCCGCGTTGGGGGCACGGCAATTCAGTGCCGATGACATGGAGATGGGCAATCGCAGCAAGCTCACCGGCTCAACCGGGCGGCCCTCGGAGGGAAACTGGCGGTTGAAGGTCGAGGCCAGCGTGGCGGTGGAAGCCTTGGGCTACATTCGAACCACGGACGGCTTCGTGACCAGCATGAACGAGGTTGCTCGATCTTGGGACGCCCATCGGTTTCACGAGATACCCATCTTCAATCCTGCCGGCAACCGCAACCAGCAAAGCAAGCTCCGCTTGATCAATCCTCTGGACAAAACCGTTGAAGTGACGATTCTGGCATGGGACGACCGGGGCCGAACCTCTCAAGTTGAGGGCAGCTTGCCGCCCAACGGCGTTGACCTGCTGACCGCTCAGGAACTGGAGGCCGGTCCGCTCGGTTGGAGCGGCGCACTCGGCGACGGCGCTGGGAAGTGGCGGCTGGAGGTGCAGTCCAGCGACCGGATTTACGCGATGAGCTTGCTGGAGGACCCGACCGGCCACCTCGCCAACCTATCGTCATCAGAGCGCTACAACGTTGGGCAGCAAAGCCCCTTGACCTCCGGCGGCCGCATCAGGCTGCTTCGCCCCGCCTCCCATCCGCTTCAGGAAGGCTTCATCCGGGTGGTCAACCGCTCTGACGAGGCCGGCAGCGTGACCATCAGGGCCTTCGATGACGCTGGGGTTGAGTTCGGCCCCGTCACGCTGGACCTGCCAGCACAGGGTGCGAGGGGCTTCAACTCCGGAGACTTGGAGTTCGGCAACAGCAGCAAGCTGGACGGAGCCACCGGGAACCCCACGGCCGGCGATTGGCGCCTCGTGCTTGAGTCGGATCTCGACATAGCCGCGTTCAGCTACGTCCGAACGTCCCGGGGGTTCCTCACCAGCCTCAACGAAGGGCCAAGCATTTCGGACGACCGGCACTACATCCCGTTCTTCAACCCGGGCAGCAACCACAACCAACGAAGCTTGCTGCGGCTGGAGAACTACGGCGACGGCGAAGAGCCGGTGTCGATCAGGGGCATTGACGACGAAGGCCGGGAATCCATCGTGGCCATCTACGGCACCCTGCCTCCCGGCGAGGCGACAACGCTGTCGGCGGCGGAGCTTGAGCAAGGCCCCAGCGGCTGGCGTGGGTCGCTGGGAGACGGCACGGGCAAGTGGCGCTTGGTCGTTGAAGGGCGGAACATCCTTGCCATGGGCCTGCTTGAGGACCCCAACGGCTACATCACCAACCTCTCCACGTCATTCGCCTTGGCCGGCGAGATCGACACCTTGGCTGACAACTTGGCGCCTCCGCCGCAATCATCCGCCGGGGTGCTCCGGACCAACGTGGACGCCCATACGGAAACCACCGCTGACTTCACGATCGACCTCATCGCGCTCCGCCCGGATTCTCGCTTGGCGCCGCTGCGGGGTTCGGATCTGGAAGTGGATTCCTGGGTCACGTCGGACGGCGCCAACGTCGAGTTTGAGCAGATGGGTGTACAGAGGCAAAGGCAATCGGGCCTTGGACCCTATTCGGCCACCTTGCTGTTTGACCAAAGCGGCAGCGTTCGCCGTACAGACCCCCGTGACGCCCGGATATCCGCGGCGAGGACTTTTCTGGGAAACCTCTCCCAAGACGATGAGGCGTCCCTGTTGGCGTTTGCCTCCGGCGGGCTGTTCGGACTGGGGCGACCGCTGACTCCCTACGTTAGGGTGTTCCGGGACCTTTCGGGCAGAAGGTGGACCAACAACTCTCAAGGCTTCGACGCTTCGCTTGCGGACCTTGCCAATGCCGAGAACGGCAGTACGCCACTTTACGATTCGATCATCACCGCACTTGAGTTCACGGAGCAGGAGGCCAGCAACGCCAACCAGGCCGTGCTGGTGTTCACGGACGGTCAAGACAACGCTGGCCGGCATTTCTTGGAGGACGCAATCGACGCCTCAGTCTCCGCCGGCATTCCCCTGCACACCATCGCGCTTTCGGACAGCGTGGACTTCGGCGTGCTTTCCGCGTTGGCCGGCCAGACCGGCGGTTCCCTGACCTACGCCACAAATGCGAGCGAGTTGATTTCCTACTACGGCGCCTTGGGGTCTTTTCTGTCCGGCGCGTCAACTTTCTACCGCACCAAGTGGCGCGTGACCTTGTCAGGGGGAACCTTCCGTTTCCAGTCCGGCACATCGTTCAGGAGCGGCGTGTTGGTTGCGCTCTCCGACGGCGTTAAGTGGATCCCGTTTTACGTTCGCATTCCCTAGCCCAAATGATCCACCAAAGCAGTATAGGAGCGGCGGCGTGCCCAAAATTCCGCGGCGGGCGCAGCGGAGCGTCGATACCCATCCGGTCTCCACCTGCCGAGAGCGGATTCAGTTGAGCCTTCATCCAACTTCACGTTTTAGGAAATGAACCAATGACCAATCCATCCGAATCGAAACGCACGCACAGCCAATGGATAGTGGTGGCCTGCCTTGTCACTGCCTTGGCTGGCTCGTAGCCACCGAACCAACGCCGCAAGCGACAAGGAACGCCCCCGTCTTCGACTACACGCCCCCGGAATCGGACCGCGGCAACGTGGACATCACCCTGGCGGTGGTGGGGTCCCGATTTGAGGCCCCGGCGCCGGTTTTCTGGACTTTCGCCGCGAACATGTCTAAGGACTTCGTCGAAGTGCTGAACGCCATCGGCTTTCGCGTGCAAGGCCCCTTCGACTCCTACGATCAAATGACCTTCCCGCAAAAGGAGGGCAGCGAGCTGATACTGTCGGCGGAGTATGACTTCAGCTACGACACATCGGCATTGCAAGCGACCTCGGACACCGGCGGAGCGCTTTTGGGCGCACTGATTTTTGGGTCCCAATCCTCCAGTGACAGCCCCAGATACCGGTTTTCCGGCCCCGTCACGGTCAGGTCCCGCGTCACGCTCGTTCTGTACGAGAGCCTCTCAAGAGAGCGCATGTGGACCAAGAGCCTCAGCTTCGAGCCCATTCAGGTGGCTCTGCAGGGCACTTACGCCTTCCCGGACAGGAGTCTGCCAAGCTTGGAGGCGATCCTCAGCCAGGAGGACCAGTTCTACAACGATCTTTCCACGCAGCTTGAGGCAAGGTACCAGGAGGCGATGCGCAGCACCTATGCCTATCTCGACCCCAAGGAAGTGGCGATGGTCTCCAGGCAGGCGGACAGCCTGAGGCAGCGCAAGCGGTACTAGCGTTCTTGGTCGGATGTTCCCTTCGCGCCAATCCGCATCCGGGTGAAGTGGCCGGGTGCGTTGGCTCCTAGGGCAATGGGCCGTCGGCCTCGTCCTCAAGTGATTCGTCGTCTGGGATGATGCGAGTCAAGTCCTCATCCAGGGCACTGACGGTGCTGTGGTAGTCGGGCTTGGCCCTCGACTGGTAGATGGATTCCACGTAGTCGAAGAAGCTCGGCAGGCCAAGCTCCCATTGCTGATTGCTGCCGGAACTGTCCCAGATGTACCCCAGATGGCGGAAGTAACGGGATGCGCCTTCCGGGGAGTGAGCGGCACGCTGGCCTTCGGGAGGATGGGCCAGGCCGGAAGCCACTGCTCGGTTGGCTAGGTTGGAATAGATCGCACGGTCGGGCGCGGCTTGGGACCATCGCCACAGAATGCCCAATTGACGGGCGCACCCGGTCAGCCCCTGCCCGTCCAGCGCACTCCAGGCTCGGCCGTAGCGGGCTTCGACCCCAGCTCGGAAGTCCGACAGGGCAGCGCTTTGGGGGCCGAAGTCCACGGATGGCCTGCGCCGGTCGATGCCCTGTGCGTTGCGCAGTCCGCATAGGCCCAGCAGCTGTGTGAAGTAGGGGCTGCCCCGGCACGACAGAGCGGCTTCGGCCAAATCCGACTCCCGGAAGCCCACCCCCAAAGTCCGCAAGGGCACCGCTACGGCGCGTTCGCATTCGGCATCCGTTAGGTTTCCGACGGGAACTAGCCGGTCTTCGGAAGCCCGGTCGAGCACCCATGTTGCTTGGCACTCCGGGTCTTCAAGGATGTCTAGCAGATCTGGGGTTCCGGCTAGGGCCACCGCAATTGGCGTTCTTCTTCCGTTGAGGCGTTGCGCGGAGCTGAGCAAGTCTCCCAATACATTCGGGGCGCTGGCATGAGCCTCATCCAAGGCGATCAACAAGGGTCGGTTGTCCAGCGACTCACTGACGGCTTGCAGCATAACGTCTACTGGGCCGGGTTCGAGCGCTCCGCCTGGTGCCTTTTCGGACACTTCCCGATCGATCCCAGTTCGGCCGACGCCCAAGCCGCCTCGGGTCCGGGTGATTCTCTCAGGGTTGGGCTCCATCTGATTGCGCAGCAGCCCGTGAAGGCCCTCGACGGTCCTCAAGCTGCCCCCGGTGCCGCTGATGACGCGAACGCCCTTGCGCGTCATGCCTTCAGAGAAGGCGTCGAGCAGAGCCGTCTTCCCGCAGCCGCGAGGGCCGTAGAGCAGGGAGACGATGTGGCTGCGGAACTCGTCCCCACTTCCCGTCAACTCCGCACCCAACTGGTTCAGCTTCCCGATGTGACGCTCCCGGCCCACCATCAGGAGGGGGCGGCTCGATGACCCCGCCGGAAAGATGCTCCTGAAGTTGCTTGCACGAAGGGACCTTTGCCCGAGCTTGACATCTTCCTTGGTCAACTCGGTTCGGGAGACCCAATCGAAGGCGTCAATGGCCAAGAGTTGCTGCCCCGCCATGGTTTGCCGGATGATTATAGGGCTTATCCATTGGGCGTCAGTAGCCGTACTTCGACCGGGTGTCGGCCGCGCTCAACGGCTAATCCCGCGCTTCCGGCGACGCCACCCACTTGAGGGCGTTTTCCAGCAGCTTCCTGAAGTTCGGATTGTCAAAGGCCGTCGGGCCGTCGCCGACGTCGGACGCCACCACCGGGCTGGCCTCCACGGTGTGCGCCCAGACCATCAAGTCGCTGCCGGGGGGGTGATTCCAGTTGGCTTGCTCCTCGGGCGGGGCCAAGGGCGGCGGGGTGAAGTTCTCGGCGACGAAGTCGTAGTCACCGCGCATTAGGGGTGTCACCCCTTGCTCGAAGCCCGCGGTCTTCAAGTAGATTTCGTCGGTGATCTCGAAGCCGTCCTCAAGGCCCTTCAAGACCGGGTGTTCGCATTGCGGAACCAGCTTCAAGGTGGGGTTTGGGTGGGGGCCGTGACCACCCCGGTACCCGGAACCGGGCACGGTTTCGCCGTCGAGCTCCCCGGACTGCAGCATGAACGAGGAGCCGGAGATGCGCCGCCACAAGGGCCAGAGCGGCCAGGACACGGTGGCGTGGTTGAGCAGCACCAAGCCGCTGCCGCGCTCGACGAGGGCCTCGATGCTGGCGCGGTAGTCGTCGGGGGGCAGGCCGGTGTCGCCCGCGCCGTCGTGCAGCAGGCCGATGCCGGGGATGCCGGACATGTCGTAAAACAGCACGCAGTCGTAGTTGCCGACGTGCTCGGGCTTCAGGACCACTTGGGCGGCGGGCTGCTCGACCAGGGTGGCGGTCACGCCGGGCATGTCCGCGAACATCGCCAGAAAGCGGTTGTGGTCGTAGTCGTGGCCCTTGCTGACGATGAGAACGTAAACGCTATCCATGGACGGCTTCCTTGTTAGCATATGGCTTGGATTCAAAAGCGTTCAAAAGAGCATAACCCAAGGGAGGGAAACATGGACCCGATGCAGGAACTGGCCGAAATCGAGGCCATCAAGAATGTGCGCATCCAGTACTCGCACTACTTCGATGGCCAGCATGTCGATGCGCTGGCGGACCTATTCACGGAGGATGCAGTCTGCGAGTTTGGCCCGGACTATGGCGGCGACTGGGTGGGCAAGGCCCAGATTCGCGAGAATTTCCAGCAGTGGTCCCTCGGCGAGGGCGACCCCTACAGCGTCCTGCACGCGGTGACCAACCCGCTCATCCGCCTGATCGACGAAACCACCGCCCACGGTCGTTGGTACCTGCTGGACCTGCGCACCACCGAGGGGGTGGACAATCCGCTGATCCTGTTCGGCATCTACGACGACGTCTATTGCAAGGTGGACGGCAACTGGCTGATCCACCGCACCCGCATCGACTTTCTGTGGCCGAAACGACACATGGGTGAGACTCGCAGCCTGTAAGGCAGGCTAGGGCCGTTCGAAGGCGCAACGCGCGCCTCAATTCGTTGGGCACTCAATCTGGAGAACCCGTTGGATCGACCGGCCCGGGGGTAGAATGCCCGCTCCTTGCCTGCCCGTTGGCAACGCCCATGCTGAAGTCCGACTTCGCCTATGACCTGCCTGCCGAACTGATCGCCCAGCAGCCGCTGGCGGAGCGTGACCAAGCGCGGCTGCTGCACTTAGGCCGGGATCGGGTGACCCACCGGACCATGGCGGACTGGCCGGAGTTGCTCAGCCCCGACGACCTCGTGGTGGTCAACAACACCAAGGTGATTCCGGCCCGGTTGCAGGGTGTCAAGGACAGTGGCGGGGCGGTTGAGCTGCTCGTCGAACGCATCGAGGGCGAGCGCACCGCCCTGTGCCAAGCGCGCGCCAGCAAGCCCTTGAAGCCGGGCCGCTGGCTGTCGGTTGGCGGCGAGCGCCTGGAGTTGGTGGCGCGGGTGGGGGAATTCCACCGGCTCCGCTTCCCGCAGCCGGTCATGGCGTTCCTGCAGCGGCACGGCACGACGCCGCTGCCGCCGTACATCGACCGCGCCGCCGAGGCCGCCGATGAAGGCCGTTACCAGACGCTCTACGCCAGCGCTCCGGGCGCGGTGGCCGCACCGACCGCGGGCCTGCACTTCTCAGAGCGCCTGCTCGATGAGGTGCGCCGGCGCGTTGCGAGCATCGTGGAGGTCACCCTGCACATTGGCGCGGGCACCTTTGCGCCGATGCGGGGCGACGACCTCGACGCCCACCGGATGCATGCCGAGCGCTATGAAATCTGCACTGCGGTAGCGGAGCAAATTCGCGCCGCTGCACAAGGCCCCGGCCGAATTGTCGCGGTGGGCACCACCGTGGTGCGGGCGTTGGAGGCCGCCGCCGCCGAGCCGGGCGGCTTCCGGGCGGGCTGCGGCGAGACTCGTCTGTTCATCAAGCCGGGGTTTCGTTTTCGGGCGGTCGATGCCCTGCTCACTAACTTCCACCTGCCGGAATCGACGCTGCTGATGCTGGTCTGCGCCTTCGCTGGCCAGCAGCGGGTGCTCGAAGCCTACCGCTCTGCCGTGGGGGCCGGCTACCGCTTCTTCAGCTACGGCGACGCCATGTTCACCGAACGGCTTCATGAATCAAGTGGAGACGGCCCAACGGCTGGCCGGTTGTTCCTTCGGGGTCAACGGCATGCCGATCGGGGGCAAGCTCAAGGCTCTCCCGATGTTTGAAGTGCTCGCTCAATGCGGCGCCGCCCGCCGCGGGCGCCTGACCACGGCCCACGGCGCTGTGGAAACCCCGGTGTTCATGCCCTGCGGCACCTACGGCTCGGTCAAGGCGATGACCCCGGAGGCGCTGGCGGCGGCGGGCACCCAAATGCTGCTCGGCAACACCTTTCACCTGATGCTGCGTCCGGGCGATGAGCGCATCGAGCGCTTGGGCGGCTTGCACCGGTTCATGAACTGGCCGGGGGCAATCCTCACCGACAGCGGCGGCTTCCAGGTTTGGAGCCTCAAGAGCATGCGCAAGATCGGCGATGAGGGGGTGGTGTTTCGTTCGCCGATCAACGGCGATGAGGTGCGCCTGACCCCGGAGCGGGCCATCGAGGCGCAGCGCCGCTTCGGCAGCGACATCGTCATGGTGCTCGATGAATGCACGGATTATCCGGCAACGGAGGCCGAGGCGAGGGCCTCGATGGAACTGTCGGCGCTTTGGGCCCAACGCAGCCGTGCGGTTTGGGAACGCTCCGAGGTGGGCGAACGCCGTTTGTTCGGCATCGTCCAAGGTGGCATGCATTCGGGGTTGCGCGCCGAGAGCTTGGGCCGCTTGACCGATATCGGCTTCGACGGCTATGCGGTGGGCGGCTTGTCCGTCGGCGAGCCCAAGGCCGAGATGCAGGCGGTGCTCGAGGGCCTTTTGCCGCAGATGCCGGAACCTAAGCCCCGCTACCTGATGGGGGTCGGCACGCCGGAGGACCTTTTGCTTGGCGTGGCCCTTGGCATCGACATGTTCGACTGCGTGCTGCCGACGCGCAACGCCCGCAACGGGCACCTGTTCACCAGCCGGGGCGTGGTGCGCATCCGCAACGCCCGCCACCGGGACGCGGACGAACCCTTGGATCCGGAGTGCGCCTGCCCGACCTGCAGGGGCTACTCAAGGGCCTACCTGCACCACCTCGACCGTTGCGGCGAGCCGCTCGGCGCCATGCTGATGACGGCGCACAACCTGCACTACTACCATGGCCTGATGGCGCGATTGCGCGCCTGCATCGAAACGGGTACATTGCCCGGCCTTATCAAGCGCTTGTACGAGGACTGGAGCCAAGATGAACCTGTTTGAAACCACCGCCTACGCGGCGGAAGCCGGCGGCAGCGCTGGCTACCTCAACCTGCTGTTTCTCGGCGGCTTTGTCCTGATTTTCTACTTCCTCCTGATCCGCCCGCAGAGCAAGCGCCGCAAGGAGCACCAGGCGTTGATGGCGGGCCTCGCCAAGGGCGACGAGGTGGTGACCGCGGGCGGCATCGTCGGCCAAGTCAGCAAGGTGGAGGACGACTTCGTCAAGGTCAAGGTGGCCTCCAACATGGAGCTGCGGCTGCAAAAGAGCTCTGTCAGCGCCACCCTGCCCAAGGGCACCCTCAAAACCCTGGACGAGGGGTAGTGCCCTGAGTTCGAAGGGGTAGTTGATGGTTGGCGAGCGCCTGCTCGGCTTGTCCCCGGCGAAGCAGCGGGCACCGAACACCTACCCTTTAGGCCGCTACCTGTTCGTGCTGGTCGTGGTCACGCTTGGCGCGCTGTACGCCGCGCCCAACGTCTTTGCGCCGGACCCGGCGCTGCAGGTCAAGCCGGAGGATCCTGATCGCGGCTTCAGTGCCGCCGCGCTGGAGCAAGCCAGCACGGCCTTGGCGGAAGCCGGCATCACTTTGAAGGCCGCTGAGCTGGAGGACGGTTCCGGGTTTCTGCGCTTGGTGAACGACGGCGACCAACTGCGGGCCCGGGAAGTGGTCATGCAGGCGCTCGCCGGCGGTGAGGACCACCACATCGTCGCCTTGACCCGGGCCTCCACCACGCCCCAATGGCTGGCGGACCTTGGCGCCACGCCGATGTCGCTGGGGCTTGACCTATCCGGCGGCGTCCACCTGCTGCTGCAGGTCGATATGGAGAAGTTCGTCGGCGACCGCATGAGGAGCATGGAGGAGACCGCCCGCGATGCCCTGGTGGCGGCGCGCATCCGCTACGTGGGCCGCAATTGGGTGGACGGCACCGAGCTGCGCATCCCGTTTCAGAGCGCCGCCCTGCGCGACGAGGCGGCGGAGTTGCTAACCGAGCAGTTCGAGGGCTTTGAAATTTCCGAGACCGACGTCGATGGCCGCCCGGCGCTCGAATTTACCATGGTGGATGAGTACCTGCGCCAACTGGAAGACGCGGCCATCTCCCAAAACCTGCAAAGCCTGCGCAACCGGGTCAACGAACTGGGTGTTTCCGAGCCGCTGGTGCAGCGCCTGGGCCGGGAGCGCATCGTGCTCGACCTGCCGGGCATCCAGGACAGCGCCGAAGCCAAGCGGATCATCAACAAGTTCGCCAACCTGGAGTTCCGCTTGGTGGCCATGCCCGGCGACCGCGCCTCGCAGACCGAGACCCTGGACTACCGGGGCACCCCGACCACCCTGCTGCGGCGCAACATCGTCACCGGCGACCAGGTCACTTCCGCCAGCCAGGACTACGACCCGGAAACCAGCCTGCCCCAGGTGAGCATCGGCCTCGACAGCGATGGCGGCCAGCGCATGAACGACGCCACCAAGGACAACGTGGGCCGCTCCATGGCCATCATCTTCATTGAGCAGAAGCCGCGGGCCCGCACGGTGATGGTGGATGGCGAGGAGGTGATTGAGCGCTACACGGTGGAGGAGCGCCGCCTGATCAGCGTGGCCACCATTCAGTCGGCCTTGGGCTACAACTTCCGCATCACCGGCCTGGAACTCGGCGAGGCGCGCGACCTGGCCCTGCTGCTGCGCTCCGGGGCGCTGGCCGCACCCATGTACATCGTCGAGGAGCGCACCGTCGGCGCCAGCCTCGGCGATGAGAACATCGAGCGCGGCCAGCAGTCGGTGGTGGTCGGCTTCATCTTGGTGATGATCTTCATGCTCATCTACTACCGTGGCTTCGGGCTGGCCGCCAACCTGGCGCTGATCGCCAACCTGACGCTGCTGGTGGCCGTCATGTCGGTCTTGGGCGCCACCCTCACCCTGCCCGGCATAGCCGGCATCGTGCTCACCGTGGGCATGGCGGTGGACGCCAACGTGCTGATCTTTTCGCGCATCCGCGAGGAATTGAAGCAGCGGGCGCCGCAGCAGGCCATCGCCGCCGGCTTCGACCGCGCCCTGCTGACCATTCTCGACGCCAACATCACCACCTTCTTCGTGGCGATCATCCTCTTTTCCATCGGCAGCGGTCCCGTCAAGGGCTTCGCCGTGACCTTGGCGGTGGGCATCGTCACCTCGGTGTTCACCGCCATCATGGGCACCCGGGCGCTGGTCAACCTGATGTACGGTGGCCGCAACTTGAAGGCCGTAAAAATATGAAGTTCCCGGAGTTCAATTTCGACTTCATGGGCCGCCGCAAGCTGGCGGGGAGCCTGTCGATCGGCTTGATCGTGCTGTCGCTGGCCTCCTTGACCGTCAACGGCCTGAATTTGGGCCTCGACTTCACTGGCGGCACCTTGGTGGACGTCGACTTTCCCGAGAGCGCTGACCTCGAAGCGCTGCGCGGCCAGCTCGACGACGCTGGCTTCGTCAACGGCGTGGTGCAGCTCTTCGGCTCCGAGTCGGAAGTGCGGATCCGCATGCCGCCCCAAGCGGGCGGCGATCCGGCGGGCCTCGGCGATCGCATTCTGGACACCATTCGCCAGCAGACTCCCGGCGCCGAGATGCGTCAGTCAAATTTTGTCGGCCCGGTGGTGGGGGACGAGCTGACAGAGAGCGCCGGGCTCGCCATTCTCACCGCCTTGGCGGTGGTGATGCTCTACATCCTGTTCCGCTTCACCAAGCAGTTCTCGGTTGGCGCCGTGGTGGCCCTGGCCCATGACGTCACCTTGGTGCTGGGCCTGTTCTCCCTCGTGCAGTGGACCTTCGACCTGGCCGTGGTGGCGGCGGTGCTGGCGGTGGTGGGCTACTCGCTTAACGACACCATCGTGGTTTCGGACCGGATTCGGGAGAATTTCCGCACCCTGCGCAAGGGCGCGCCCGTCGAGGTCGTCAACCGCTCCCTCAACCAGACCCTGGGCCGCACCTTGGTGACCTCCATGACCACCCTGTTCGTGCTGCTGGCGCTGCTGATTGCTGGTGGCGAGGGGATCCGCGGCTTTGCCGCAGCGCTCACCTTTGGCGTGGTGATCGGCACCTACTCGTCAATCTACATTGCCGCCAACATGTTGTTGGTGATGAACATCTCCCGCGAAGACCTGGTGGTGCCGGAGAAGGAGAGCGCCAAGGAGTCCTATCCTTGAGCCGGGGATGGCTGAACTGCGGATAACGGGTGTGGGAAGTAGCCTCTGCTGCTGCCCGCAGTTCCTGTGGGTCTAGTGAAGAAAACTCTTTTCGCGCAGTGTCGGCACCACGTTCGCGATGCGTCGGAAATCCTGGTCATTGTGCAAGAGTGTCAGGTCAGACTCGATGGCACTTTGAGCGATCAGGCAGTCGATGGATGAGCGAACGGTCACGCCGCGAAGTCGGCAGTTGAGATAGATGCGGGCCGCTGCTGCATGGCTGTTTGCCGACTGCTCAAAGTTCACAAACCGCTGTCCGTTGAAATAGTCCTGCAAGCGCTCGAACGCAGTGCTGCCGCGGGCACCTTGCAGGATCTCCATGTAGATGAGTGGCGTAATGCTGACGGCTAGGGGGTTCGACAGCAAATCGCGTAGAAAGTGGACATGCGCCTCATCCCTGCCGCGAATGTAGTCGATCCACACCGACGTATCCACCAAGTACATCGCGCTCAAACACCAGCGTGGCGAAGCGCTTTGTGATCGTATTTCGGATCGAGCAGATTGGACCCTTCGAGCTCCCTTAGATCAAGCCGCTTACGGTTGGCCACGAACTCCAGCAGCGCTTGATGCACTAGGGCTTTTTTGGTTTTGATTCGACTTAACTGTTGCGCTTCCTGCACTAGGCTTTGGTCGAGTTCAATGTTGGTACGCACTTGCCCACACCTCTGTTTGTGTATGTCGATGTGTATAGCAGGCCCGCCACCAAGCGTCAACGATCAGGTCACCGTCGTCAAGCGACGTGCCGCCGCAGGCAGGCCACCATCAGCTTGAAGCAGCGGGGGTTGGCCGCCACGATGTCGCCGCTCTCGAAGTGCCGCTCCCCGCCTTCAAGATCGGAAACGAAGCCGCCGGCCTCCCTGACCAGCAGCGATCCGGCGGCGATGTCCCAAGGGGCCAATCCCATTTCCCAGAAGCCGTCGAGCCGTCCGCTGGCCACGTAGGCCAGGTCCAGGGCGGCCGAGCCTTGGCGGCGGATGTTTCGGCAACTATCGGTGAATTCGGCGACCGCGGCGTTGAAGACGCCCAGTCGGCCCCGGGCGCCGGGCGGCAGCCCGGTGGCGACCACGGCATCGCCTAAGCGGTGCGTGGCGCTGACCCGGATGCGCTTGCCGTTGAGTTGCGCGCCGGTGCCCCGGCTCGCCACCCACTCCTCGTTGCGCACCGGATCGACGATCACGGCGTGCTCGATTTGCCGTCCGCGCCGCGCTGCGATGGAGATGGCGAAGTGGGGAATCCCCTGCAGGTAGTTGAGCGTCCCATCCAGCGGATCGATGAGCCAGGTGAATTCGGCGTCGGCGCGGTCTTCGCCGCTGCCTTCCTCGGCCAGCACCCCATGGTCCGGGTAGGCGTCGAGCAGGGTATCGACGATGACCCGCTCCGCCTGCCGGTCGATGCTGGAGACGAAGTCGTTGGGGGCCTTTTCCTCCACCTTGAGCTCATCGAGCCGGTCCATGGCCTGCAGGAGGATTGGTGAGGCGCGGCGGGCGGCCCGCAACGCCATGTTGGCCATCGGCTGCATGGCCGGGTAGCCTACTGCAATATGAGCCTGAACAACATCCGCATCGTGCTGGTGGCGACCAGCCATCCGGGCAACATCGGCGCCGCCGCTCGAGCCATGAAGACCATGGGGCTGTCACAACTGGTGTTGGTCAATCCCCTGCGCTATCCCGACCCCCAGGCCGAGTGGCGGGCGGCTGCGGCCACCGACGTGCTGGACCAGTGCCGGGTTTGCGCGAGCCTCGATGAGGCGATCGCGGATTGCCATTGGGTGGTTGGCACCAGCGCCCGGCCAAGGCGCATCCCCTGGCCGGTGGCGGACGTCCGCGCCTCGGCGCAGAAGCTGCTCGCCGAAGCCGCCGCCGGCCAAGTGGCGGTGCTGTTCGGGCGCGAGGCGGATGGCTTAAGCAACGAGGAGCTGCAACGCTGCAACGCGCATCTGCGCATTCCCGCCTCGCCGGACTATCCATCCTTGAACCTGGCCATGGCCGTGCAGGTTGTCGCTTACGAACTCTTTGCCGCCCAAGCGGCGCCGGCCGAACCCGAATGGGACCGGCCCCCGGCCACCGCTGCCGAAGTTGAAGCCATGCTGGCCCACTTGGAGCGGCTGCTGGTGGCTGCGGACTTCCTCGACCCCGACAACCCCGGCCAAACCCTGACCCGCCTTCGCCGCCTCGCTGCCCGCGCCGGCTTGGACCAGACCGAAGTGCGGATGCTGCGCGGGATCGCCACCCAGTTGGAAAA
>JAPPIX010000020.1:0-817 GCA_028820495.1 Gammaproteobacteria bacterium
GGCGCGGATTGAAACGCCGCTTGGCCGGGGGTGAGCCCTGAGCCCCCGCCGTCGCCCCCCATGCGGGGGCGCGGATTGAAACTTCGTCGGACCTGATTGCCTACACGGCTGCCGACGGGTCGCCCCCCATGCGGGGGCGCGGATTGAAACCTCAATCGGTTGGCTCGCCCGCCCGGGACTTGGCGTCGCCCCCCATGCGGGGGCGCGGATTGAAACCTCCAATCCGCCTGGGGGGTTGGGCTCCCCGACGTCGCCCCCCATGCGGGGGCGCGGATTGAAACCCCGGGACCATCGATCTTGCGAACGCGGACGGATGTCGCCCCCCATGCGGGGGCGCGGATTGAAACGACGATCGCCCGCCGCACGGTCCGCACGCTCAGGTCGCCCCCCATGCGGGGGCGCGGATTGAAACCACGAACTCGAAGGCTGGTATCCAATCTTCGTGAGTCGCCCCCCATGCGGGGGCGCGGATTGAAACTTCTCGCTGGTGAGTTTGTGCCAGTTGATCACGTCGCCCCCCATGCGGGGGCGCGGATTGAAACCTCGCCGGGACGGCGAGGGACCTTGGCGGCGCCAAGTCGCCCCCCATGCGGGGGCGCGGATTGAAACGAGTCCTTTGCCGAGGTCGGCGCCGTGCTGCAGCTGTCGCCCCCCATGCGGGGGCGCGGATTGAAACACGCGCGTCGCTCCCGCGCCGCCTTCGGGCGGCGGTCGCCCCCCAAGAGGGGGCCCGGATTGAAAACGCTTACACAAGTACAAATGGGTGCCCAAATTGGGGGGCGCCACCCAATCCGGGGCGCGCAATTAAAACCCCCGG
>JAPPIX010000020.1:827-10787 GCA_028820495.1 Gammaproteobacteria bacterium
AATGCGGTGCCCTAGTGGGCGGTCGCCCCCCATGCGGGGGCGCGGATTGAAACCCGCGTGCGCTTGCGTGCGCGGGGTTCTGTGCCCGTCGCCCCCCATGCGGGGGCGCGGATTGAAACTGGAGTTGTATCGTCAGCGATGATAACGCGCGTTGTCGCCCCCCATGCGGGGGCGCGGATTGAAACTCCGTAGGCTAGCTCGGCCCATGTCTCCGTCATTGTCGCCCCCCATGCGGGGGCGCGGATTGAAACGGTTCGACGCCACATTCCGGCCACCCGAACCATCGGGTCGCCCCCCATGCGGGGGCGCGGATTGAAACGTCTTCAGTTGGTACCCTCCCACGTAGTGAGCCACGTCGCCCCCCATGCGGGGGCGCGGATTGAAACGGGCCGGGATAGCTTATAGCTGGGTTGTTAGCTGGTCGCCCCCCATGCGGGGGCGCGGATTGAAACGCGCCGGGGTCCAACCCGATGATCCACTGGCAGCGGTCGCCCCCCATGCGGGGGCGCGGATTGAAACACCGGCATACCGGCCGAATTCATCCAGCGGACAGTGTCGCCCCCCATGCGGGGGCGCGGATTGAAACCATTGATCCCTTTACGCGCGCTGCCCCGCCTTCGTCGCCCCCCATGCGGGGGCGCGGATTGAAACGGTGTCCCGCGGCGTTCAGTTGTTCGGCCGCCTCGGTCGCCCCCCATGCGGGGGCGCGGATTGAAACATGCATCGTCGCACCCGCTCGTTGTGCGCCGTTTGTCGCCCCCCATGCGGGGGCGCGGATTGAAACGGTGTAGCGTGTCCATTCTGGCGGCACTGCGTCGCGTCGCCCCCCATGCGGGGGCGCGGATTGAAACCACCACAAAGTACACTTCACGGCACCGGAACACGGGTCGCCCCCCATGCGGGGGCGCGGATTGAAACCCTCAGCACGTTGGTTTCGCCGGAGATCGTCATGGTGTCGCCCCCCATGCGGGGGCGCGGATTGAAACCCCAGATTGACACCCAGTCCTCGATGCTCGCGTCGTCGCCCCCCATGCGGGGGCGCGGATTGAAACGGGTCTGGCGTACCGACGAGTGCGGCGCGGTGGTGTCGCCCCCCATGCGGGGGCGCGGATTGAAACTAGTGGGCGCCGGTCAGCACGATGGAGCCGCTCATGTCGCCCCCCATGCGGGGGCGCGGATTGAAACAGGGCGGTCTCGCGCAGTCATCATCGGTGGCGGGTCGCCCCCCATGCGGGGGCGCGGATTGAAACCATTCGGCGGACGGCTACAACAACTACCGCATAGCGTCGCCTCGTCGAGCTTGCCCTGGGTTCCCCCGCACACGTGGGGATAGACTCCTCTCAACGCTTGCCAGCCTACCCTGGCAGATGGTTCCCCCGCACACGCGGGGATTGACCCGTGCGGATGCGCAGCGCGAGGTCGAGGTCGCTGCCGACGGGCATGCTAGAATTTCCCCCATGCCCACGCTGATCATGCTCGCGCTCGTCCTCGCAACGCTCGCTGCGCTGTCCGCCGGGAGCGGCACCCTGGCGCTGCTCCTGCTCGGCGCGGCCGTCCTGTGGGGGTGCTGGTGCGGACTCGTGGCGGTCGGGCTGATAATGGACGCGCTCACTGGCTGCCTCCCACGAGGGCCGCGGCGATGAGCCCGGCCAGCTCCGCCCGGTGCGCCTCGGCGTAGCGCCACGCCTGCTCCGCCTGCCGCCGGGTGAGCCGCTCGGCCACCGCGCGCCCGTCGTGACCGTAGCCGGACGCGATCAGGTCCGCTAGGACCCGGTGGAGGGGGACGCGCTCCCCGCCGCCAGCGCCCCGGCTATCCTGCGCAAAAAAATGCTCCGTTGGCCCGCCACATCGCCTCCTTGAGGGCATAGACCCGTTCTTAACGCTCCAGTCCCCACCCGATTACCGGTTCCCCGCACACGCGGGGATGGACTCTTGCGTCATTTTCTGCGCTTTCTGGCTTTCCTGGTTCACCCCGCACACGCGGGGATAGTCCTGCTTAGGAGGGTACGCCAAGCACTATACTTGGACGTGGACTTCATCTGCACCTGGATATCTGGGCTTTGCTCACGCTGTACGGAACGAAAAAGTCACGCGCTTTTCGCTGTCTCTGGATGCTCGAAGAAGCCGGCGTGGACTACAAGCTTCAGCACGTAGCTTTCACCAAAGGCGAAACACAGCGCACCGCCCATCTGCGTATCAATCCAAACGGCAAGGTTCCGGTGCTCGTGGACGGCGAATGCACCATAGTCGAATCGCTGGCCATCAACTTGCACCTAGCCAGAAACCACGCACCCCAGTTCTGGCCTGCGGGTCGATTCGCGGAATCCGACGCCTACCAATGGTTGGCATGGGCAATGGGAGAGCTCGAAGGGCCCCATGACGCCGCCAATCGTAGTGGCACGGACGTTGACTCGACCGCCTTGGACACTTCGTTGGTCTTTCTAAGACGCAGGCTTTCAAGCCAAGCTTACATTCACGGCGAGCAATTCTCCGTCACCGACCTCAACACGGCCGCCGTGCTGTTGCGTCCACAGTTTAGGGCCGTGGCTTTTTCGGACGCCCACATCAAGGAATGGTTCAATGGCTGCGTTCATCGGCCAGCACTGCGGCGAGTGATGGCTGACTAGCCGCCAGTGCCATCGACTTCACCAAGCCCAAGTCCTGCGCCAGACGCCCAAAACCACTGCGGTACAATTCCGGCGTCCTCAGCAACGAACGAGCTTCACCATGCAGGACGCCTACAGCGACGACGGCGCCCTTCGGCCCCAGGACCAGATCGCGCTGAGCCTCTTTTTGTCCACCCAAGACCGGGCCAAGCTCCTCGCGCTGCCAGGCGTGCCGTTTTTCTCAGGGCGTGAATCGGAAGTCAACGTCTTTCGGCGCGCCTTAATCGGGTTGGAGCAGGGGCTGCTGGCGGACGCCACCATCGCCGTCGAAGGCCCTCCAGGCGCCGGAAAAACCGCCCTTATGGCCCAGTGCATCGGCGAGGTCGCCATGCGCCCGCCCACGCCCGAAGGCCGCGAATGGCTCCCAGTCATCGTCGAGCCCGACGACACCAACTCCCCCGAAGCCTTGGGGCGAACCATTGACCGGGCCATCGCCAAACGTCTCGCCTCGACGGATCAAGAGCAAGCCAAGCAAGTTCTGGCCGACATCGCCCGTCTGGTTGAAGTTGCCCCAAAGGACCAAGCTCAGGAAGTCCGCGAGGTCGCCGAGGTGATTCGTCGCGCGGCCAAGCGAATGGCCGCCGTTCCCGGTGACGAAATCAACGCCGTCATGGACAGAACGGCGCAAAACCTGACCGCCCTGCTGCCCCGCATCAAGTCGGCGGGCAGAGCGATATTGGACCGAGGCTTCTCCATTACCGGATTTTCCGTCGGTGCCGCCCAAGCCACGCCCAACGTCTCCATTGCCGACGTTGCCAGCGCCCGCGGCGGTGGCTGGAATCCCTACCAGATCGCCATCTTCGTGGACGAGGCCCAGATGATCCCTGCCCGCAATCCGAACACCGGGCAGCATTCCTCCGTGCTGTACAGAATCCACCAAGGCCGCGCGGGAGCCGCCCTGTCCCTTTGCGTGTTCGGCCTTCCCGGCACCTCGGAGGCGCTCGCTGACGCGGGCATATCACGCACCGTCGCCGAGCGCAGCATCCGCCTAGGCCCGCTGGACCGAACGGACTGCGAAAAGGCCGCCCGCCGGTGCTTCCAGCAATTCCAAGTCGCCAACGCCGAAGGCTGGGTGGAGAGCATCGTCGCCCGAAGCGGCGAGTGGCCCCAACACCTTGCGGGCTATCTGGTCGCTGCCATGTCTGAAGTCGGGGCGCACCCCGGCCCGCACGGCGGATACGACGCTGCCCAAGCCTCCCTCGAACGGGCCATCGCCGCCGGTGACATAACCCGGCAGCAATACTATGAGCAACGGCGAAGGAGCTTGGCGCAGGCGGGCCAGTTGCAGCTCGCCCGCCAGCTGGCCCCGGAATTGCGGGCCAACGGGCTCATCAGCGAGGAGCGCCTCCAAACCGCAATTAGCGAATTGGAGCCAGGCTGCACAAAAGACGAGCGGCGCGAGTTCATTCAAGCCGCCATCCACGCCGGATTCGTGGAGGAAAGACAGGACGGCTACGCCATGCCCATCCCATCATTTGCGGCCCACCTGCTCAACGAGCCTTCGGAGCCCTTGCCAACCAACAACAGCACGTCAGCCTAATCACCCTGACAGCCCAATCAGTCGCGTACCAACCGATGGCAACGGCTATGCCCGATTTGGATTCCGATCATCCCCCGTTGTATAGTCCGCATCCCGTTTTGCTTCCATTTTGAAGTGGAGAAATCCCCCATGCCGTACCGCCTGCACACGCTCTCACTGGCGCTGCCCTTGGCCTTGGCCCTCGTTGCCGGGCAGGCGCAAGCCGCCCGCGTGGACAACTTCGTTCTGCTCGACCATCAGGGCGCGGCCCACGAGCTTTACTACTACCGGGACGCCCCGGCGGTGGTCATCATGGTGCAGGGCAATGGCTGCCCGATCGTGCGCAACGCGCTGAACGACTACAAGGCCCTGCGCGACCGCTACGGGGAGCAGGGTGTTGAGTTCTACCTGCTCAACGCCAACCTGCAGGACGACCGCGCCTCCATGCAAAAGGAAGCCGCCGAATGGGACATCGACATCCCCATTCTGGACGACGAAACGCAACTGATCGGCGAGTCCCTTGGACTGGTGCGCACCGCTGAAGTGCTGGTGATCGACCCCAAGACGTGGCAGGTCGCCTACCGGGGGCCGCTCAACGACCGCATCAACGACTATGAGCGCCAGCGCGCCGAGGCCAGCGAGCACTACGCTGCCGACGCCATCGAGGCGCTGATTGCCGGCGAAGGCCAGGCCATCAAGGTGGCGGAGCGCGACGCCATCGGCTGCCTCATCAACTTCCCGGCCCGGACGCCGCAGCAGGCGCCAATCAGCTACACCGCCGATGTGGCGCCGATCCTGCAGCAGAACTGCGTGGCCTGCCACCAGGAGGGCGGCATCGGGCCTTGGGCAATGTCCGGCTACAACATGGTGCGCGGCTTCGCGCCGATGATCCGCGAGGTGGTGCGCACCAAGCGCATGCCGCCGTGGCATGCGGACCCGCACATCGGCACCTTCAAGAACGGCCGCGGGCTCACCGTCGAAGAGGCGCAAACGTTGGTGCATTGGGCCGAGACCGGGGCACCGCGGGGCGAAGGGGACGATCCCTTGGCGCTGGCCGACAATGTGGCCGCGGAGTGGCCCTTGGGTGAGCCGGACCTCATCATCGACATCCCCGCCTATGAAGTGCCGGCCAGTGGGGTGGTGGACTACCAGTTCCCGGTGGTGAAGAACCCGCTCGATACGCCCGTGTGGATCGTCGCCACCGACATCCTGCCCGGCGACCGCAACGTGGTGCATCACGTTCTGTTTGGATCCACGCAGTCGGAGATAGCCGAGTCGGACCGCGGCTTGGACTTCGAGCAGTACATCGGCGGCTACGCGCCGGGCAACGAGGGGTCGCACATGCCGGAAGGCACCGGCATCCGGGTTGAGGGCGGCGGCTACTACCAGTTCCAGATGCACTACACGCCCTATGGCAAGGCAGTGGTGGACGAGAGCAAGCTCGGCCTCTACTTCGCCGACGAGCCGCCCGCCAACTACCTGCGCCAGACCGTGGTGGTCGATCCCACCATTCGGGTGCCGGCCAACGACCCCCGCTACCAGGAGGAGGCCTACCTGACCTTCGACCGCGACGCCGTGGCGTATTCACTGGTGCCGCACTCCCACTACCGGGGCATCGCCTCCCACTTCGAGCTGCAGCGCCCCGACGGCAGCAGCGAAATGCTGCTCTCGGTGCCCAACTACGACTTCAACTGGCAGCGCACCTACGAGTTCGCCGAGCCCGTGGCCATGCCCGCCGGCAGCAGGCTGGTGCACCGCACGGTGTACGACAACTCGGCCCGCAACCCCGGCAATCCAGATCCCAACCGCGAGGTGCCCTGGGGCCTGCAATCCTGGGATGAAATGCTCTACGGCGCTGTTCAGTTCACTTGGGCCGAGGAGTCCACGGCCAATCCCATCCATAACGAGGAGCTGCACGAAACCTTCCAGATGGTCGGTTTCATGGACCGCAACATGGACGGCAAGCTGGTTTGGAGCGAATTGCCAGGGTACATCAAGAAGCGGCTCGTTCAGGGCTTCGCCGCCGTGGACACCAATGGCGACGGCGGCCTTGACGCCAACGAGATCTTCAACATGCAAAACCACCGCCAGGAAGTCGCCACAACGGACGGGACGCCGAGCGCGGAGTAGCGTACGGCGCTATACCAAAAATCAATCCAACGAGAATACCAGGGGGAGGTTCATGAACTTCGAGTTCTCTGACGAACAGAATTTGCTGCGCGAGCAGGCGCACGGCTTCTTGGCCGAGCACTGCCCAATGAGCAAGGTGCGGGCCGTGCTGGACGGCGAGCAGTCCGCCGACTTGGAACTCTGGCAAAAGATCGCCGAGATGGGCTGGACCGCAACCACCATCCCCGAGGAGTTTGGGGGCTTGGGCCTTTCCTACCTGGAGCTTGCAGTCATCGCCGAAGAGCTCGGCCGCGCCGTGGCGCCAACGCCGTTTTCCTCCTCCGTCTATCTCGCCACCGAAGCCCTGCTGCTGGCGGGCAGCACCAAGCAAAAGGAGCGCTGGTTGCCCAAGCTGGCCAGCGGCGAGGCCATCGGCACCTTCGCCATCAGCGAGGGGCCGAGCCGCGCGACGCCCGCCAATCTGCAAACCGCGGCCCAAGGCGGCGCGCTGAACGGCTCCAAGGCCGCGGTCCCCGATGGCGACATCGCGGATGTCGCCATCGTGGTGGCCAAGGCTGACGGCGGCGATGGGGCCAGCCTGCAACTCGTGGAGCTCGATGGGGAAGGGGTCAGCATCCGGCCCCAGCGCACCTTGGATTTCTCCCGCAGCCACGCCCGCCTAACGTTCGCCGACGCGCCCTGCGAGCCGCTCGGCCATCCGGGCGAAGGCTGGGCGCACACCGAAAGGCTCTTCGACCGGGCTGCGGTGCTGTTCGCCTGGGAGCAGGTGGGCGGCGCCGAGGCGGCGCTGGAAATGGCCAAGGAATACGCCATGGGCCGCTACGCCTTCGGGCGCCCCATCGCCTCCTACCAAGCCATCAAGCACAAGCTGGCGCAGGCCTACGTCAAGAACACGCTGGCTCGCTCCAACGGCTACTACGGCGCTTGGGCACTCAACACCGGGGCCGCCGAACTGCCGCTGGCAGCGGCGACGGCGCGGGTGTCGGCCATCCAAGCCTATTACTACGCCTCCAAGGAGAACATCCAGACCCACGGAGGCATGGGCTACACATGGGAGTTCGACTGCCAGTTCCACTATCGGCGGGCCAAGCTGCTATCGGTGAACATTGGCAGCGAGGGCCTTTGGCAGGACAAGCTGGTGACCGCCCTGGAACAATCCAACGCCGCCTGAACGAGACGCGCAAGAACAAGGAGACCGGAATGGATTTCAACGACACCCCTGCCGAGGCGGCCTTTCGCGAGGAGGCCCGGGCTTGGCTGAAGGACAACGTGCCCACCGAGACGGAGCTTGCGGACTTGAACCTCATGCAGCAGTCCAAGCTCTGGCAAAAGCGCAAGTACGACGCCGGCTGGGCCTGCATCCGCTGGCCCAAGGAGTACGGCGGACGGGGCGCCACCGCCATCGAGCAGGTGATCTGGAACCAGGAGGAAGCCAAGTACGGGGGCTTGCCGGGCGGCGTGTTCAGCATCGGCCAGGGCATGGCCGCCCCCACGCTGATGACTTGGGGCAAGGAGGAGCACAAGCAGCGCTACCTGCCAAAGCTCGCCAGCGGCGAGGAGATCTGGTGCCAGTTGTTCAGCGAGCCCGCTGGCGGCTCGGACTTGGCGGCCCTACGCACCAAGGCGGAGAAGGACGGCGATGAGTGGGTGATCAACGGCCAGAAGATCTGGACCTCCGGCGCCCACTACTCCGACTACGGCATCCTAGTGGTGCGCACGGACCCCAACGTGCCCAAGCACAAGGGCCTGTCCTACTTCTTCCTGGACATGAAATCCCCCGGCGTCGAGACCAAGCCCATCAAGCAGTTGTCCGGCGACGCCAACTTCAACGAGGTCTACTTCACCGATGTGCGCATCCCCGACAGCCAGCGCTTGGGCGAGGTCGGCCAAGGCTGGCAAGTCTCCATCACCACGCTGATGAACGAGCGCGCCTCCATCGGCGGCGGCGGCGCGAGTTCCGACTTCCGCGCCCTGCTGGACCTGGCGCAGACCGTCACCATCAATGACAAGCCCGCCATCGAGGATTCTGCGGTGCGCGCCAAGCTGGCCGACTGGCACTGCAAGCGCTCCGGCCTGAAGTACACCGGCTACCGCTCCTTGAGCGCCCTGTCGCGCGGCGAGACACCCGGGCCGGAGAACTCCATCGGCAAGCTGGTGGCGGCACCCATGACCCAGGACATGGCCTCCTTCGCCATGGACCTGATGGAGATGTCCGGGGCCGTCTGGGACGAAGAGGACTCCCCGGCAGCGGGGCTGTTCCAAGCCACCTTCATGGCCATACCGGGCTTCCGCATCGCCGGCGGCACCGACGAGATCATGGCCAACATCATCGCCGAGCGGGTGCTGGGGCTGCCCCAGGAGCCGCGGCTGGACAAGGGCATTCCGTTCAACGAAGTGCCGACGGGCGCAGGCTAAGCAGCAATCCGGTCGATTCCGTGATCTTCGCGGCCCCGGCATCCCAGCCTCGACCCAACAAGCATCGGGCGGCGTCCTCGGAGCGAGGGCGGGACGCCCTCGCTCCGTCGTGAAATTCGGGCTGTTCGTTTACTGCACGGTGGGCCGGCGTGCGGAGCTGGAGGCCGGCATGGCGGGTCGCAATCCGGCGCTCTACCAGCGCATGATTCGCGAGCTTGGCCGTTACGCCGCTTTCGCCGAGGAGCGCGGCTACTTCGGCTTCGGCCATCCGGAGCACCATCTGCAGATCGAGGGCTTCGAGGCCTCCAACGATCCCTGCCTGATGGCGAGCTGGCTGGCGCGCCACACCCGCAAGATGAAAATCATCACCTGCGGATTCGTCTCCACCGCCAACAACCCGCTGGCGACGGCGGAGAAGATCGCCACCTTGGACCACATGCTCGAAGGCCGATTCGGCGTCGGCCTGGTGCGCGGCTACCAAGCCCGATGGGTGGAGAACTTCAAGGTGCAGCCGCAGCTCAAGGCGGTGGGGCCTTGGACCAAGGACACCGCGGACGACGCGCTGAACCGCGAGTACTTCGCTGAATTCGTCGAGATCGTGGTCAAGGCGCTGGCCAGCGAGACTTTCTCCCATCAAGGCAAGTTCTGGACTTTCCCGCCGCCGGATTTCGTCAACCCCCACGAGCATCCGGTTTACGCCCGCTTCGGGCAGGGCGTGGATGCCGACATGCGGGTGCGCGAAGTCGGCATCGCCCCGCGGCCGTTCCAGGACGACATCCCGCTGTACGGCGGCTTCTCCGCCAGCCTGCGCACCGCCAAGTTCTGGGCTCGCTACAAGGGCCGGCCGATCATCATGTCCAGCAACACGGAGTTTCTCGAACTACTGTGGTCGGAATGGCGCAAGGAGGCCGAGGCCCACGGCCACGCGGTCAAGCCGGGCAAGGAGGCCTGCTGGGGCGGGATCATGATCTGCGCCGAAACCGACGCCAAGGCCCAGGCCCTGTTCGAGGACATGGAGTGGTTCTGGAAGACTTGGGCCATCCCCTTCGGTCAGCCCGTGCCCCAACTGCTGGTGGGTTCGCCGGACACCATCAACCGTCGCATCGAGAAGGTCTCGAAGGCAGTGCCCATCGATGAGGCCTTCATGTTGATACCGGCCGGGATTCACGCCCCGGAGCAAATCGAGGACTCACTGGACCGCTTCGCCCGCGAAGTCATGCCCAATTGGGG
>JAPPIX010000020.1:10887-13452 GCA_028820495.1 Gammaproteobacteria bacterium
ATGACCGAATACAAGCCAAGCCCCGTCCGCTGGGTTCGCGAGCAGGTGGAGCTGTATGAAAGCAGCGGCGGCACCGAAGGCACGGAGTTGCTGGACACGGGCATGCCGGTGATCATCGTCACCCACCGCGGCAACCAGACCGGCGCGATCCGCAAAACGCCCCTGATGCGCGTCAAGGACGGGGACAGCTATGTGCTGGTGGCCTCCCAAGGCGGGGCGCCGAACAATCCGGTGTGGGTGTACAACCTGCGCGCCAACGCGGACGTGGAAATCCGGGACAAGACCGAAGTGACCCCCATGCGGGCGCGCGAGGTGCAGCACGCCGAAGAGCGCCAACGCCTCTGGGCGCTCGCCACAGCCGCGTTCCCGCCCTACGAGGACTATCGGGCCAAGACTTCCAGAACCATCCCGGTGTTCGTGGCGGAGCCGACCTAGAACATTCGGCTACGTAGCTTCGGAACCGGCGGCGTCGGCGATCTCGGGGAACAGGACCAGTTCGTAGGGCTGTTGGCTGGCGTCGGTGAGGATCAGGCGGTTTTCGGCGACCTCCGCGAGCACGCGGCCATCCGGCAAGGCGTCGCCGACGTGGAAGCGCTGCACGGTGCCATCCTCCAGGATGAGCAGGATGGAAGTGCGGCCCGGCACAGCGAACAGGCCGACGAAGCCCATTTCACGCAGTTCGGGATTGAGCCGGTCGAGGCCCGCCGCCGCCGCGGCCCGGCGCTCGGCTTCCTCGAACGAGATCCCCCAGCGGGTGCTCCGCACAAAGCCCTCCAAGTCTTCCGCCGGTAAGCTGCCGCCGTCCCGTGGCCCCGGCACTTCCGCTGCCGCCGACGGTGGCGGCGGCGACGAAACCGGCCAAGCAAATGCCAGCACAATGGCAGCGGCCCAGATGCCCAGCACGGTGAGCAGGCGTTTTCTGCCTTGGGGGCTGGACCACCCCAATCGGGCAGCGAGGTGAGCAAGGCGCATGGGAACTCCGAGGAAACTCTGTGCCGCGAAGGCGTCATTTCATGGCCGCCATGTTACGACAGTCCTTGCAGTTGTAAAATTCGCCACACGCTGACGAGGCAATGCAGAGCGGACCCATGATCTCAAGCCGCCGCACCAAGGACATCCTGCTGTACAAGACCTACGCCGAACTGAAGGCGGAGGCGCAGCGCAACTTCCTGGGCTTCCTGTGGTGGGTGATCGAGCCCATCCTGTTCATGCTGGTGTTCTACTTCGTCTTCGGCAAGCTGCTTGGACGCCGGCCGGAAGCCTTCATACCCTTTCTGCTGGTCGGCTTGGTGGTGTGGCTGTGGGGCCAGGCAACCATCGCCCAGGGCGCGGCTGCCATCACCGCCAACCGCGGGCTGTTGAACCAGGCCTTCGTGCCCAAGGCGCTGTTCCCCACCGTGATCTTCCTCAAGAACACCTTCAAGTTCCTGTTTGCGCTGCTGATGCTGCTGATTTTCCTGGTCGCCTACGGCTTTGAGGCCACGCCGATTTGGCTGGAGGCAATCCCGGTGCTGGTGGTCGGCGGACTGTTCATTCTTGGCTCGGCCTATCTAGCAGCGGCCCTGACGCCGTTTTTCCCTGACCTGCAGGTGCTCATTGACAACGGTTTGCGCGTGCTGTTCTTCATATCCGGCATTTTCTACGACATCGACACGCTGAACACCAGTTACAAGGCGGTGTTCCAAGCCAACCCGGCTGCCGTGCTGATCGACAGCCTGCGCACGATTCTGCTGGCCGGCGAACATGCCGATTGGTGGCGCCTCGGCAGCGTCCTCGCCGGCGCCCTGTGCATCGGCGGCGCTGGCTACGCCATCATGCGGGTCAACGAATCACGGTATGCCAAGATCGCCTACTAAGGGGCGCCGTCCCCTGCTCAGCTTGGCTTCGGCTGGCGTCTGCTATCGCCGCCGCCGCACCCTGCGCTCCGCCGGCACGCTGCATTGGGCCTTGTCCGATGTGAGCTTTGAGGTGATGAGCGGCGAGACGGTGGGCATTCTGGGCCGCAACGGCTCCGGCAAAACCACGCTGCTGAAGGTGCTCGCCGGCATCATCGAGCCGGACCGGGGAAAGATCGAACGCAACCACTCGAGCATTTCAATGCTGTCCCTGCAGGTGGGATTCCTGCCGCAGCTCTCCGGGCGGGAGAACGCCCTGCTCAGCAGCGTGCTGCTCGGCGAGGATCGGATGGCGGCGAAGCGCAATCTCGACGCAATCGTGCGCTTCGCCGGCCTTGAGGACTGCATTGACGACCCCTTGGCCACCTATTCCTCCGGCATGCGGGCGCGCCTCGGGTTTTCCGTGGCCTACCACACCACGCCGGAATTGCTGCTCATTGACGAGGTGCTCGGCGTCGGTGACCAGGAGTTTCGGCAGAAATCAACCGCCGCCATCAAGGAACTGATCAAGTCGGATCGAACGGTGGTGCTGGTTTCCCACAACCTGCCGACGATCCGCGAACTTTGCGACCGGGTAGTCTGGATTGAGAACGGCGAAAGCCGGATGGTCGGCCCGACGGAGGAAGTGATCGAGGCCTACTTGAGGTGAGCCGAAGACAGCAGGCTCGAC
>JAPPIX010000347.1 GCA_028820495.1 Gammaproteobacteria bacterium
ACCGCGGCTGGTCCAGGGAGGCATTTCCGTCCAACGGAGGAATACGATGGCCAAGTGCGCTGCCCTTGGTGCGAATCCATCGACACCCGGCTGGTTAGCCCTTACGGCCCGAGCGTGGCGGAGATGATGTTCGAATGCCGCGACTGCGGACAGGGCTTCGGCTGGCTGAAGTGGCAGCACCGGCTCCCCGGCTGATGGACGCCCTGCCGTGAGCTACCCCGCCGAGGTCACTGCCGCCCTCAAGAGCGAACTGCTTTGCATCGCTGACAGCAACTGGGCGCTGGGGCACTGGTACGTCAACTGCATGCTCAACGGCCGGGAACTGACCGATTTCACCTCCATGGCCGGAATCGCCGAGGAAAAGCTTGGCCACGCCAGGGCACTGTTCCGGTTCATGGAGGAATACTACGGGCTGGCCGAGCATCAACTCGAATTCGCCCGGTCCGCGGCCGGCATTCACAGCCTGGCGCTGCTCGATGCGCCGCCGGAGAACTGGGCCGATTTCATCCTTACCCTGCATCTCGCCGACCAGGCTTTGTGGCGATTCTCAGCCACGCTGCGCACCGGCGATTTCGCGCCCGCCGCCAACCTGATTACAAGGTTCGGCGAGGAAGCCTATTTTCACCAGCTTTGCATCGACGGCTGGCTGAAGGCGTTGGATGACGGCGAACGGCACGACCTCGCCACCGCCCTGCCCGCCCGGCTGCCGCTGGTGCTCCAATGGTTCGACGGCCCGGACCCCGATCCACTGCTTGATGCGGGCATACGCACTGAGCCGTTGGCGCAAGCGCGGGAACAATTCAAGGCGGACGTTCGCAAGTTGATTGAATCAGTGCCGGAGCTATCGGACGAAGTCCTGGAGCTCACTGTCAGCCATGCCGAATCGGCATCATGGGACGCCGTGCGGCGCCGTCCGCGCGGAAGCGCCCTGCCGCCGCGCCTGTGGGAGTCGATGGTGCCGACAAGTGAGGAAGCGAAGCTTGCTCGCCGTCCCCTGGCGGTGAGCGTGGATGACAACATCGATCTGTTCGGAAAGGCCAAAAAGGACGACACCGAACCCCAATTTTGACCGCTCGGAGTTAGTGCCCTGTCCCGCAAACAAGTGTGATTATGCGTGGCCGTTTTGGCCCCCGGCTGCGTTGCTCCTTCTTGTGTGGGGCCTGCCACACCGCGTCGTCGCGCCTTGCCGGGAACCCAAACGGCCTAGCGCCTAAAACCCACTTTTTTGCGGGACAGGACACTAGGAGCCTCTGACTTCAGCCGTTGTCGGCGATCCGCAGTTCGATCCCGTCGAGTGCGTCGGTCATATGAATCTGGCAGGTTAGGCGGCTGTTCGGTTGCCTGCCTGCCACCATGCATAGCATCCCTTCCTCGAGATCCTCGATCGGGGGCAGGCTTGAGAGCCAATCGCGGCTGATGTGGGAATGGCAGGTGCCGCAAGCCGCCGCGCCGCCGCACTCCGCGATCATGCCGGGAATCTGCTGATTGAAAGCGCCTTCCATGAGCGAGAAGCCGACCTCAACCTCTTCCTCGTGGCGCTCCCCGAGCGGATCGATGTAGATGACCTTGGGCATTGGGGTCGATGGGCGCAACAGGAATGGGCAGCGAAGCTTACTCCAATCGCCGAACAGCCACAGCCACGGTCCGCCAACCGCTGCACGCCGGCCCTCCCGCTACAACAGACCAAGACTGACTCTTATAATCCCGGAGCATCAGCGTCCGGAAGCCAAACTGGGATACTCTAAATCGACGACAGCCCCCCGCCCCATTGGGCGCATCAAGGAAACACTATGGCATTCAGCGATTACCAATACATGCGGTTCACCCACCGTGACCGCATCCTCACCATCGCCTTGGACAACGGCAAGGTCAACGCCATAAACGGGCACATGCACCGGGAACTGGCCCGAGTGTTCATGGATGCCCAGGACGACGAAGACAGCGACCTAGTCATACTCACCGGGGCGGGAAATGCGTTCTGCGCCGGCGGGGACATGGACTGGTTTCTAGAGACCATCGAGGATCCTCGGAGATTCCGGGCCATCCTTCCAGAAGCCAAGCGCATCGTGAACACTTTGCTTGAGCTTGAGAAACCGCTGATCTGCCGCTTGAACGGCGCCGCGGCCGGGCTCGGTGCCACCATCGCGCTGATGAGCGACATCATCGTTGCTGCCGACACGGCGGCGATCGGCGACCCGCACGTCAAGGCCGGCCTAGTGGCCGGTGATGGCGGGGCCGTCATCTGGCCGCAATTGATCGGCTTCGCCCGGGCCAAGGAACTGTTGATGACGGGCGACATGCTGCCGGCCGACGAGGCGGCTCGGCTCGGCCTGATCAACTATGCGGTGCCAGCGGACCAACTCGATGCCAAGGTGGACGAAATTGCCGGCAAGATCCTGGGCAATCCCCGCTGGGCGGTGCGCTGGACCAAGACGGCCACCAACCTCACGTTGCGTGAGCTTGCCGTCAAGCTCATGGATCCGGCCGTCGCCTACGAGATCGTCACCAACATGACGGAAGACCGCAAGGAAGCCGTGTCTGCCTTTATCGAGAGGCGCAAGCCCAAGTTCACGGGGGAGTGACGCTACCGGTCCTTTCGGCATAGGGCTTGGGCGGCAGGGCCTAAGAGGTAGGATTTGACGGTCTCTGGTAACTGAATTACCATTTCGGCATGGTTGTTACCATTGACAACGCAGGCAGGTTGGTTGTGCCGAAGGCCCTCAGGGAGCGCTTCAACCTCACGCCGGGGTGTGAACTTGAGATTGAACCCGCCGCCAACGGAATCACGCTTCGCCGCGTCGATGAAGAGCCGACGCTCGTTCGCAAGCAAGGCATTCTCGTCCATCACGGCTCCACGCACGCTTCGGTGGACATTGGCGAGTTCGTCCGCGCCGAGCGAAAGGCCCGAGCTGCCCGCATCGCCCGCGACATCGGCTGAGTGCGAACGCTGTTCGACACATCGGTGGTAGTTGCCGCTCTGGTAGACCAGCTTGGCACCCACGAAGCAGCCTTCCGCGAGTTCCGGCGTTGTTCGCAGGGCAAGAACACAGGTTGTTGTTCAACCCACGCGCTGGCCGAAGTTTACGCAACGCTGACCGCCCTGCCGCTGAAACGGCGAATCTCACCGGACGAGGCGCGACGACTCATCGAAGATGCCGTGCTCGGCCGCTTGACAGTCATTCCGCTTGGTTCCAACGACTACAGCGCTGTTCTTCGCCAAGTGGCGAATCAGGGCCTTGGCAGCGGGGCGATCTATGATGCCCTCCACGCCCACTGTGCGCGCAAGCAACATGTTGACCAGATACTCACCTACAACCTGTCCGACTTCCAACGGTTCAACCTTGACGGCATTCTGGTCGCAGCACCGTGAATCCGAGGTGTGCAACGGGACGATAGGGATATAATTGCCAACGGGAACATCGGGACGCAGCCTTGGAAGCGACGCTACCGCTGCAGAAATCCGCATTCGGACCGCTTGCCGTCGGGATTTACCAGACGCTCGAATCCTACGGCGTCGATGCCGAACGGGTGATGCGCAACGCTGGTGTGGACCTTGCCCGCGTGCAGGATCCCACCACTCGCCTGGAACCGTCGGTGCTTCGCCGCATCGTGGCGGAAGCGGTGGAACGCACCGGCGACTGCAGCTTCGGGCTGCGCTTCTCCGATTTCGTGCATCCCACGTCGTTTCATGCCTTGGGGCTGGCCCTGCTTTCCAGCAGTACGCTGAGCGCCTTCTGCAAGCGCTGGGTGCGCTACCACTCCTTCATTACGACCATGGGCGAGGTGACCTTCGATGCAGCCGCCGATGAACCCGTTCTGATCTTTCCTTCGCAGCGCTCCAACTCGGAGTCGAAGGTGGGCCGCGCCATGATCGACGGGCAGATCGCCACGGTGCTCAAGCTGATCCGCTTCATGTACCGGCCGGATTACACGCCGCAGCGAGTGGAACTGATCTGCCCATTGGTGCCGGACACCCGGCGCAACTACGAACGATACTTCGGGCCGAACGTGCAATTCAGCGCAGCACGAAACGGGCTCTATTTCGACCAGGAAGACCTGAACGTGCGCCTGCCCGCGGCCAACGCGGAACTCGCGCGTCTGAGCGACGAAGTGGTGGTCAAGTTCCTGGCCCGGTTGGAGAGGGCGGACGTGGTGGCCAGGGCGCACGCCAAGCTCATCGAGCTGCTGCCCTCGGGCCATTGCTGCAAGGCCGAAGTGGCCCGCGCCCTGCACATGAGCGTGCGCACGCTGCACAACCGATTGACGGAAGCGGGCACCACCTATCAGCAGTTGCTTGACCGCACCCGCCGGGAACTGGCGGAGCAGTACATGCAGCAGCCGAACGTTTCCGTCAGTGAGGTCGCCTACCTGCTCGGGTTTTCCGACTGCAGCAATTTCTCCAGGGCGTTTCATCGCTGGACCGGTCGCTCGCCGAGCGTTTACCGCGAACAGGCCAGAGCCGGGCTCTACCCCGTCAACTAACCGACAGCACCGCACCGGATACGACGCCATGGGACCACTTGAGGGATACAAGATCGTCGAAATCGCCGGCATCGGCCCTGGCCAGTTTTGCGGCATGCTGCTGGCGGACATGGGCGCCCGGCTGATTCGCATCGACAATCCGGCCGGCGGCGAACGGGGCGTGGCCATGCCCACGCAATACAACCTGATGAACCGCAGCAGGCCGGTGATCGGGGTGGATCTCAAGGAACCCGAGGGGGTCGACTTGGTGTTGCGCTTGTGTGCCGGTGCCGATGCGTTGTTCGAAGGGTTCCGCCCCGGCGTCATGGAGCGGCTGGGTCTAGGCCCGGCGGACTGCATGGCGCGCAACCCACGGCTTGTTTACGGCCGCATCACGGGCTGGGGACAGGAAGGCCCGCTGGCCGACACGGCCGGCCACGACACCAACTACATTGCCCTCGCCGGCGCACTGGGCACGCTGGGCGAGGCGCAGCGCCCGCCACCCGTGCCGCTCAACCTGATCGGCGACTTCGGGGGCGGCGGTCTTTACCTGGCGCTGGGCATGCTGGCGGCGCTGCTCGAAGCGCAGCGGTCCGGCCAGGGCCAGGTGGTCGATGCAGCCATGGTCGATGGCACCGCTTCGATGATGACCCTCTTCTACGGCATGCTCGCAGGTGGCTTGTGGCAGGATCGCCGGGGCGTCAACCTGTTCGACGGCAGCGCGCCCTTCGTGCGCACTTACGAGACCCGCGACGGCGACTACGTTGCGGTCTGCGCCATCGAGGGGCGCTTCTTCGCCGCCCTGCTCGAGGCTCTGGAAACCGACGAGATCGACCCGAAAGACCAGTACGACAGGGCGTCCTGGCCCGAACACCACGCCGTGCTGGAAAGGCTGTTTCGATCCCGCACCCGGGAGGAGTGGACCCAAGCCTTCGATGGCACCGATGCCTGTTTCGCACCAGTGCTCTCGCTCATGGAGGCGGCCGCACATCCCCACAGCGAAGCACGGAACAGTTATCTCACCGTGGACGACGTCCTCCAGCCAGCGCCCGCCCCGCGCTTTTCCCGGACGCCGTCGCAGATCCAGTGCGCGCCCTCTGAACCGACGGGCAATGCCGGAGACAGCCTAGCCGGCTGGGGGCTAACCGATGCGGAGATCGAGCGGCTGCATCGGCAAGGCATCGTCAACGTCCGCCCCTAGGCAGCGATCTCGTCTCGGGGCGCGCTTCGCCACGCCTCCAGCAGGTCCGCCTCGCAGGCTGCAGCCGCTTCGACCGACGCCATCTTGATGTGGCCGAATCCGCGGATCTGCTCAGGAATGGAAGCGATGCTGACAGCGAGCCCGTGGTTGTCGTCGTTCAGGCCGTCGAGCAGTTCGGCGATGACGCTCTCGTAGTTGACGATGAGTTGCCGCTCCATTTTCCGCTCCGCGCTCCAACCGAAGGGATCGAACGGCGTGCCGCGCAGGAACCGCAGGCGATCAAGCAACCGCATGACTGGAAGCATCCAGCCGCCGAACGCCATCTTGCGCGGCGTGCCGGTGACCTTGTCCTTCGGGGCGATCATCGGTGGCGCAAGATTGAAGCGCAGTTTGAAGGGGCCTTCGAACTGTTCGTTCAGCTTGCGCATGAAGTCAGGGTGCGAGTAGAGGCGCCCCACTTCGTACTCGTCCTTGTAAGCCATCAGCTTGTGGGCATGGCGGGCGACCGCTTCGGCCAGTCCGTTGCGGCCGGGCGCGCGCTGGCGTTCCGCTTGGCGAGCGCTATTGACCAGCGACCGATACCGATCAGCATAAGCCGCGTCCTGGTATGCGGTTAGGTCCGCGCTGCGATGTTCGATGAGCGCATCGAGCGGCAACGCGGTGGACGAACGCTCAGCGGTGCCGCCGGCCACCGCCATGACCGCATCAATATCCCAGGCGGCGCGACGGCCCCACTCGAAGGCCTGCTGGTTCCACTCGACGCTCACGCCGTTCAGCGCAACGGCATCAAAGATCGCCTCCCTCGACAGCGGCAACAGGCCCCGTTGCCATGCGTAACCCACCAGGAACAGGTTGCTGGCGATGGAGTCGCCGAGCAGCCCCGTGGCGATGCGGGTGGCGTCGATGAAGGTGAGGTGGTCCGCATTCAGCGCCCCCGACAAGCGCATGCGCAAGTTGTTCCCCGGATAGACCAGGTCCGGATTGCGGGTGAAATCGCCGGTGATGGTCTGCTGCGTGTTCACCACGGCGCGGGTTCGATCCGGATCCATGGTCGCCAGCAGTTGATCGCCGCTGGCGACCAGCAGATCGCAGCCCAGAACCAGGTCCGCCCCGCCCCCGTTGATGCGCGCTGAGTTGATGTCCTCGGTTTTTTCCGCGATGCGCACGTGGGTGGTGACCGGCCCGCCCTTTTGGGCGAATCCCAGTTGATCGACGATGGATGCGCCCTTGCCGTCGATGTGCGCCGCCATGCCCAGCAGCGCGCCGATGGTGACGACCCCGGTGCCACCAACGCCGCCGATGAGAATGGCGTAGGTGCCGTTTTCGGGTATGGCGGCCAGATCGGGTTCCGGGATCGCTTCCAAGGCGGGCGGCAGGTCAGCCGTGCCGCGGCCCTTGCGCGGCTGACCGCCCAGTACGGTCACGAAACTCGGACAGAAGCCCTTGTTGCAGGAATAGTCCTTGTTGCATGCGGATTGATCGATGGTGCGCTTGCGCCCGTACTCGGTCTTGATCGGCAAAACCGAGACGCAGTTGGACTGGGTGCCGCAATCGCCGCAGTTTTCGCACACCCGGTCGTTGATGAACAGCCGTTTGGCAGGGTTGGGGTAGCGGCCGCGCTTGCGCCGCCTGCGCTTTTCCGCGGCACAGGTCTGGTCGTAGATCAGTATGGAGACGCCGGCCACATCACGCAGCTCGCGTTGCACGAAATCCAGGTCGTCCCGGTGATGGATGCTGGTGCCGGGGGCGAAACCGGCTGCCTTCCCGTACTTCTCCGGTTCGTCGGTGACCACGGCGATGCGCTGGATGCCTTCGTCGCGCATCTGCCGGGAAATCTGCGGCACGGTGAGCTGCCCATCAACCGGCTGCCCGCCGGTCATGGCCACGGCATCGTTGAACAGTATCTTGTAGGTGATGTTGACGCCTGCCGCGACTGCCGAGCGGACAGCAAGAATCCCGGAGTGGTAGTAGGTGCCGTCGCCGAGCTGCTGGAAGACGTGCGGCGTGCGCACGAAGGGGGCCTGACCGATCCAAGCCACCCCCTCGCCGCCCATCTGGCTGTAGGAGTGGACCTCCCGATCCATCCAGTTGGCCATGAAGTGGCAGCCAACGCCGCCGTAGGCGCGGCTGCCCTCCGGAACCCGGGTGGAAGTGTTGTGCGGGCAACCGGAGCAGAAATAGGGCAGCCGGGCAATCGATGCGGCTTCGCGCTGGCGTTCAGCAGCAGCCTGCCGGTCCAGGAAAGCGAGGCGCGCGCGCAGGCGTTCGCTGTCGTGGAAGGCGCGGATGCGCCCGGCGAGCGCACGGGCGATCTTGTCCGGATGCAGGTCGCCGATGTCATCGACCAGCTTGACGCCGCGTTCGTCCAAGCGGCCCACAATGTTGGGCCGGCGCCCTTCCGGCACAGCGTAGCAGACATGGCGGATGGCGTTCTCGATCTGCTCGCGCTTGTCTTCGATGACCAGCACGTCTTGCAGGCCTTCGGCGAACTCCCGATAGGTCTCCCGGTCCACCGGAAACGGCATGGCAACCTTGAGGATGCGGATGCCGATCGCCGACAGCACGGCCGCATCGAGACCCAGGTCGGCCAGCGCCTGCAGGGTATCGTTCCAAGTCTTGCCCATGGCCGCGATGCCGAAACGCGCCCGCGGGCTGTCGTGGGTAATGCGGTTGAGCCGATTGGCCCGCGCGAACGCCACCGCCGCGGGCAGCTTGTAGCCGCGCAGGCGGTTCTCCTGCACCGTCCAGGAATCGCCGGGCCGCGAATTGACCCCATCGGCGGGAAATCCGAACTCGGGCCGAGCGATGACGATGTCCTCGTGGTCCGCCTGAATGCTGGCCGCCGTCTCAATGGTTTCCGGCAGCAGCTTGTAGCCCACCCAGGCACCGCTGAAGCGGGACAGTTCGATGCCGTACAGGCCCAGGGTGAACACCTCCTGGATGTCCGCCGGGTACAGCACCGGCATGAGGAGGTCCTCGAACAGCAGTTCCGAATGATAGGCGTCAACGGTGGAGCGCATGGCCGGGTCGTCGCCGGCCAGCACCAGCACGCCGCCGTGCTTGGCGGCACCGTGATAGTTGCCTTGGCGGATGGCATCGAGGCTTTGGTCGAGGCCTGGGCCCTTGCCGTACCACATGGCATAGACGCCGTCATAGTCGGCATCGCCGAAATAGTGCACCTGCTGCGTGCCCCAAACGGCGGTCGCCGCCATGTGCTCGTTGGTGGCCGGCCAGAAACGGACATGGTGATGGGCGGTATGTTCCTCCGCCCGCCAGAGTTCCATGTCCATCGCCGTCATCGGCGAACCCCGGTAGCCGGCGATGAACCCGGCAGTGTTGAGCCCGGCGGCAACGTCCCGGCGCCGCTGCACTAGCAGAAGCCGCACGAGCGCCTGGGTGCCGGTCAGATAGACTCGTCCCCCATCCTGGGTGTACTTGTCCTCGAGGCTGACGGCCGGCTGACTCATGAGCGGCTCCCTACTTAAGCTGCAGTTCGGCTTCCACCTCGACGGGGATGCCGAAGGGGAGCGCCGCCATGCCGACCGCCGAGCGGGTTGCGAGGCCGCATTCCTCTCCGAAGATCTCGACGATCTGCTCCGAGAAGCCGTTGATCACCGCCGTCTGGTCCGTGAAGCCGGGCGCTGAATTCACCATGCCGAACACCTTGGCCCAGCAGCCGATGCGGTCAAGATCGCCGATGGCGCGCTGAATCGAGCCGAGCATGGCCAGCGCGACCTTGCGCGCCGCCTCGACCCCTTGCTCGATCGTGACATCCGCACCCACCTGTCCGAGAGGCTGCGCGATGGAGCCGTCGGCTTCCTGGGGGCCGTGCCCCGAGACCAGCACGCGCTTGCCGAGCGTCCTGACCATGACGAGCGGCACCTTCAGGCCCGGAGGCACCTGGAGGGGCTGGGGCAACACCAGCCCGAGTTCCTCAATGCGCTGTTCAATACGACCTGCCATGCGACCCTCCCTGGTCGGCGTACGAGCGGCGATAGTATCCTCCAGATCAACGCTCGCCACATGTTCGTTCGTGCAACCGAACGGTCGCCAAGGGCTGATCCTCTTGATCCGCTCAATGAATGGGCTTCGCTTGGTCGGGATTTCGCGCGGTTTCTGGGCTTGCAATGGCGCCGACCGCCGCGCGCCGCCTTATGTGGGGAAAAATGCTCGATACCTATTTCCTTCGCGTTCTGATCATTCCCACGGCGGTCTTCCTGTCCGCCATCTTTGGCGCGGCCTATGGGTCCGGCCGCGAAGTCATGGAGTTCATCAGCAGCAACGGCCCAAGCGGCGGACTGGTCGCGCTGTCCTCTCTGTGCGTCACCTACATGGTGTTGCTGGGGCTGAGCTTCGAGATCGCGCGCCTCTTCAAAGCCTATGATTACGTCGGCTTTTTCAAGGTCCTGCTGGGGCGGGGGTGGTTCCTTTACGAGATCGTCATCGTGATCGGCTTGCTGATCGCCATGTCGATCACGGTCACCGTCGGCGGCACCGTGCTGGAGGATCACTTCGGTTTCGCCGTCTGGATCGGATCGTTGCTCATATTCGTCCTGGTCGTGGGGCTGAACTACTACGGCCGGAAGGTTGTCGAGCAATCGATGATGCTGTCGATTGCCGCGCTGTTCGCGGTGCTGGCCGTGTTGGCCGTGCAGCTATTCGATGGCTACATGGATCAGATCGTCGAGAGGTTCGCGACGATCGATCACCAACCCGGCGGCATCCTGACCGGCCTGCAGTATGCGATCGCCAACGGCGGATATCTGCCGATCCTGCTGTATTGCGCGATGGGGTTGCACTCACGGGCCGAGGCGTTCACGGCGGCGGTCGTGGCCGCGCTCGTCTGCGTCATCCCTGCGGCGATATTCCACTTCGCCTTCATGCTGCACTTTCCGGAAATAGTGGATGAGCGAATTCCGACCTACTGGATGTTCACCATCGTAAGCACGCCGTTGCTGCTGAACATCTACGTAGTGGTGATGTTTGTGCTGGTCGCTCAAACTGGGGTAGCGCTGATGCAGGGACTGATTCAGCGCGTGGATGGGTGGCACTTGCGGCACCGGGGCCGGGCCATGTCGCGGCTCAGCCATGCGGGCGTAGCGGCGGTCGTCGTAGCCTCCAGTTTGGCCCTAGGCACCATGGGCATCATCGCGCTGATCTTGCGCGGCTATTCGCTCATGTTCGCAAGCTTCATCGTCGTGTTCGTAACTCCGCTGCTGACCTACGGCGTGTACCTTGTGTACCGGGGTCGTTCAAACAGGTAGCGCCGGCGGAAAATCCAGGCACGCCCGGTTGCCCGATTGGACAGGGAGATTTCAGAGTTTGCACGACTGGTTTCGGCATTGATCGCTACAATCACCGCAATACGGAGGCCACTATGCGCAAAATTACTCGTCGTGATTTTGTCAATTCCACTCTAATTGGCGCGGGGGCGACGCTGTTAACCGGGTGTACTCCCGAGTCTGCGCCGGAAACGTTCGGGCCGGCAGTGTCCAGCCGGGCTTTTCCTCCAGCGGGTGCGCCTGCTAACGGTTGGTACGGCTACGGCGGCATCGGAGACTATGCGTCGTCGCATGGCAATACGCCCGAGCTGGTTGGCCATGCACACAATATCCGCTACGGAAAATACGATGCCGTTGCAGCTGACTGGATCGATACCGGCGAGACCTACGACACGATCATCGTAGGTGCGGGGATGGCTGGACTAGGCGCTGCACTCGAATTTTCAATGACGATGCCGCCGTCCAAACGTTGCCTCATCCTGGACAATCATCCCGTCTTCGGCGGCGAATCCAAGCAAAACGAATTCGAAGTTGACGGGTTCAGACTCACCGGTCCACAGGGATCCAACGGATTCTCGATTCCACCGGTTGCCTCCGCCGATGAAGAGGCTTACGCGATCGGCGATGCGCATTACTACCGGCTTCTCGATATCCCACGGGAATTCAGCTACAGCGAGCCAACCGGGGGTGCCGAGACGACTCGTTTCGGCAATGACAATTTTGGTTTTTTGCATTGGATGCAGGATCGGGTTGACGTCAGCCATTTCTACGGCGCTCCGGGCGAACGCCGGCATGCAGCTCGAGTCTGGGACAACGACCTCGCAGACCTCAACGTCCCTGGCCACGTACGCAAAGCACTGCTCGAGTGGGTCACCACGGAAAAAACGCCGCACCCTGTGGATGGACTCGCACAATGGCTCGATTCAATGTCCATCAAGTCCTATCTGGAAGACGAACTGGGAATCGATCCGGTCGTAACGGCTTACGCCGATCCAATAATTGGGGCGGGGGTGGGCTCCGCTTGCGACACGACATCGGCTTTTGTCATGTATGCGGTCGGCTTGCCCGGATTTAAGGGTTACCACGACTATTATCTCGACAACCGACACTCCTTCCCTGGGGGTAATAGCGGATTCGCCCGCTATTTCGTAAAGCGATTCATGCCGCGTGCGATTACTGGCAGTGACTCGTTTGAAGACATTCTTAACGGCGCCATATGCTTCGATGAGCTCGACAAAGATGGCGAGCAGATTCGGATGCGCCTTTCATCCACGGTCGTCCGGGTAGAGCACGAAGGTGATTCCCCTGACAGTTCGGATTTCGTCACAGTCAGTTACGTCAAGGGTGACAAGGTCTACCGGGCGCGTGCGCGGACGGTTGTCATGGCATCAGGCGGTTGGGTCAACAAGCACATCGTCAAAGGTCTGCCCAGAGCAAGCTTCGAGGCCTATGACACCTTTAACCACGCTGCATCCCTTGTTGCTAATGTCGCGCTGACCAATTGGGAGTTCATGCACAAGTTAGGCGTATCAGGCTGCCTGTACGACGGGGAGTTCGGCTTTGCCTGCAATTTGCGAAATCCAATGGTCGTCGGTGACAGACAGCAACCGCACGATCCCAGCAAGCCAGCCGTTTTGACCTTTTACGTGCCGTTTATCACGCCGGGCCTAACCGCGGCCCAGCAAGGCAACCTCGGGCGCATGCAGCTCTTCTCTACCAGTTTTGCCGACTATGAGCGGCAAATCGTGCGGCAGATGAATGAGTTGTTCGCTGCAACCGGATTCACGCCCGAGCGTGATATTGCCGGAATCGTCCTCAATCGATGGGGTCACGCGTATATCATGCCGGAGCCTGGTTTCTTCTTTGGCCGCAATGGTGAAACACCGGCGAGTAAAGTCGTGAGCAAGCCTTACGGACGAATTGGCTTTGGGCATTCGGAACTTCAGGGCATGCAGCACTGGGGACCGGCTGCCAACGAAGGCCGGCGCGCGCTCAGCGAATTGACCAGGTATATCTAGGAGCCCTGATTTTCCTCCAGGAAGCGCTTGGCTGCTTCGCAGTACCAATCGACGAATGCTAGAACAATAACTTCTTCTCCCAACGAGTAGGGACCGGGAACGTATCCGGCGCCGTTGATGCCTTTCTGATTATTCTCTGCGAATGCTCGGTCCTGACGATTCGTCTGATCCCACGCGTAAATGAGCTTATCCACATCGTAGTCTTCACCTTCAACAGCATCTTTGTGCACTAACCACTTGGCCGTAACGGTGCAAGTCGTAGCAGACTCTGGCATAACATTCAACATAAATGCGGTATCACTGGAAACGTGACAGAGATTATTAGGTTCCGTCGCCCATCTTAACGACCCCAATTCACCATCATTAAGACTTATGGTAACTACTCGCCCCCCTTGACTTCATAGTGAGGCGCCCCTATGGTGTGCGCA
>JAPPIX010000148.1 GCA_028820495.1 Gammaproteobacteria bacterium
ATCATGTCACTGGCGAGCCTGCAAGGCTGGCGGCGAGTTCGCGCACTCGGTTCGGACCGTCGTCGTCGGGCCACCAGTCCCCGCCGAGAAGCTGAGCCGGTGAGCTTCCGCCGAGCCGTTTCCGAGCACGCCCGAACCAGCGCCGAATGCCAATGTCATTGTATGCGCCGGCGAGGTCCGCGACGACCAAGGCAAGGAAGTGGAGCCGGACGGCAACCGCATCGGGTGTTGCGCGGGCACCGGCGAGATACCGCCGCACACTCGATGCGGATATCCCGACCAGAGTGGCCAGCAATTCCGCCCCCAGCACCTCTTGCAGTGCCGGCCACTCGGTCGCCGGCACCGGGGACTCGCCGAGCGCACCTTGCATCTCCTCCAACACGGGTGCCCTTTCAAGTCGCCTAGAAAGTCGAGGAGAATAACCCAGAAAACTCCTCTCGCAGCTGATTCTTCTGCACTTTGCCCATGCTGTTGCGGGGCAGCGCTTCGACGTTGACCACCTGCTTGGGCTGCTTGAAGCGAGCTAGGCGGCCTTTAAGGAAGGCGGTTACTTGGTCAGTGGAGACCGGATCGCCTGACGGCACCACCACGGCCACGACGCCCTCGCCGAAGTCCGGGTGGGACACGCCGATAACGGCGGATTCAGCCACCGCATCGAGCTCGTCGATGAGCGACTCCACTTCCTTTGGATAGACGTTGTAGCCACCGGAAATGACCAGATCCCGCGCCCGCCCGACGATCGACAATCGCCCTTCCGCATCCATGACGCCCAAGTCGCCAGTGATGAAGTAGCCGTCGGGGCGGAATTCCTCGGCGGTCTTCTCCGGCTGGCGCCAGTAGCCCTTGAAGACGTTCTCGCCGCGCACCTCGATGCCGCCCACTTCGCCCGCTGGCAACGGCTCGCCCCCCTCCCCCGTGACCCGGACCTCCACGCCCGGCAAGGCGAAGCCCACACTGCCCGCAACCCGCTCGCCATGCAGCGGGTTGGAGGTGTTGATGATGGTCTCCGACATGCCGTAACGCTCCAGGATGCGGTGCCCGGTTCGAACCTGCCAAGCGTCGAAGGTGGCCTCCGTCAGAGGCGCGGACCCGCTGATGAACACCCGCACCCCACGGCAGTGGCTGCGGTTGAAGTCCGCATCCTGCAGCAGCCGGGTGTAGAAGGTCGGCACCCCCATCATCACCGTGGATTCGGGTAGATGTTGCTTGACCGTCCGCACATCGAAACGGGGCAGGAAAATCGTCGGGGTGCCACCGAGCAGGGCGCAGTGCAGGGCGATGAACAGGCCATGCACATGGAACAGCGGCAAGGCGTGCAGCAGCACGTCGTCGTCCCGCCAGCCCCAACACCGGCGCAGGGCCTTGGCATTGGAACGAATGTTGTCGTGGGTCAGCATCGCGCCCTTGGAGCGGCCCGTGGTGCCAGAGGTGTAAACCAAGGCGGCCAAGTCATCGCCATCGCGTTGGGCCACATCAAGGCAGGGCTCGGCGGCGTCCATGGCTCGCACGAGGCTTCCGCCGCCACTGCCCAACGTCAGCACGGCCCCGCCACCCTGCTCATCCGCCGAGTCAGGGCTCGCAGCATCCCGCACGAACAGCCGCGGCTCCGCGTCGGCAAGAAAGTGCGCCACTTCAGCGGCGGTGTAAGCCGAATTGAGCGGCACATAGACACCACCCGCCTGAAGCGTTGCCAAGTACAGGGCCACGGCTTCAGGCATCTTGCCAACCTGGGCTAGCACCCTGTCACCGGGCACCACGCCAGCTTCAACAAGCACCCTGGTCAAGCGGGCGGTTCGCTCGGCCAAATCGGAGTAGGTCCACAATCCCCCATCGGCCATGCGCAGGGCGGGCCGGCTTCCATGGGTCGCGAAAACAGCTTGCAGATCCGCGGCGAAATTGCCGTTCATTGGGTTTGGTTCCTTGTTCGCGGAACTAAAGTCAGGTTTGCGCCCGGCGTCCGCCTAGGCGTCGGTTCGAGTCATTGCTGCGTTAGGGCTTGTATGAACTCCCGATAGGCAACCGTTTCCGGCGCCAATTCCGCTGCGCGTTCGGCATCGGCACGGGCCGCTTCCCGGTCGCCCAGCCGTTTGAACATCAGCGCCCGGTTGTAGTAGGCGATGGGTAAGTGCTCGCCGGCGTTGGCAATGGCCCGTTCCAGGTCCGCCATCGCGTCACGGTAGCGCTTGGCCGCAACAAAGGCATTGGAGCGGTTGATGTACACGCTGGCCAATTCGGGCGCCAAGGCCACCGCCCGGTCGTGGTCCTTTAGGCCAGCCACCAAATCCCCGGTGCGCACGTACAGGATGCCCCGGTTGGAATAGGTCGCCGCCAAGTCCTCCGGCACCAGCATCTGGTGCTCAATGGCCAAGGTGCAGGTTTCGATGTCCATGGACGAGCCGCGGTCAGCCGCAGCCTTGTAGCAGTCGCGGGCGGGGGACGTGTTGAGCAGCACCGTCTCCCTAGCCAAGGCCGCCACGCTTAAGGATACAGCGCAAAGGACGCACGCCCATGTCAGTACGGGTCGGTGTGAATTGGAACGCGATCGCATGGGTTGGGTTTACACCTACGGGCAGTCCGATTCAACCCCGGCTTTGTTGGGCGCCTCGTCCTTGACCGCCCGTTCTGCCGCTCTTTCCGCCAGATAAGGCGTAAGGATGTGCTTGAGGATGCCGCGGCCGTACTCGCCGTACCAAACGGAGGGGTCCTGAGCTGTCACCGGCATGGCGCCGTCCTTGGGGATCATCCGGGCACGGCGCAGCATGGACAGGGCCATGTCGAGGTTCGCCTCATCCCCGAAGTTGACGCTGGCTAGGCTCCAGCAACGCATCTCCTCGCTGACGCGGGTGGCAGCGATGACGCATTGGAGGTTGCGCCGAGTGTCGTCAAGCAGTTCGAGCAAGCGGAAGTGCTGATAGCGGCGCGACATGTACAGGCGGCTGCGCCGCCGGGTGTCGGCGCCGGGATCCATGCGCTGCAGTTCAGCCATCTCGTTGGCCACTTGGGCTTCCTGCTGCGGTGACAGCGGCGGAATGACGTCCGCCAATAGATTCAGCCGCACCAAGAGATCCTCCGCGATGGCGCGGCGGTGGGGCCGTTCCCGCCAGTCGAGGTGGGTGGGGGAAATCAGTTCCCAAGCACTGATCGTGGCGGCGGCCCCAACTTGCGCAGCCGCCATCGCAAGCGCCGCCGCGACGGCCATAGCATGCACGAACATCCTCATCCGGACAGCCGTTCGTGCAAGTTGTTCAACTTGAGGCTGCCGACCGGATCGATTTCCACCATCTCCAACGACAGCGCCAGCCCGCCAACCTGGTCACTGCGAAGCGGTTCGAGGTGGGCGCGGAGCGCGTCGAACAGCGCTTGGGCCTGCGCACGGCGCACCGCCTCCGCACGGCCTTCGCCAATGCGCGCCATGACATGAACGAAGCCGTGGGCCGGATCTCCGTCGGCGATCAGATAGCGGTCGCGGCGCGCGGCGCGAACCCGAATGCCGGCCAACGGAAAAACGCCGCCCGCAACGGCAACGTCGCGCAGCTTGGCCATCAGGGCTTCCAGCTCCAAGCGGGATTCAAGGTTGGCCGAGTACTCGACGATCAGGTGCGGCATCGACCCAACGCCTCCTATTCGCCCTCCGCCAGCACCAAGTCGCGCAGGGTGGCCATGCCGAGCAAATTGCGATCATGGTCGACCACGATCGCCCGGGACAGGCCAAGACGAACCAGCAGCCGAGTGGCGTAGCGCGCCTGCATGTCCGAAGGCAAGGTGAGCACCGGTTTGGACATGACCTCATAGACATGCATCCGCTCCGGCGCCCGGTTGGCGGCAATCACTTGGGCAGCGATGTCCGAGACGACCAACAGGCCGAATTCATCATCACTGTCGCGGCGGTTGACTACCAACGAGCTGATGGTGTGGCGGCGCATCACCGCCATGGCCTCGGCCACGGTGGCGAGCCCATCGACGCTGTGCACGTCCGCTGACATGAGATCCGCCACCCGCGTTGGCACGTCGCCGTTCATAGAGCCTCCTGCGCTTCCTCAAGAATGGTATGCATCTGGGTGCCGAGGCCGACGGCATCCTCGATGTTGAGTTGAAAGGCGATGCCCGCCCCAGGTTCTTCATCAAACCGGCCCGCTTCGCAGAGGCACTCCAGAATCTCCCGCGCCCGGGTTTCCACCACCAGGAACAAGAGCAGATCGCAGTGCGCGTCGAAGTCCAGCCCCAAAAAGGTCTTCGCCGGCTCAAGGCCTTCGCCGCGGCCGCTGCCAATGATCGTGACGCCCGTGGCGCCCGCCCCACGGGCCGCAGCAACCAGCGCATCCGTCTTGTCCTCACCCGCGAGGGCAGCAATGAGTTTCAGTTTCATGGTCTTGACTCCCGGTCGGCGCCTGCTGAACCAGCCCGCCGACGACCGATATGGGACGAGATCATAGCGTAGCCCAATACCGACATGATCGGAAAGACGGCGGTGAAGGCGATCAGGCCAAATCCGTCGATCAAGGGGCTGCGCCCTGGCACCGTGGCTGCAAGCCCTAGCCCGAGCGCCGCCACCACGGGCACGGTGACGGTGGAAGTGGTGACCCCGCCGCTGTCATAGGCGAGGGGAACGATGCTGCGGCTCGAAACGAACGTCTGCGCGATGACCACGGCATAGGCGGCGATGATGTACCAAGGCAGCGGCGTGCCGGTGACGATCCGGAAGCAGCCGAGCGAGACGCCAATGGCAGCCCCCGAAGCCACCGCAATGCGCAGGCCCCAAGCGCGCACCGCGCCCCCGGAGACCGCTTCCGCCTTCAGCGCAACGGCGATCAACGACGGCTCCGCGACCGTGGTGGAGAAGCCGATGGCGGCCGCAAAGGCGTACACGAGAAGATAGTCGGTCCAGTCCACACCGTCCGCAAGGCGCTCGATGCCGATCGTTTCCGGGGCGGTCAGTTGCCGCACCATGGTCTCGCCAATCGGGAACAACGCTTCCTGCAAGCCGATCAGGAACAGCGCAAGGCCCGCCAGCACCAGCGCAAACCCCACCGCAATTCGGCGCAGGTCCGGCAGCTTTCGGCGCAGAACCGCCGTCTGAAAGACAACGAGGATGGCCAGTATGGGCGCCACGTCAAAGAGCGTGGACCACAGCGAATCCCCCAACGTTGCCAGGAAGTCCAACATCAAGCGAGCATGCCGTAAACGAGCACGAAGATTATCGGCGTGAGGCTGGCGAAAGCGATCAGGCCGAAGCCGTCCACCATGGGGTTGCGGCCGCGGATGGATTGCGCCAGCCCAACGCCAAGGGCGGTGACTAGGGGAACGGTGATCGTGCTGGTCGTGACCCCACCTGAGTCATAGGCGACGCCGATGATCTCCACCGGCGCGAAGGCGGTCATGACAGTGACCAAGATGTAACCGCTGATGATGAATCGATGGAGGGGCCAACCCTTGATGATGCGCAGCACCCCGAGCACGATCGCCGTGCCCACGGACACCGCCACCACCATGCGCAGATTGAAGGCGTAGGCCTGCCGGGCAGCTTCGTCGGCGGCAATGGCCCCAGCTTCGGCCGCCACGCCGGCGGCTTCGGCGGCAATGGCAATCAAGGCCGGTTCCGCAACGGTCGTGCCAAAGCCCAAGCCAAAGGCGAAGGCAAAAAGAGCCACCAGGCTACCCTTGCGCGCGAAGGCCCTCGCCATCGCCTCGCCAAGCGGAAACAGCCCTATTTCCAAGCCCTGAATGAACATCGCGAGACCTGCCACGACGCACACCAACCCAACCAAAACCCGGCCGAGGTCCGGGAAGGGCTGCTGCAGCACGACGACCTGGAAAAAGACGATCACCGCGATGATGGGCGCGAGGTCTCGCAGGGCGCTGCCAAAACGGCCAACGGCTGCGCCGACAAGAGGGGTCATATGGCTTCTTTGGGACTCAAACGCAAACGGTAACATAGGGGTGTTGCCTCAGCGAGCCTTGGGCGACGCGAACGTGCGATGCCCATGCCACTTGCAACGGAGGGAGCTTGGAATGCGGATGCTAACCTACTGCCGTCAAGGGGAGGTTCGCTTTGGGGCAGCCGTGGGTTCGGCGGTGGTTGACCTGAGCGGCCGGATGCCGAGATTCACCAGCCTCAAGTCCCTGCTCGCCGCCGACGCCTTGGCCGAAGCCCAGGACATCGTCAACGGCGCGGACGCCGACTGCCCGCTCAGCGACATCCGTTGGCTGCCGCCGGTGCCGGACGCCGGAAAAATCATCTGCATCGGCGTCAACTACGGCAATCGCAATGCAGAGTACGGGGACGCCACACCGGCGCCGGCCTATCCGAGCGTCTTCATGCGCAGCCGCGAGTCCCTGACCGGGCATCTCGAACCCCTGGTGCGCCCCCCGGAATCCACGCAACTCGACTACGAAGGCGAGATAGCGCTGGTCATCGGCCGGGCGGGGCGGCGCATCCCCGAGTCGAGGGCGCGCAAGCACATCGCCGGGCTGACGCTGGTGAACGAAGGCTCCGTCCGCGACTGGCTGCGGCACTCCCGATTCAACGTCACCCCAGGCAAGAACTTCGAACGCTCCGGAGCCGCCGGTCCTTGGCTGGTGACCAAGGATGCGCTGCCCAACTTTGATGAACTGCGCCTGACCACCAAGGTCAACGGCGAACTTCGCCAGAACGATCACACCGGCAACCTGTTCTTCTCCTTTGAACGCTTGGTAAGCTATCTTTCCACCTTCATGCGCTTGCAGCCCGGCGACCTGATCGCCACCGGAACGCCAACGGGTGCCGGGGCACGCTTGGATCCACCGCAATACTTGGTGCCCGGAGATGTCGTGGAAGTGGAAGTTCCCGAAATTGGCCTGCTGCGCAACGGGGTCTGCGACGAAGATGCGGCGCCATGACAAGGGTCAGGGCGCAACGAACCGACACGAAGCGGAGGTCTAGGTGACGGATTCCCAATCAGCGGCGGGCTACCCCCTCGCCCATCTCAAGGTGCTCGACTTCTCCCGCGTGCTAGCCGGCCCCTTTGCCGGTCGCCTGCTGTGCGACCTCGGCGCCGACGTCGTGAAGGTCGAGCCCCCGGACGGGGATGTCACTCGGCTCTGGGGTCGGGTGGTTGCGCACCTCCCCGGTTTTTACCACCAGCAAAACGCCGGCAAGCGCGACATCTGCATCGATCTGAGAACCGATGGCGGGCGGCAGTTGGCCATCGACCTAGCCGCCAAGGCCGACATCCTGATCGAGAACTTCCGTCCAGACGTGATGCCGCGCCTGGGCCTTGGCTACGAGGCGTTGCGCGCGGTCAATCCACGGCTGGTCATGCTCTCCATATCTGGCTTCGGGCAGGGCGGTCCTGAATCCCACCGCCCCGCCTACGCGCCAATCATTCACGCCGAAGCGGGGCTGCTGGCCCGCCAAGCCCGCCGCGGCAGCATTCCCTACCGGGACCTGCCGCTGTCGGTGGCGGACACCAACGCCTCCCTGCACGGCTTGGTCGGGTTGTTGGCCGCCATCATCGCGCGCCAGCAAACCGGAGTCGGCCAACACATCGACCTCGCCATGATCGACGCCACCGTCGCCACGGACGACCAGCTTCACTACGACCTGGAGGACTCCGAGGCAACCGCACCGCTCACCAGCGAAACTTGGGAAAGCGGCGCCGGCTGGATTCTGGTGTCCGCCGATTTCCGCTATCTGTGGCGGATTCTCGTCAACGAATTCGACCTCATCGACCCCACGCACAAGACCACGCCACTGGCGGAGAAAATACGCTTGCGCCGAGAGTGCATGCAGGCATTCTTTGCCGGCCTTGAAAGTTGGGAGGCGGTCGAGGCCGCCATGGCACGGGTGAACATCGCCTGGGGCCGGGTTCGGGAGCCCGCCGACCTACCCGAGCAGCCAACCCTTGCCAACCGCGGACTGATCCGCTCCATGGACGACCGAGCCGGCGGACAACGACCCGTGGTGCAAGCCCCGTGGCGCTTCTCCAACGCCAAGCATGGCGTGCGCGGTCCCGCTCCCCACCGCGGCGAGCACAACGCGGCGGTGCTGACCGACTGGCTGGACCGCTCCCGGGAGGACGCAGAGGCACTCACCGCCGCCGGCGTGCTGCTACGGGATGCGGAAGCCTTGAAGGGATCAAGCTAGGCGAGACTCCGGAGCGAGGGCGTCCCGCCCTCGAGTGGGCCTCCCATGGTTCGTTTCGAGGACAAGATGCCCTCGGTCCGGAACGCCCAGCCTCGCCCAAGCGTCGCCCCAAGGCCCAGGCGCAGCCCCCGGACCGAGGGCGTCCCGCCCTCGAAAAGCTCCCGGAAATCCAATGCGAGGGCCAGATGCCCTCGCTCCGGCTCAAGAGCCGTTAGCGCACGCTGGTCTGACCGCCATCCACGGCGATCAACTGGCCGGTTATGAACCAGGAGGCATCCGAGGCGAGAAACACCATGACCGGCCCCAAGTCCTTGTCGGGATCGCCGTACTTGCCGCCCATGAAGATGGTGCTCAGGTTGAGCCGGTTGTTGGCCTCGCGCTGCTCGTCGCTGGCCTTGCCCAGCGCCTCGTAGTACATCGGGGTGGCCATGGCGGGCAAAATGGCGTTGACCCGGATGTTGTCCTTACCCCAAGTGCCCGCGGCGGTGCGGGTCCAGGAATGCACCGCACCCTTGGCGGTGGAGTAGGCGGCGGCTGTTGGCTCCGGCCGCTGACCGGAAATCGAGCCGAAATTGATGATGGAGCCGCCGCCCGAAGCCTTCATGTGGCGGTGCGCGACTTGGTTGGTGAGCATGGTGCCCCGCACGTTGACGGCGAACATGAGATCCCAGTCCTCAACGCTCACCTCGCCGGCATCCGAGGTGCGGTGAATGGCCGCCGGATGGGCCAACCCATCGAGCCCGCCCAACTCTGCCACCGCTTCGGCGAAGGCTCGCTCGACGCTCCCCTGGTCCGCAACGTCAACGTGCAGATAACCCGCCGTGCCAGGCCCCTGCGCACTGGCCTCGGCCGACACGGCGGCGCCTTGCTCGTCGAGCACATCCATGCCGACGACGTTCGCGCCCGCTTTGACGTAGGCCCGAACGGTCCCCGCGCCCATGCCGCGCGCCGATCCGGTGACGATGATTCTCTTGCCTTCGAGTTCCATGATGTCCTAGCGCCTCCCCTGTGAAGTATGCGGAGATTGTACTCAGTGTGCGGGCCATGCACATTGATTGCCCGCTTCGCGCTCACTATAGTGCCGCTCGGAATCCGTATGGCAAGCGCTGCTGCTAAAGCGCCGCTTGGGCAGAAGAACGAAGGCATGCCCAGACGGGATGCCACTCCGCCGGGGAGAGCGACCAATGAGCCAGACCGACAACAACAAGAAGATTGTGAAGGATTTTTGGGCGGCGTTTTCAGCCAGTCGCTTTGACGAAGCCCTGGGGCTGCTGTCCGAAGACGCCACTTGGTGGGTGGCGGGCACCACCAACATCTCCGGCACCTACACCAAAGCGCAATTCGCCGACCTCGTGGCAGGCGTTTCCGAGGGGACCGAGGGCGGCATCCAGGTGACGCCCACGCAAATGACCGCGGAAGAAGGCCGCGTTTCCATGGAGGCCACATCCTACGGCCTTATGAAGGACGGCAAGGAATACAAGAACATCTACCACTTCATGCACGACCTGAGCGACGGCAAGATCCGCGCGGTCCGGGAGTACATGGACACCGAGCACGTGACCGAGATATTCGGGGTCGGGTAAGGTGCTCAAGCCAACCATTCAACCAACCGCTTCGGGTCAGTCTGGCTCGTCCCAGCCACCCCATTTTTCAATGTGAGCCGCGAGATTCTGCGGCCGATAGCTTGGCATGCCCTCGTAGCGCTGGCGCACGCTGGGGTGGATGCCCTCAAGTTCCGGCGCCAATTGGCCTAAGGGGCGGCGGCGACGGCCCTTCATCCGGTACATGCCAGTCCAGGAACGGTGGAGCTTGCCGAGGGGATTCGGCTCGACCACCTTTCGGCGATAGTTCTCGTCCAGGGCCAGCCCTTGGCTTTCCGCCCGCGACCAGATCCACTCCAGCGCCGTGTCCGATAGGCCGGAATCGCCGTTGCCGCCACCGACGTCACCGTGAACGCCGGCAAACCACTGCTGTTCAATGACTTGGCCGGGCTTGGGCAAGCGCGTCCAGAGCGCTGGCTCAAAATCCACCCGCTGCTCGTCGATGGCCACGGCATGGCAGGCATGGTCGATGATCCCGCTGAGCGAGGTGTCGTGGAAGGCGTGGCGCCGATTGCCGCCCATTCTCCGAACGATTTGGCTGGGAACGCCAAGCGCGCCAACCGTATCCCAGACGCCGATGAAGGCGATGCGGATTTCCCGGGAGTGGGCCTTGCGAAACCGAACAGCCGAAGGCGCATCAGGTTTGGCGGGCTGCCGATACATGCCGTATGCCTTGGGGATCAGATCGGCGTCGATCTTGTTCAGCAAACCGGCGTTGCGGATGAAACCGACTAGGCTTCTGGCTGTGTAGGCGCCACGGCTGAAGCCGAACAGAAAGACCTCGTCGCCGGGCAGGTAGTTGTGCACTAGGAACCGATAAGCGTCTTGGATGTTCTTGTCGATGCCCGCGCCGAGCATGCCGCCAGTCAGCTTGCCGCTGTAGGAGCCGATGCCCCAATCGTAGAACACAATTTGCGGCACGCCCTCATCGTAGGCAGGCCGCACCGCACGGGCGGTGCGCACCACGTTGGTGACATGATGCTGCTCGGGGCTATTCCAAGTGCCGTCGCAGCAGACGATGAGGCGTTTGTTCACTGAAGGCACGTTAATCGTCGCTGATCGTGACTACTTCCGCATCTCAAAAAAAGGCCCGGACAAGTCCGGGCCTTTCATTCAATTGAACGTGCGAGATCGGCTTACAGCTCCATCTCAAACTCAAGGCCCCAGCTCCGGCCTGGAAACACCGTGGTTACGCCGAAGAGGTGGAAAGTGGGCTGGCCGCCACCGATGTGGCCGAGGACTTCATACCTTTCGTTGGTCAGGTTGCGACCGTAGAGAGTGACATTCATGTTGTTCCAGCTATAGCCCACCGATGCGTTGACGTATTCGCGCGAATCGAGTTGGCCGAACTCCGCGTTGACCAAGTTGGTCTCGATCTCATCCACGAAATTGTACTTGGCGTACAGCTCGATTTGCCCCGGTCCCGCCGGGAAGGAGGCAGTGCCGCCCACGCCATAGGTGTTTTCGGGCGCGTTGCGGGGCGTCAGATGGCTGGCGTCCTCGATGTTCTGCCCCAAGCCGTCATCGTTGGGGTTCAGGTCCGTCATGAAGTCCTTGTAGTCCGCATCGAGATAGCCGTAGGTGGCGAACAGATTGACGTACTCGTTCAGCACAAACTGCGACTCCAACTCGATGCCCCAATACACCGCCTTGGCCACGTTGCTGAAGACCGTGGCCACCGTCCGGGTGTCCGGGTCGAGCTGAACGGCCTGCTCCTGCTTGTCGTCAAAGTCGTTGTAGAAGAAGGTGGCGTTGAACTGCAGGCGGTTGTCGATGAACTGCCCCTTCATGCCCGCTTCCCAGGAATTGGCAAACTCCGGGTCGTACTGGTCACGCTCGAAGTCCCTCGTGTTCTGATTGACGCCAAAGAAGCCTCCCGAGTGAAAGCCCTCGGAATAGGAGGCGTACAGCAGAATGTCCTCCTGAAGCTGATAGGCGAGGCCCACCTTCGGGGAGATTTCCTTCCACTCCTGGCTGAGGTCCGCAAACCCGGGGTGGTTGTGAACGTAGGCGCGGGAAACCGGCGCCAAGTAGGACTGCGCACCCACAAAGTCTTTTTTCTCCTTCGTCCAGCGCAGGCCCAGCGTCAGCGTCAGGTCCTCCACGATCATGTAATCCGCCTGGGCGAACACCGCGATCGATTTGGTGACTTGGTCTTCATACAGGAGCTGCGTCAGCTCTGGACCCTGCCAGCCCGGATCGTCGGCTGGCGCACCCGTGTCGCAGGCGATAGGCGCAAAGGCGCCCGCCCAGCACAGGCCCAGCAACGCCGGATTGCTCACGACGCCCCCGAACAACGAGTACCAAAACTCGCCGCCAGTCACCCAGTCCTGCTCAAACTCGCTGCGCCAATAATAAACGCCGCCCACCGCCGACAAGCGGTCAGTGGTCCATTCCAGCCGAAGCTCCTGACTGAATTGTTCGAAATCGTTGTCCCGTTCGATGGTGATGTAGTTGCCCTTGCCGCCATCGAAGTCGATCAGCCGATCCTCCACCATTTCGCGATAGCCGGTTGCGGACACCACCTGCAGTTGGTCGGTCAGGTCGAAATTCAGGTTCAGCGTGTAGGCATCGACATCAAAGGAGGCGGGGCCGTTGAAGTCCATGTCCGTTTCCTTGCCCGGCAAGCTCAGATCCGTGCGGCACGTGGAGAAGCCGCCGTAGCAGGCGAGGTAGCCATGGGACAGGTCGGGAGAGGCCACGTCAGTGGGCGGTGACGCCAAACCGGGCGGCAGGTTGTTGCTGTGGGTTGGCGAGCGGATGTCCGAGTTGTCCTTGTACTTCTCAATAGTAAACAGCGCCTCCACCCGGTCGTTGGGCGTAGCAAGCAAGGTCAGACCGTAGTTGCTGTAGTCACGCTGCGGGAAGTCTTCCTGCAGGTTGGTGTTGCGCAGATAGCCGTCCGCCTGCACCGTGGTGTAGAACAGCTTGGCAGCGAGCGAATCCTCGATAAGCGGAGCATTTAGCACCCCGCGCAGTTCTCGCTGCCCCCACTTGCCGACCGTCGCCTTCACCCGTGCGCCCACCTCGCCAGTGGGCCGGCTGCGCACCACGTTGATCACGCCGCCGACGGTGTTCTTGCCAAACAGGGTGCCTTGGGGCCCACGCAGTATCTCGATGCGCTCCAAGTCGAAGTTCTCGATGATCTGCCCGGAAAGGGTGCCGAGATAGATGCCGTCGATCATCACGGCTATGGGTGAGTCCAGGGAGTTGTCGTCAGTACGGGTTGGGCTGATGCCCCTTATGGTGATGGACGCACCGCCACTTCGACCGGGATCTTCGTCAATCTGGACGTTGGGCGCAAACCCGTTGACGTCGGCCAAGTTGCGAATCGTCGAATTGCGCAGCTCCCCGGACAGAGCGGTAATCGCCACCGGCACTTCCTGCGCCGACTCCTCCCGCTTCCGGGCGGTGACGATCACTTCCTCAATGACCAAATCCGACTCGGCTGCCACCACCGAGTTGGCGACGCCGAAGTTCAGCAGCATCGCCGCCGCTAGCCCGACTTCGACAACTCAGCCCTCGTTTTGGTTGATTTGAGGGGTTTTGG
>JAPPIX010000120.1 GCA_028820495.1 Gammaproteobacteria bacterium
GAAGTGTTTCGCGCCATCGGCAGGCTGTCCGCCTCCAATGTCACCGTGCTGATCAACGGCCCGTCGGGCTCCGGCAAGGAACTCGTGGCCAATGCGCTGCATCGGCATAGCCCCCGTTCCAATCAGCCTTTCGTGGCCTTGAACGTCTCCGCCATCCCCAGCGAACTGGTCGAATCAGAACTGTTCGGCCACGAAAAAGGCGCCTTCACCGGCGCCACTGGCCGACGAATCGGCCGCTTCGAACAGGCCAATGGCGGCACCCTGTTTCTGGACGAAATCGGCGACATGCCCGCAGAGAGCCAGATTCGCTTGCTGCGGGTGATTGCCGAGGGGGAGTTCTATCGGGTCGGCGGCCACAACCCCGTGCAGGTGGATGTGCGCATCATCACCGCCACCCATCAGCACTTGGAGCAGCGGGTGGAGGACGGCACTTTCCGGGAGGATCTGTTCCACCGCTTGAACGTCATCCGGGTGCATGTCCCGGCGCTGGCCGAACGACGGGAGGACATACCCCTGCTCGCCAACCACTTCCTGCAGCGAGCCACCAACGAACTCGGCGAAGCGCCCAAGGTGTTTGACCCCACCACTCTCAAAACCCTTTCCGCGTTGCCTTGGCCCGGCAACGTGCGGCAGTTGGAGAACACCTGTCGCTGGCTGGCGGTCATGGTGGCAGGCCCCGTGGTGCTGGTCGATGACCTGCCACCGGAACTGAAGGAGGCGCCACCGTCTTCCGAGGCCGGCAATTGGGAAGACGCGCTGGCCAAATGGGCCAACAAGGCGCTCGCCGCAGAAGGCGGGCAACCCTTGCTGAAGCACGCCTTGCCCGCCTTCGAGCGCACCTTGATCCAGGCAGCGCTGGCCCGTACTGGCGGACGGCGTGTGGAGGCGGCGCAGCGCCTCGGCTGGGGCCGCAACACCCTGACCCGAAAGATCGCGGAACTGGGGCTGAGGGATTTCTAGGCCAACCGTTCGATATCTAGCGAGGCTCCGCCTCAGACCGACGAGGCATGTGATCTAAAATCCAACATCTTGATTCCTCAAGCTATTTTCGATTATGCGACCTGACTGTAAACATAAATCGCGCTCAAGGAGTCTAGCCCGAAGCGGGATGACCGCCGACGCCGGCTCGGGCACGAACCCTATTGGACCGCGATCCCGAAGCTCTCGAAAACCTCAAGATTCGGTGTCCCCGGCACCGACCTCACCGCATCCGCGGCGGGGCGCTCAAGGATGGCCCGCACCTGCCCGGTCGCCGAATTGCGAAGGATCGTCATCGGCGCCTGGGTCTCCAGGTCCAGGGTAGCCGCCCGGTCCCGGCTCTCCAGCCGGATGGACTCAAGGCTTCCGCTCCAAGACACCGGCAGCGTGATGACGAACGCCCGTTCGTCCCCCGCATCGGGGAGCGCAGGCATGTCGAACGACAGCGAAAACGCCGTGCCGTCGGCGTTCCGCCCGCTGATCCGGTAGTCGTCGCCCGGGGGCGGCACCTCCGGCACCGCGTCGATCAACAACGACGACCGCAGGTACGGCGCTCCCTGCTCGTCCACGCCGCCCCAGAGCAGCAGGGTGGGCTCCTTGCGCGGCGCCTGCTCCACTGTCGGCATCGACGCCGCGGCCTCCTGTCCCATGCGGTAGGTCAACGCCCTCGAAAAGCTGTATTCGCCGGTCCACTTCGGGTCGCAGTAGGACATGTTGTCGAAGGCCGCCGGGGGCACCAAGATGCCATAGGCGCGATTCCAGCCCCAAGCGCCGATGCGCGCCCGACGGTTCGGGAAGTACCAATCAGCGCCAGTTGCGCCACCGCAGGGGGCATGGCCCACGGTCATGTTGTGGGCGACTTCGTGGGCCATGACCAGGCCGTAGGGATCGGAATAGGAGGCTTGTTCGTCCAACCAAGCCAAGCCTTGCTTGAGTCCCCCCGGCACGGACGCTGGACCGAGCACGCCTTGCCAATAGCCCCGGCCAGCCTCGATTCTGCGCGCCGCGGTGACCACGCGCAGCATGTCATACGTCCAGGTGTTTGAGATCCGGATCGGCTCATGCACTTCGATTTCAACGCCCCCGACGGGAAGGAGGTCGAGCATGGGCTGGAGCGCGGGATGCTTCGCGCCCAGTGCGGCGACTTCATCCACAAAATCCACCGCCGAGCTGGGATCCTGCGCCGTGACGAGGGGCACCAAGGTCAACTCAAGAGGCGGCAGCCTCTCGACGTCAAGCAGGATCCGGTCATCGGCGGGAATCCTCGACGGGAGCTCCGGCAGGTCGCCGCCGACCTCGACCACCAGTTCAACGCCGGGCTGGATCACGCGCCCCGGGATCTCGGCATTGGCCGACGCATTCAAGTGCCCCTCGGTGATCTGGCGCCGGAGCCGGCCACCGGCGGGTATCTCCGCAACGTGCGCCACCTCGCCCGCGGCGTCGTGGAACGTCGCCTTGACTGCCGGCAACGGTTCGCCGGCCGACGCAGCCGAGGACAGGAACACCCGCAGGAGCGCCGGGCGGCCGGCGACGAGGGTCACCGGCGAGTCGAACGACTGGACGGACTGCACGAGGTAAACCGGGTGCGGGTTGGGGCAGTTGGCCAGCCGGCCATCAAGCTGCCGTGCGCTGCGCAGCCACCGCTTCATCGCGCCATCGTCGAAGTTGACGCACAGGTCGTTGCCCCCGATATCCAGGTTGCGCACTTCCAGATCGATCAGCGACCGCGGCAATGCGCCGGTGAGCCTGTTGCCCCCAAAGGTCAATTCACCCATGCGGTTGAGCCGGCCCAAGTCGTCCGGAATCTCCCCGGTCAGGCGGTTTCCAGTTAGAGCCAGGTCAAAGAGAGGAAGATAGCCGAGGAAAGGCGGAATTTCGCCTGAAAAGTCATTGTACGCTAGCCGCAGTGCCTTCAATTTTGTCTTGTCAGCCAACCACGCGGGAATCTCCCCCGTAAGCAAGTTGCTGCTGACATCGAAAAACCGCAGATTGGATAGGTTGCCCAACTCCGGCGGAAGCGCTCCGGCAAGGCCGTTAACGGCTAACGCCAACCACTCCAGCTTGGCAAGGCTGCCCAGTTCCGGGGGAACCTCTCCTCCCAGCCGGTTCCAGGACAGGGTAAGCTCACGGAGCTCCGCCAGCTGGCCCAGCGCTCCGGGGATGAAGCCCCTCAGCCTGTTGTCGCCCAGGATGAGTTTCTCAAGCGCCTTGAGGTCGCCCAGTTGAGGCGGGATATCGCCGGACAATCTGTTGGATCGCAAGTTCAGCACCCGCAAGGCGTTGAGTGTGCCCATACTGGCCGGAATCGCGCCCGACAGCCGGTTGTCTTCCAGTGTCAACTCCCGCAAGGCCCCAAGCCCGGCGAGTTCGTCCGGAATTTCTCCGGTAATCCCGTTGCGGCTCAGATCAAGGCGCTGAAGCCGCTCAAGGCCCGCGATTTCGGGCGGAATGGCCTCCTCCAAATCGTTGAACGACAGCACCAGGCTTTCGAGGCGGACCAAGTCGCCGATTTCCGGCGGCAGCCTTCCCGTAAGCCCGTTCCCCTCCAGATTCAGACCCGTAACGCGCCCGTCGGCGTCGGTGCGCACGCCGTGCCAGGCGCCGAGCTCAAGCGCCGATCCCCAGTTCGTGTCATTGTGCCAGGACTCGCCGCCCGCCTCGGCGTGCAGCCGCAGCAGCGCGTCCCGGTCGCCGCCGGCGTCCGCGCGGGCCGGCTCGCCGGCGGCAAGCAATGCCAGCAGAAGCGGCGGGAGCACAGGCCACGTCCTGTTCATGGCGTCGCGATCCCCCGGGTCTCGAAAGCCTCCAGAACCGGCGCCCCCGGCACCCGGCCCGCCGCCTCAATGGCGGGCCGGTCCAGAAAGGCCCGCACCTGCCCGTTGGAGGGATCGCGCAGGATCGCCATGGGAGCGTCGGTGCGGTGGTCCAAGGTCGCCGACCGGTCCGGGCTTGCAAGCCGTATCGACTGCAAGGCGCCGCTCCAGGTGACCGGCAGCGTGATGACGAACGCGCGTTGCCCCGGGGCATCCGGGAGGGGCGGCATGTCGAACGACAGCGAGAACGCCGGCCCGTCGGCGGTGCGCCCGCTGATGCGGTAGTCGCCGCCCGGCAGCGGCGCCTGCGCCACCGCGTCGATCAGAAAAGACGGCCGCAGGTAGGGCGCCCCGGACTCGTCCACGCCGCCCCACAGCAGCAGGGCGGGTTCCCTCGCCCGCGCCAGCCCAGCCGATCCTTCGCGCATTCGAAACGCCAGCGCCCTCGAGAACCCGTACTCGCTGGTCCAAACCGGGCCGCAGTAGGACATGATGTCGTAAGTCCGCGGCGACACCAAGACGCCGTAGCGGGGTTCCCAGCCCCAGGACCCAATGCGGGCGTTGGGGTCGGGGAACCACGGATCGGCACCATCCGCTCCGCCGCAGGGCGCGTGCGACAGGTCCATCGTGTGGCCGAGCTCGTGGGCGATCGTCTCGGCATCGGGCGGGGAGTAAGCCGCCCAACCGCCGAGGAGCGCATGCCCTGCTCCTTGCCGCCAGCCGTCCGAGTAACCCAGCATGCCCAGCCAGTACCCAGTGCCGCCCTCCGCCGCCCGCATCGCCGCAACCATGGCAAGAATGGCGGTTCCGGAAATGGTGTGGGTCATCACCGGCTCGTGCTTGGTCAGCCTAATGCGCCTGAGCGGCAGCAGATCGGCGGTATCATGCAGCAGCGGGTGGTCCAGCCCCTGCTCAACCATGGCATCCACGACCTCAAGCACCGTGTGGTCGGGGCTGCCATCCTCGAGGAAGGGCACCAGCGTCAGCTCAAAGGGGGGCAGCTCCTGCACGTCAAGGGGGATTCTGCCCTCGGCGGGAATCCTCGACGGGAGCGCCAGCGAACTGCCGCCAACCTCGACCGCCAGCTCCACGCCAGGCCGGATCACGTGCCCGGGGATCTCGGCGTTGGCCGACGCATCCAAGGATCCTTCGGACACCTGCCGTCGGATCCGTCCGCCAGCCGGAATCTCCGCGGCGAACACCAGTTCACCGTCCGCACCGTGGAAATTCGCCTTGACAGCCGGCAAGGGCTCGCCAGCCGCCTCGTCCGCGGACAGGAACACCCGCAGGAGCGCCGGCTTGCCAGCGACCAGGGTTACTGGCGACTCGAACGACTGGGCGGACTGCACGAGGTACACCGGATGCGGGTTCGGGCAGTTGGCGATGCGGCTGAGGAGCCGGTCTATGCCCCACAGCCAGCGCTTCATCACCGCATCGTCGAAGTCGACGCACAGGTCGTTGCCCCCGAGGTTAAGCCGTTCCAGATCAAGGCCGCTCAGGGATTGCGGCAGCTTCCCGGTCAGGCCGTTGCCATCGAGCGCAAGTGCCCGCAATTGATGAATCCGCCCGAGTTCCGCCGGAATTTCGCCGGTCAGGACATTCCCGCCCAAGTCCAAGTATTCAAGGGGAAGCCGGCTGAGCCAAGTTGGAACCGGACCCGATAGACGATTGTGCGCCAACGACAGGTTGGTCAATTGGGTGAACTCGGCGAGCCAAGCTGGAATCTCGCCCGAGAGAAGGTTCTCCTCAATGCTGAGCCATTGCAGGTTGGTCAGGTTGCCAAGCTCGGGCGGAAGCTCTCCCGTAAGTTGGTTGTCGTCCAGAACCAAATGCTTCAATCGGGCAAGGCCGCCCAACTCCGGCGGCACCCCCCCCAGCAGCAGGTTGTCTCCCAAGTAAAGCCATTGGAGCTCCGGCAGGCCATGCCACTTGGGAATGAAGCCCGTCAATGCGTTGTTTTGCAGGTCCAAGTTCCGAAGCTCCCGCAGATTGGACAGTTCGTTCGGGATCTCCCCCGTCAAATTGTTGAACGATAGCTCAAGACTCTCCAACGCCGCCATCCGGCCGAGTTCGCGGGGAATCCGTCCGGACAACCCGTTCCGACTGAGCACCAAGGCCCGCAGTTTCGCAAGGCGCCCCAAGTCAGGAGGGATCTCCCCGTACAATCGGTTGGAATTCAACGCCAACGTATCAAGCTGGTGGAGGTTGCCGAGCCCCGCTGGGATTCGTCCGGGCAACCGGCAAAGTGAGCAACGGAAAGCCTTCAGCGCCCGCAGGTTCCCGATCGAGCGCGGCAACCCGCCCGTAAAATTGTTGGCGGTCAGATCAAGCAACTCCAACTCTGTCAGCCTGGTCAAGTCCTCAGGAAACGGGCCGGTCAGCCCATTGTGGTTTAAGTTCAGTTTAATGACACGACCGTCGGCGTTCGTCTCCACGCCGTACCAGTCGCCGAGGGCTTGGGCCGAACCCCAGTTGGTTTGGTTGTGCCAATTCCCGCCGCCCGTGGCCTTGTGCACGGCGACCAGAACCTCCCGGTCGCAGGCGGCGTCCGCGCACGCCGCCAGTTGCGGCGGCGGCGCCGGTGGCGCGGCCTCCCGCTCCAGCCGGTCCAGCAGCCGCGCCACGTTCTCGAAGTCGGGGGAGCCTGCCCGCACCTGCTCGCCGCCGCCGTGCCCAATGCCTTGGATCTTGTCCAAGATCAGCGCGGCGCCCTCGTCCACCGCCGCCACGAAATCCCGGAGGGCCTCCAAGTTGGCGGCGCGGTGGTCCGCCTCCGTGGCTGGCACGAACAGCAGCCGGGTGTCGCCGGCCTCCCCGCCTTGAACGTGGCAATTCAAGCACTTCGATTCCACCACTGGCCCGGCCACCAATGCGTCGAAGACCTCCGCTGCGGTGCCCCCGGCACCCCGGCCCGGCGCCGTGGACAGATTGGTCAGATGGCCAGTGGGGCTTGCGAGCAGGCTGAGAACCCAAATCGGCCGCTCGGACCGGACGTTGAACTGCCACTTGCCTGCACCGTCGCCAAGGCTGCCCTCAAGCCCGTTGCCCCCGGCTTCGAGTTCCTGCGCGGTGAGGGTGCGGGCCTGTCCGGCAGGCACGGTGAGCCGCACGTCGCCCGCCGAGCCGGCCCCCTGCCCGTCGATGCCCGCAACCACGACCGCCGCTGGCTGCCCACCCGGATTGACGATGCGCAGTTGGCTGACCTGCCGGTCGTTGCTGCCCGGGTTGAAGAACGCCACCCGGTGGCGAGCGCCGATGCTGGGCGCCACGTCATGCATCGCGGCCAGAAAGCCCTGCGCGGTGCGAACGTAGGCGAGCACATCGATGTCGAGGTCGCTGGAGAGCTCCAGCCGCCAATGGCCTTGGCCCGTGCCAACGCCCCCGGACAGGCCCTTCTCGGAGTTGCCGCTCTCCAAGTCCGCGGTGTTGAAATGCACCGTGGCGTTGGCGTCCAGGCTCAGCGTGATCGGATCGTGGTCCCAGTCGGAGTCGTCGAACGCGCGAATGCGGACTGCGCCGGCGCTGCCCGAGCGGTTGGTGACGCGGAGGAAGCCTTGGCGCTCGCCGCCCGCGGCCGGCAGGAACGGCACCGTATGGACACCGTCCTGCACATGGACCGGGGCGGTGGACAGGTTGGACAGGTGGCCGGTCGGGCTTTCCAGCAGGCTCATCACCGCAATCGGCTGCGCGGACTCCACCGCAAGCCGCCACTTGCCTTCGCCGTCGCCCAGCCCCGGCCCATGGTCGCCGCCGGATTCCAACTGCTGGGCGTCAAGCGTCCGCGCCGCCCCCGGCGGGATGCTCAGTTCGACGCCCGGGTCGGACGAGCGGCCCAAGTCGTCCGTGCCGCGAATCGTCACTTGGGCCGCCCGGCTTCCCGGATTGACAATGCGCAGCCGACTCACTTGGTTGTAGTTGCTCGCCGGATTGAAGATGGGCACTCGGTGGACGCCATCCGCGGAGGCGACCACATCGTGCATGGCCGTCACGAAGCCATCCGTGGTCCGCACGTACCCCAGCACCTCAAGGTCAAGGTCGCTGTCCATGGCGAGCCGCCAATCGCCGCTGCCCGCCCCGGCGCCGCCGGACAGCCCCTTGGCCAGGTTGCCCCGCTCAAGGTCCGTCGAGTTGAAGTGTACGGTCGCACCGGCCTCAATCGTCAGCGTGACCCGATCGGCAGCGCGCCCGCGGTCGTCAATGGCGTCGATGCGGACTTCGCCGGCCACGGGCGAATGGTTGATGATGCGCACGAAACCCTGCCGGAAGCCATCCGATGCGGCGGGGAAGAACGGCACGGTGTGGGCCGCAACGGCGGCTGAAAGGGCGATTGCGGCAGCCGCCACCAAGGCGTTCACAGCCAACTTGCAGCTACGAATTGCAGCGACCCGGCCCAAATGCTTCCCCACCGTTCGGCATTTCACGTCCGATGATAGCACCTTTGGCACTCGCAGCACTCGGCGACCCGGTCAGTGACCCAGTCAATGCGCGGTTTGCTGCTCCTGCTGGCGAACCGCCTCGGCGTAAAGCGCTTCGAAGTTCACCGGCGCTAGATGCAGGGCTGGAAACCCGCCCTTAAGCGTTAGGTTGTCGATCGCTTCACGCGCGTAGGGATACAGGGTGGTGGGACAGAGGGTGCCCAGCACCCTTCTTAAGGTCTCGCCCTCCACGCCCTCGATGGCGAACAGGCCCGCCTGCTGCACCTCGACGATGAAGGCGGTCGCCTCCTCACCGAGCTTGGCCTTCAGGCCGATGGTGAGCACCACCTCGAAGCGGGTGTCCTCCACCCGATTGGACTTGGTGTTGATGTCCGCCTGAACCTCCGGCGTCCAGTTCTCCGCGAAGATGCCGGGGCTCTTCGGCGACTCCCAGGACGCGTCCTTCAGGTAAATTCGTTCCAGGCGCACTTGCGCCGTCGGCTGTTCGCTCATGACCTCACCACTGGCAGGCTCTGATTGCGCCACTCGGCCACCCCGCCCGTGAGCCGCACGACGTTCTGAAATCCATGCTTGCGCAGCACCACGCCGGCGCTGCCCGAGTGCTGGCCCATTTTGCAAGCCACCACCACGGGCCGGTCCTTGTGCTTGTTGAGTTCATCCACGCGGCTGTCCAATGCCGAGAACGGTATGTTGACTGCATCGACGATATGGCCAGAGTCAAACTCCTTCTTGTCCCGCACGTCAAGCACCAGCGCCCCTTCGCGGTTCACCATGTCCACCAATTGCTGCGCCGAAACCGAACGCCCGCCACGCCGCACTTCGTTGCGCACGAACAGGGCCAGCAGCACCACGAAGGCACCACACAAGAGCGGATGGTTGGCGATGAACTCGAAGACTTGGTCCATGGAGATCGGGGTGGGGCCGGGGGATGGCAAACGGCGCAATTATACAGGCAAGTTTCCACTGACGCCGCTCGCGGCTATCATGCCGCCTGCCTATGGAAACCGCCGCCGACAACCCATCCGCCAAACTGATCCTCGTCATTCTCGACGGCTTCGGCCATCGGGAGGCGGCGGCGGACAACGCCATCGCCGCGGCGCACACGCCGAATTGGGATGGCTTCCTAGCTCGCTGCCCGCACACCCTGCTTTCCGGTTCGGGGGTGGATGTCGGGCTCCCTGCAGGCCAGATGGGCAACTCCGAAGTCGGACACATGGTCATCGGGGCCGGGCGGGTGGTGCACCAAGATTTGGCGCGCATCAACCAAGCCATGGAGCGCGGCGAATTCGAACGCAACGCCCGCCTTGGCGCACTCATTGATGGGCTGCGAAAATCCGGCGGCGCCCTGCACGTTCTCGGCCTGCTCTCGCCCGGCGGCGTCCACTCCCATGAGCGGCAGATTTTCCAGCTCATCCGCACCGCCCATGCCAAAGGCGCGGGTCCCATCCACCTGCACACCTTTCTCGACGGGCGGGACACCCCGCCCGCCAGTGCCGCCGCCTCCTTGGAACAAGCCGACGCCCTGTTCCACGAACTCGGCGCCGGCGGGGTGGCCTCCATCTGCGGCCGCTACTTCGCCATGGACCGGGACCAGCGCTGGCAGCGGACCGAGCGGGCCTTCAATCTAATCGTTCACGGTGAAGCCCCCTTCCATGCGGCCGACGGCCGAGCCGCCCTGCAACTCGCCTACGAGCGGGGCGAAACCGATGAGTTTGTCCAGCCCACGGCAGTGCGCAGCGCCGGCGGTCAAGTGCCGGTCCTCACCGAACACGACGCGGTCCTGTTCACCAACTTCCGTGCCGACCGGGCTCGGCAATTGAGCCGCGCCCTGCTTAAGGCGGATTTCAACGAATTCCCACGCCACCGATTCAGCCCGGTCAAGAACGGCGCCACCCTCACCCGCTACGCGGAAGACCTCGAGGTCCCCTGCCTGTTCGAGCCGGCAGTGCTGGCCAACACCTTCGGTGAGCACCTCTCCAAGCTTGGCAAACGGCAACTGAGGGCCGCCGAAACCGAAAAGTACGCCCACGTGACCTTCTTCTTCTCCGGCGGTCGCGAGCAGCCCTTTCCCGGCGAAGAGCGCCTGCTCGTGCCCAGCCCCAAGGTCGCCACCTATGACCTGAAGCCGGAAATGAGCGCCGCGGAACTGACCGAAGGCCTCATCGACGCGCTCCGCTCGGAAAGCTTTGATGCCATCGTCTGCAACTACGCCAACGGCGACATGGTGGGGCACACCGGCCAGTTCGACGCCGCCGTGGCCGCGGTCGAAACCCTGGACCAATGCCTCGGCCAATTGGCGGCGACGGCCGCCGAACAGGGTTGGCGCATGCTGATCACCGCCGACCACGGCAACGTGGAGCGCATGCGCGATGCCGACAACGCCCAACCCCACACCGCCCACACCACCCAAGCCGTACCCCTAGTGGTGCTCGGCGATGGGGCGCCGTCGCTGGCCGACGGTGGCACCTTGGCCGACGTCGCGCCCACCGCCCTCGCCCTAATGGGCATCGAACCTCCCCCGGACATGACGGGCCGGTCGCTAATACGGGAATGAAAAGGCTCCTTCGGCGCAAGGGCGTCCTGCCATTGTATGGACCAAGTTCCCAGCCTCCCGATGGAAAGTGCATTCCCATAGCCCAATCGAGGGCAAGATGCCCTCGCTCCGGGGAGGTTCGCTCGATACCAACTGAGTTTCGCGTCAGCGAAACTCCAACGCGAACCGAAGGTTTGCGCGGCGTCCCGCCCTCGAAACGGCGCTCGCCAGAGCGCCGCTCACTGGACGCACTAACCAAGGCGCTGCTGCTCGCCGTGTCGATCCATACGGCAGTGGCCGCCGACGAGGGCAGCCAAGCCAAGGCGAAGTTGGAGTCGGTGTTGGCTGAACTCAACGACCTGGAAACCTGGCTGTCCGACGCGGAGCGCCGCCGCCTGCGCTGGCTCAAGGACGTGCAGGTCCGGGATGGCGCCGTCGCTCGATTGAGCGCCGCCGTCCGCGCCGGCGAAGCCGCCTTGGCGGACATCCGGGACGCACTGACCGACCTGGAGGATGGGCAACAGCGCCTGAATGCGCAGCGCGAAGAGGAGGTGCGCCGCCTGGCCAATCACCTTGCCGCCGCCTATCGGCTGAGCGGCGAGCAATTCGTTAAGCTGCTATTCAACCAGCAATCAGCCGGGACCTTGGAGCGCATCCTGGCGTACCACCGCTTCATCACCGATGCGCGCATTCAGGCGCTGGATGCCTTCCGCCGGCTATCGGCGGACATCGAGCGCAACGCCGAGGCCCTTCGGACCCAACGAGCGGTCGAGCGCCGGGACTTGGAGCAACTGCGTACGCGCCGGCAATCGCTGCAGACGGAACGCCAAGCCCGGGATGCCCTGATCGCCGCGCTCGACCAAGAATTCGAAGACAAGGAAAACCGCCGCACTCGCCTGTTGGCCGACCGCCAGCGGCTGCAGACGCTCATCGATCAAATCGAACGGCGCACCATCCCCGGGGTGGGCCGATTCACCGCCCGCAAGGGCAGTCTCGCATGGCCGCTGCGCGGTGAGCTCGTCGGACGCTTCGGCCAGCCCCGGGCCGATGGCGACATGGCTTGGCGAGGGCTGCTGCTGAACGCGCCGACCGGCACCGAAGTGGCCGCGGTCCATGGCGGGCGCGTGGTGTTCGCCGATTGGCTGCGCGGCTTCGGACACATGGCCATCATCGACCACGGCAACGGCTACATGACCCTCTACGGCCAAGCCGACCAATTGACCAAGAGAGTCAATGACTTGGTTGAAACCGGCGAAGTCATCGCCCATGCCGGCCAGAGCGGCGGCGCCACGGCCAGCGGCATCTACTTCGAATTGCGCCACAAGGGCCAGGCGGTTGACCCTTGGCAATGGCTCACGCCACCGTGATGCGCCCTCTAGTGCATTTCGGTGTTCTGGTCAGCATCGTGACTGGTGTGGCGCTCGGGATGGTCGCGTATCGCGCAGCGTCCGGCACCGGTCTCCTCGCAAACCGGCTGGTGGACGAGGCCATTCGCCTAATCAAGGCCAACTACGTCGAAGAGGTGGCCGACGAACAGCTCGCCAACGATGCGCTGCGCGGCATCTTGGGTGGACTGGACCGCCATTCCCGGTATCTCGACAAAGACGCCTTCGAGAGCCTGCAAGCGGATGCCGATGGTTGGTTCGGCGGCATCGGCGTCGAGCTGGCTTTAGCGGACGGCTATTTCACCATCGCTGCCACCCTTGATGATTCCCCCGCCACCCAGGCCGGATTGCTGCCCGGCGATCGGATCACCTCGATCGACGGGACCTCGCTTAAAGGCAAGCGCTTGAAATGGGTCGTGAAAAGCCTGCGCGGACCGCCAAGCACGGAAGTGAACTTGCGGGTGAAGCGCGGCGGCGAGCGATTCGGCCTCGACCTCACCCGCGCCTTGATTGCCGCGCCCAGCGTCCGTTGGCGCTGGCTCGAGGCGGGCTACGCCTACGTCCGAATCGTCCGGTTCGACAAGCGGACCAGCGGCGATTTTCAAGGCGCCTTAGCCACCTTGGCAGCGGAACGCCCAATTGCCGGCTTAGTCCTTGATGTGCGCGGCAACACCGGGGGAATCCTCCCTGCCTCGGTGGACATTGCGGGCGCCCTGCTCGACGGCGGCGTGGTCGCCACCATGCGCAGCCGTCCACCGACCCCCGCACAAGCCTACCGCGCCCCGCCCGGCGATGCGCTGAACGGCGCCCCCGTGGTGCTTTTGATCGACAGGAAGGCCGCTTCGGCCTCGGAAATCGTCGCCGGGGCGCTGAAGGACCATGGACGGGCCATCCTGCTCGGCGAGACCAGTTTCGGCAAGGGCACCGTGCAGTCCCTAGTGCCCCTATCGGGCGCCCAAGGGCTCAAACTGACCACTGGCCACTACTTCACCCCAAGCGGCAACTCCATCCACGATGCGGGCATCGAACCCGATGTGGCGGCCAACCCCGCCGACACCGAAGCGCTGCTGGCAC
>JAPPIX010000069.1:0-3165 GCA_028820495.1 Gammaproteobacteria bacterium
GTGGGAATGGCCAGCGAGCAGCCCGCGATGCCGTGCTCGGCAACGAACTCGCGCTTCTCCAAATCGACCACCGTGAGCGACTGCCCGGGCGTGAAGTTGTACACCACCAGCAGCTTGTCCTCAGCCACCAGGGCGGTTGCGAGGCGCTCCGGCATCGAGGACAGCTTGCGCGGCGGGATGATGATCTCGCCGCTCACCGCAAGGCTTGCCGCGTCATAGATGGTGACCACGTCGGTGCGCTCGCCGCCCCGCCCGCCCCGGGAAAAGAAGGACTCGATCACGTAGTGCTCGCCGCGGGCCGCGCTTTGCTCGTAGTGGGCGATGAAATCGGCCGACAGCATGCCGCGCACCTGCCCGCCCACGGTGTCGGCCCGCGGATCGACGAACAGGTAACGGCCCTCGCGCATGTGGAAGAAGGCGGCGTCATGCACCACCAGCCAATGCTCCGGATAGGTGGCCGGCAGGCTGAGGTTGACGTTCATCGGCTCCGGAGCGAAGTCGGCAGCGGCCGTGCCCATCATGAGCAGCGCGGCTGCCCCGCCCAGCCAGCGTGTCGGGAAAAAGCTTGGAATCAGCCGGTGCTTCATGCGGAATGTCCTCGTATGTCTCTTACGATCTTAGGTGTTCATTGACGCGCTTGGCCCTGCGCAGGCGTGCGGTGCCCGGGCTTGCCTGCGCAAGCCTCGGCGATGTCCTGGGTCCATGCGGATACGCAGGGTATCCGGTCGCGGTCGCAGCGGTCCGCGTACCGGCCCGCGATCTCGGTGACCTCCCGCAGCAGGCCCTCGCGCAGGGTGGTGGGCTTAAGCCCCAAGCCCAACAGGCCGTTGTTGGTGGCCTCCAGATCATTGGCGTCGGCCTCCCGGCGCGGGTTCGGCACATGCTCGATGCGGGCGCCGGTGAGGTTGGACACCAGCTTCGCCAAGTCAATCAGCCGATGGGTTTCGGTAAGCTGGTTGAGGATCCTGACACGCTCACCGGGCACCGGGGGGTTGGCGATCGCCAGTTCGATGCAGCGCACGGTGTCCTGGATGTGTATGAAGGCCCGGGTTTGCCCGCCGCTGCCGTGCACCGTCAGCGGGTAGTCGATGGCGGCCTGCATGAGGAAGCGATTGAGCACCGTGCCGTAGTCGCCGTCGTAGTCGAAGCGGTTGATCAGCCGCTCGTCCAGCCGCGTCTCCCGGGTCTGCGTGCCCCAGACGATGCCTTGGTGCAGGTCAGTGATGCGCACCTCGTCATTCTTGTTGTAGAAGGCGAAAAACAACTGATCCTGGGTCTTGGTGACGTGGTAGATGCTGCCGGGATTGGGCGGATAGAGGATTTCCTGCTCCACCTCGGCGCCGTTCTCCGCGGTCATCTTAACCCGCAGGTACCCCTCCGGCAGCTTCACGCCCACCGACGAGTAGCCGTACACGCCCATGGTGCCGAGGTGCACCAAGTGAACGTCCTGCCCGCTCTCGACGATGGCGGAAAGCACGTTGTTGGTGGCGTTGAGATTGTTGGCCACCGTGTAGCGCTTGTGCCAGGACGACTTCATCGAGTACGGCGCCGCCCGCTGCTCGGCAAAATGAACGATGCTGTCCGGGCGCACTTCATTGATGAGCTGCACGAGGCGGTCGTATTGCGCCGCCACGTCAAGACGCTCGAAGGCGATCGACTTGCCCGTCACCTCCCGCCAAGCGGCAAGCCGGACGCTTAAGGGTTGAATGGGGGTGAGGCTTTGCACCTCGAGCTCGTTGTCGATGTTGCGCCGGGAGAAGTTGTCGACGATGGTGACGTCATGCCCGCGGATCGATAAGTGCAGGGCGCTCGGCCAACCGCAGAAGCCGTCGCCGCCGAGAACAATGACCCTCATGCCGTCCCCCCTTCTATTCCTGCACCGCCGCCTTCGCGGGGACCGTTGATTCTACCGCAACCCGCGTCACCTTCGGTGACGTGATCGAGTTGCTGGCGCAACTCGATCAAATTGGCAGGCCGGGAACCTCTGCCTCCGGAATTCACGGCTGCAAATCCGCTCCCGCTCGCCCCTTTGAACGTTCGATTTCGTCAAATATGGCCAGATATTCTCCTCAATCGCCCGTCCAAAGGGACGGCGGGATCGAATTTTCGCTTTCGCGACTTCCGGAGGCAGAGGCTCCTAGAGCCTGACTCACCGGTGTCTGAGCTGGAACCAAATTGTGCAGAAACTGGCGGGCGGACACGCCCCAATCGAAGTTCGCCGCGTGCGCCAGGCAGGCCTCGGCCGGAATGTTCAGCGCCCCGTCGATGGCGGCGGCGAGGTTCTCGTCCAGAACGCCCGCGCCGCTGCTGCCAATGACATCACCCGGCCCCGGCACCGGATAGGCGGCCACCGGGATGCCGCAGGCCAGCGCTTCAAGCATCACCAAGCCCAGCGTGTCGGTCTTGGAGGGAAAGACGAACACGTCGGCGGCGCAGTAGTGCGCCACCAGGGCCTCGCCCATCCGCGGGCCGAGAAACACCGCCTCCGGGAAGCGCCGCTGCAGGGCGGCCCGCGCCGGGCCGTCGCCCACCAACACCTTGGTGCCGGGCCGGTCAATGCCCAGGAACGCCTCGATGTTCTTTTCCACGGCCAGCCGCCCAACGTACATGAGTATCGGGCCGGGCAGATTCAGGTTGGCGGGTGCAACGGGTCGAAACAAGGCCGTGTCCACTCCCCTGATCCAGCGCACCACCGACGGGATGCCGTGCTCGCGAAGCAGCCCATCAAGGGTCGGGGTGGAGCACATGGTGTGTGCCGCGGCGTTGTGAAAGCGCCGCAGCAGCGCGTAGGACCAGCGTTCTGGAAACCCGGCACGCAGCTTGAGATAGAGCGGAAACAGGGTGTGGAAGGAAGTAGTGAAGCGCAAATCATGCCGCCCGAGCCAATGGCGCGCGCACCAGCCAAGCGGCCCTTCGGTGGCGATGTGCACTGCGTCCGGCGCAAAGGCTTCGATCAGGCGCCCCACCCGGCTCGGCCGGGTCAGCGCCAGCCTGATTTCAGGGTAGGTCGGGCAGGGGACGGTGCGGAATCGATCCGGGCCGAGCACCTCCACTTCGTGGCCCATGCCCACCAGCCGCTCCCGGGTGGTGGACAGCGCCCGCACCACGCCGTTCAGTTGCGGCAGCCAAGCGTCGCTGACGATCAGAATGCGCATGTCAGGCGCG
>JAPPIX010000069.1:3265-7661 GCA_028820495.1 Gammaproteobacteria bacterium
AGCCACCAATGTTGCAGGCCAGTGGGGATTTGCGCGCTTCCTAGACGACGCCATTCGGAAAAACCAAGCGATGAGTTGAGGATAACACTAGTCTTCCTCATCGCGGGGCAAGGTTGTCACATGAACCACCTGTTGCGCCCGGCTCCCTGCGCCGCCAAGGCGGCGCTTCCACTTGTGGATCCTAGGCATCGCCTCGTTAGGTTATCCTCACCGACATGGTTCGCGCCGTTCTTTCACGCAACGGAAGTCGCACGGCAGCGGCCAGCGCTTTCGCGCTGGCGATGGCATTGACCGCCAACAGCGAGACCGGCAGCTACCCCACCAACCTCTACTGGGGCGACACCCATGTGCACAGCAGTTGGTCGGCGGACGCCGCCAGCTACGGCAATCAACTGCTAACGCCGGACCACGCCTACCGCTTCGCGCGCGGCGAGACGGTCACCGCCCACAACGGCGAGCGCGTCCAACTGCGCCAGCCGCTTGACTTCCTGATGGTCTCCGACCACGCCGAGTACCTGGGCCTTTATCCGCTGCTCAGGGCGGGCGACCCCGACCTGCTGGCGATGCGCAACGGGGGGCGCTGGCATGCGCTGTTCAAGGAGGGCCGCTTCGAGCGCATCGGCTACTTGGCCGCGGGGGAGATGGAAGCACCCACCGAAACCATCCGCGACCAACCCTTCAACCGCACGATGTGGGATCGGGTGATCGACAACGCGGAGCGCCACAACGATCCGGGGCACTTCACCACCTTCATCGGCTACGAGTGGTCTTCGATGCCGGACACCGCCAACTTGCACCGCAACGTGATGTTCCGCGACGGCGCAAAAAGGGTGCGCCAGGTGCTGCCGTTCAGCGCCATGGATGGCACGGACCCGGAGGACCTTTGGCGTCACCTAGCGAGCTACGAGCGGCGCACCGGCGGCCGAGCCATCGCCATTCCCCACAACGGCAACCTGTCCGCCGGAAGGATGTTCGAACTGCAGCGCTTTGACGGCAGCCCGCTCACCGAAGGCTACGCGGCAGCGCGCGCCCAATGGGAGCCGGTCGTTGAAGTCACGCAAATCAAGGGCGACAGCGAGACCGTGCCCTACCTGTCGCCGGACGACGAGTTCGCTGACTTCGGCACTTGGGACGAAATGCGGGGCATGGGCCGGTTGGGCCACAGGGATGCCATGTACGCGGGCGAGTATGCGCGCGCCGCGCTGGGCAATGGCCTAGCGGTTGAACAGCAGTTGGGCCGCAACCCCTTTCGGTTCGGCCTGATCGGCAGCACCGACGCCCACACCGGCCTCGCTACGGCAGACGACGACAACTTCTGGGGCAAGTTCTCCGTCGGCGAGCCCCGTTCGGGCCGGGCGGATGAGCCTTGGGTGCCGCTCGACCCGCCGGGCGGATGGGTGGTCGGCAGCTTGATGAACGCCCTGCTGCCGTCGCAGATGACGGCCTGGTCGCTGGTGGCCTCGGGTTACGTCGGGGTGTGGGCGCGGGAGAACACGCGCGCGGATATCTTCGATGCCTTGGTCAGGCGGGAGGCGTACGCCACCACCGGGCCACGCATGGCCGTTCGCTTCTTCGGCGGCTTCGACTTTACCGCCGAGGATGCCCAGGCGCCGGACCTGGCGGCCGTCGGCTACGCGAAGGGTGTGCCGATGGGCAGCGAGATCGCTGGCCCCGGCGCGCCGAATGCGGCCCCGGCCTTCGTGGTTGCAGCGTGGCGCGACCCGCTCGGCGCAAACCTCGACCGCATCCAGGTGATCAAGCTCCAAGTGACCGCGACCGGGCAGGTCGAGGAGCGCATCCATGACGTCGCCGTGTCCGATGGCCGCGCCATCGACGCCGACGGCCGCTGCCGCTCGCCAGTAGGCAGCACGGTGGATGTCGAGGCGGCGACCTACACCAACGCCATCGGCGCGGCCACCCTCGCCACGGTATGGCGCGACCCGCACTTCGACCCCCATCGCCGCGCCCTCTACTACGCCCGCATCCTCGCCATCCCAACCCCCCGCTGGACCACCTACGACGCGGCCCGCTGGGGCACGGAGCAACCGGCCAGCGCCCCGGCAGCGATTCAGGAACGAGCCTATACCTCGCCCATCTGGTACCGCCCCGCATCCGGCGAGACAAGCGGGCCGGGCAGTTGAGTGCCCGATTGGCTATGCTTGGCGGCATCACCAACAGGGGGAATTGCCATGCCAATGACCGGCCAGTGCCTGTGCGGCGCCGTCAAGTACCAAATCCAGAACCCGCCGGCCATGACCGGCGTCTGCCACTGCAAGAACTGCCAACGCCAAGCCGGGTCAGCGTTTTCCACGCTGGCTGGCGTGCCGAGGGCGGAATTCGCTTTCACCGCCGGCGAGCCAAAGCTCTTTGAGGACCGCGACACCACCAGCGGCAACCCGGTGCAGCGCTATTTCTGCGCCACCTGCGGCTCACCCATCTACTCGGCCATCGAAGCCCAGCCTGACACCCTCATTCTGAAAACTGGGACGCTGGATGACACCTCGGGCTTCAAGCCCATGTTCCACGCTTGGTGCGACAGCAAACAGGCTTGGGTGACGTTGGACGAAGGGGTGCCCGCCATGGCCCAGCAGTGACTCAGGTTAGCCGCCTTCCGCCGCCAACTGCTCCCGTGCCCAATTGATCTTTGCCAACTGCTCTTCGGTGGGTTCGGGATAGCGCGGGTCCAAACCAGCCAACTCCACTGTGACAATGGCAGCGACCGTGGCCCGCATGGTCCATTTGTGGTCCGCTGGGATCAGGTACCAAGGCGCGTCATCGGTATGGGTGGCGGTGACGGCTTGCTGATAGGCGTTCTGGTAGTCGTCCCAATGCTGGCGCTCATCGATGTCCCGAGGATCGAACTTCCAGAACTTCTCCGGATTGTCCAGCCGTTTCTGCAAGCGCCGCCTCTGCTCCTCGCGGGACACGTTCAGGAAGAACTTCACCACCTTGGTACCGTTTTCGTTCAGGTGACGCTCCAAGGAGCGGATGTCCTGGTAGCGGTTGCGCCAGAACCGTTCGTCGAATGACTGCTGCGGCAACCGACGCGCCTGGAGAATCTCCGGATGCACCTTCACCACCAGCACTTCCTCATAGTGGGAGCGGTTGAAGATGCCGATGCGCCCGCGTTCCGGCATGGCTTGCCAATAGCGCCACAGATAGTTGTGGTCGATGTCCTTGTAAGTGGGCTGCTTGAAGTTGAAAACCTGAAAGCCCTGGGGATTGACGCCGCTGGTGACGTGCTTGATGGTGCTGTCCTTGCCGGCCGCATCCATGCCCTGAAAGACGACCAGCAGCGACACGCGCTGTTCCGCGTAGAGCTTCTGCTGCAGCTCCGAAAGCGCCGCCACCCGGTCTTGCAGATAGGTCCTGGGGTCGCCAAACAGGTCAACGCGGGTGGGATAGTCGAAAATCGCCGTGCCCGGCGTGTAGCGAAAGCGGGCCGCGATGCTGTCGCCAGCCAACTGCGTTGAGTCGTCGATCTCCGCTGCCACCATCCTGGCGCCTACTCCGTCCCCCAAGCTTTTCATCTTGAACAGTTCAGCGGCAAATGGCAATTCATGCGCCAGCATCGTGCCAGCATCGGCTACTCGGGCGCACTGAGTGACGGCGCTCGGGGCGAGCGCCGTGCCTTCCGCCCTCTAGTCAGGGGTTGAACAGGCGCCTAAGCCGGTCGTGCTCAGACTCATCCACACCCGCCTGCTCCGCGAACTCACTCCAACGATCAATGCCTGCGATGACTTCATCGGCGCAGGCGCACAGCCAGGTCGTGCTGAGCCCGAACATCCTTCCCGCACCGGAGATCTCGCTCGGCTTCGGAGGGTTCGGTTGGTGGGAGAAGCCGGCCGCGTGGTATTCGCCCATCGCTGGCTGGGGCACCAAGTCGTAGGCTGGAGACAATCGGTATCCTTCCCCATCGTTGATGAGGCTGAAGTTTCGGCTGTGGTCGTCCGTGTTGTTTATGGCGCGATTGAACATGGCCAAACGCACCAGTTGCTTAAGGTCGGCTTCAATGGCGACGGAGTAGCGGGACAGCAGGTCCGAAACGTCGTCGTATCGGAACACCAGCCCCGAGTCCCGTTGCGTGGCCCGTTCCTTGAGCAGGGCGTTCACCGTCAACAGGTGGCGGCGGTTCCCGCCGGGCGTCAAGTCGAACCGATTGAGGAGGAGAACGTCGCGCCCGTTCACGCCACTGACAACCCTTCCCTCAACCACGTTGAGACCGACGGCACGGGCCATGTTCAAGCACGCCAGTTCAACTCGGGCATTGTTGTATGGGTCGCCGGACAGGCGGTTGAACTTTGCCAAGTAGGAGCCCTCAGCTTGGGGAGCGCGAGGGGTTCGCCCCTCGAATGAAGAGCCCTCAGCTTGGGGAGCGCGAGGGGTTCGCCCCTCG
>JAPPIX010000069.1:7761-13202 GCA_028820495.1 Gammaproteobacteria bacterium
TCGCCCCTCGAATGAAGAGCCCTCAGCTTGGGGAGCGCGAGGGGTTCGCCCCTCGAATGAAGAGCCCTCAGCTTGGGGAGCGCGAGGGGTTCGCCCCTCGCAAGAGTGCACGTCTCGATCCGTCACCAGGGCTTTCGGCCGGGCACCGCCCACGCCGCTGCCCGCCTCAGCAAGATGCGCTAATCCGAATTCGTCCGCGCTGATTGACTGCCAATCCAAGGCGTCAATGTGAGCGGCTACCCGTTCCGTTTGGTCAAGCCGCTCCATCGGCGCACCCAAAGGGTAGCAAGGCGGCTCACCTGGGCGAGTGAACGACAGTGCGCCGATGCGGCTGCCCGCCGGAACCAGCGTCAGAAGGTCTATCGCGCTGTTGGCATTGAGCCGCCGTGCGTCACGGCGCAGCGCCAAGGCTGCAAGGACCTTGCGGCCCCAAGCGTCCGGCAGGTGATCGTCAATAAAGCCCGGCATTCCGCCCCGACAGTGAAGCACGACTTCACCGGGGCCAAGGGGCAGCCGTTCCGGGTCCAGCGGGAATCCGCGCGGATGCGCCAGATAATCCAGCGTGTACCGAAAATCCACGCGGCGCACGAAGCCAGCGTGCTCCTCCAAGACGCAGTCCGCAGCATGGATAACCCCGGTACCGGCGCAGTTGAGGTAGATGTCAAACCGAACGCGGGTCGTCAAACAGGCTCTCCTCCACTTGCAGCAGCCCGCCGAAGGTGTCCTCAAGGCCCAGGACTTCCGCAGCGCGGTAGTACTTGCCCGTGGCGACGGACAAGTCGCCCTGCTCCATCTTCTGCAGCGTGGAGCGGCTCACGCCGACGCGCAGCGCGAAAGCCGCCAAGTTATCGCGCGGAAACCGCCTCTTGCGTGCACGACGGAGGTTCTCGCCCAGCGCGGTCAGGGTGTTGGTCATAAGGGAACTATACCGAAATACTGGTAATTTATGGGCAAAAACATCGATTTGCGCAAAAAAATGGTATTTCAGGAAGTGCCTCGGAACAACCGAGGCTTGCGCCCCTAGTGGGGGCGCGAGGGGGCCGGCGCGGCGGAGCGCTCCTTGCTACCCGCCCACCGTCACGGACAAAGCCTTGAAGCCCGCCGTTCGCATGGCTTCGGCCACTTGCTCCTGGCTGTCCGGGCACAGGGCGACCATGGAGCCGCCGCCGCCGCCGCCGGTCAGCTTGGCGCCGGAGGCGCCGTGGTCGCGAGCGATGTGAATCATGGCCTCCAAGGCAGGGGTGGAGAGCTGCAGGGCGTTCAGGTAGCCGTGGCAGAGGTTCATCACTTGGCCCAACTCGTTGAAGTTGGCTGCCGCAATGGCGTCCGTACCCGCCGTAGTCAGGTCCGCGATCTGGTCGAAGATGGCCTCGTAGCGTTCAGGGTATTCGGTCCACGCGGCCCGCACGCCGGCGACGGTCTTCGCGGTCAGGCTTTCCTCGCCGGTGATGCCAATCACCAAGGGCAGCGCCTGGGGAATGCGCAACTCCTTGAAGCGGGGCGTCTTGCCGTCCGTTTGGAATTGAACGCTTGAGCCGTAGGTGGCCACCGTGTTGTCGATGCCCGAGGGCGTGCCGTGGGCGGTCTTTTCGCATTCAAAGGCGATCTGATTGACGAAGTCGTCGGTTAAGCCGAGTTCAAAGGCATCGCCAATGGCCCGGATCACCGCCACCGCCAAGGCTGCCGACGCGCCGAGCCCCATGGCCCTCGGCAGGTGCGGCATGACCTCGATCAACATGGGCCGGCCCACGACATCCAGCGCCTCGAGGATGATGTTCAGAGTGGCGGACACGCCCTGCCGCTGGTCCGGCGCCACCCTCTGCTCCAAGCCCCAGCGCGGGATCACCAGTTGCACGCCATCGCCGCCCTCGCGCACATGGGCCTCCACGGCCAACGGCACCGGCAGCGCAATGGCGGGGCGACCGTAAACCACGGCGTGTTCGCCGAGCAGAATCACCTTGCCGCAGGCCGAACTGCGCTGAACCTGATCCGGGACGGCCGCCCGGCGCGTCAGGTTGCGGATGATCTCCTCCGCCTTCCACACCTTGATCTCGCCGCTTTCGATCAGGGCATCCACAACTTGGTCAAAGATGGCCTCCGGAGCACCCGCCGTGCTGGCCACGCTGCGGGCGTGCAGGGTCATGTGCCCCTGCTGAATGCCCGCCGTGGAAAGCGCCCGCAAGGCGGCGAAATTCTGCGCCAGCCCCACCGCGGCCATCACGCCGGCCAGCTCGGTGGCCGATTCGGCGCCGAGGATTTGGTGGTTGATGCGCACACTGGGGTTGGTTTCCAAGGAGGCGCCCTTAGTGCCCACCTTCATGGGCATTTCGATCTCCCCGACCAGGTCACCGGCTTTATTGCTGCACCACCTTGAGAGCGCCTTGTACAGGCCGCTGCGGGCTGCATAGGCGTGGGCGGCGGCTTCGATTGCCCGCCAGTCGTTGCCGGTGGCGATAGCCACGGCGTCCACGCCGTTCATGATGCCCTTGTTGTGGGTGGTGGCCCGGTAGGGGTCGATCTGTGCCAAGTCGCTGGCCAGCACCACGCCGTCGCGCACCTGCTCGCCGGTGTAGCCCTTGCCCTCCAGATTGGCGGCGGGGATGCGAACGCTGGCACGGGCCAAGGCGCGGTCGGTGAGGTTGGACAGAATGCGCAGGAAGACCTTGCCGCCGGTCAGGGTCTCCACCAGTGAAGCCACGCCTTCGCACATGGTGTTGACCAGGTTCGCGCCCATGGCGTCGCGGGTGTCCACCAAAAGGTGCAGCACCACCATGGCCCCATCGGCCGCCTCGGAATGGACGAAGGCCTCCACGTCGGTCGCGCCGCCACCGCGGGCGACCATCTTGGGATGCAGGCTGTTGGCGAGCGCCAAGATGGCTTCCCGCTCGTCGATCAGGCGCTGCCGGGCCGCCTCCGGGTCGGGTGCGCCGACCACCTGCACCTGACCGATCAGCACCGGATCGGTGCTCTCAGCGGCAAACCCGCCGCCGAGCCGGGCGACCCGGGCGGCACCCGACAAACCGGCGACGATGGAAGGCTCCTCCACCACCAAGGGCACCGCATAGTCGCGGCCATTGATGAGAAAGTTAAGGCCCAAGCCGAGCGGCAGGCCAAACACGCCAACCACGTTCTCGATCATCTTGTCCGCCACGGGCAAGCTGAGGCCGTGCTCGCCGCTGGCCAGCAGCCGCTGGTCGCCGGCGCTCAGCAACCCCCGCTGGCGCAGGGCGTCAATGCGCTCGGCAACGCTCAGGCGAAAGAAGTTGGGGATGCGCGAACTGCGCTCAGGTGCGGATTTCGATGCCATGAGGAGCAGCCTCCAAGTCCAGAACGGTCAAACCCGCCGCCCCCGCGGCGGCCTCAAATTCGGCGAATTGGCCGGGGGACTCAGCAAACACCGCGCCGATGTCCCCACCGCCTGCGCCACAGGGCTTATAGGCAAGTTTATAGACTTTTGCAAGCGAATCCGCCCGTCGGTGGGCTGCCGTGTAGATGCCAAGGCCGGCCGCTCGGTCAAGTTGCCGCAACGCTTGGGCATAGCCGTTGAGCGCATCCAGGCTCGGCGCTCGACATAGGCGTTCCGACTGCTCGGCGAGCCTATCCAGCGCCAAGGTGTCGCCGCCGTTCAGGTACGCGGCAAAGCGGTCGATGTAACGCCCGGTGTCGGCGCCCTCGCCGGTCCAGACGAAGCGGCATTGGGGCAAGGCTGCGACCAGGGGTTGAGCCTCGCCGTCCTGAAAGCGCAGCGCGCCACCGAAAAAGGCCGCCGCCACGTCGATGCCGCTGCCCCGTCCGCCTTGAAAACGGCGATGGGCGGCCAATGCCCGCTGATAGCGCGGCGCCTCGCCAAGCCACCGTGCGCAGGCGCCTTCGACGGCGACGCACAGGGCCGCACTGGAGCCGAGGCCGAGTTTGCGGCCCTTGGCGTAGAAGGCGTCGGTGCCCATTCTGAAGGTGCCCGGCCGCAAGCCCCTGCCATCGAAGGTGTTGAGCACCTGCCAGGCCAATAAGGCCGCCGGAGCGGCTTCGGGAGGATTGCGAGGAAGATGGCGAAACTCGGCCTCAGGAGCGTCGAAGCCACTGGCGATGAAGCAGTAGTCGGCGCTTGGCGTCAGTTCGCAGACGGCCTGCCGGTCCACCGCCAGCACCGCCGCGGGCGCACCGGCGAGCACCGCGTATTCACCCCAGAGCACCGCCTTGCCCGGGGCGCGGCCAACGATCACGAATCGGCGACCCGAGCGCCGCCGCCAAGCCCGGAGCGCAGCGTGCTCAGGACACCCGGAACATCCTTGAGGGCGGCCTCGACGCGCTCCGCATTCCGGGGCTCGCAAACGGCCTTGACTTGGGGCCCTGCATCAACCGTGGCAAAGACCCGGCAGCCGTCGGCACGCAGTTCGTGGACCACCCTCAGGCACTCAACCGTGGCGCCGCGCCAATAGATGAGCGGTGGCCGGCTGCTCAGCATGAGCGCGTGCATTTTCAGGCAACTGGCCTCAGCAATCTCTGCCAAGGCCTCGAAGTCCCGGTGGGCGACGGCCGCCTTCATGGCCTCAAACTCGGCATCGGCGGTGGCGGCCCAAGCCGCAAAGAAGGGGGAGGTGGCCTTGGAACGACTCATGCCAGCCGTTGAGGAAACGGCCTTCGGCTCCGAGGCGGTGATGGCCACGACCACCGCCAGCGGCCATGCATCCGGGGCCAGCACGGGGTCGCCATGCCAATCCGGCGCCGCCAGCGCCACGAAGCCACCGTGAATGGAACGGGCCGCCGAACCCGAGCCGCGCCGGGCCAAGGCCGAGCGCTCGCCATCGCTTAAGCCTAGCCCGCAGTGTGCGTCTATGGCGGTCGCCAAGGCGGCGAAGCCGGACGCCGACGAAGCGAGCCCGGCGGCGGTCGGAAAGTTGTTGCGGCTGGAAATGGCCAACGGACCGATCGCGTAATCCCGCCGCCAGTCGGCCAAGGTCCGCTCGATCTTGGCGTCGCGAACCGGGCGGCCGTCCAGCCGCAGCGCATCGGCATCGGCGTCCTCGACGGTGGTGGTGGTGGTCAGCGCATCCAAGGTAATGGACAGCGATGGCGTGGCCGGGCGGTTTCCGGGCCCGTCCTGCTTGCCCCAGTATTTCAGCAGGGCGATGTTGGGATGGGCGATGGCCGTCGTTCGCATGGACCGCCCAACGGTTAGCCCAAGTAGGCCGCCGGCGGCGTGAAGGCAAAGCCGCTCGCCTCCATCAGCTTGGCTGCGCCGATGGTGATGAGATCGCCGTACTCCGGCCCGGCGATCTGCACGCCGATGGGCAGCCCCTCGGCATTCAGGCCGGTGGGGATGACCGTGGCCGGCAGGTAGCTGCCGCCCGTCAGCCCCGCCCAGAACACCTGCTCGAAATATGGGCGCTGCTCGTTGTTGACGGTGACGGTGCGCTCACCGAAGGGCCGCTGGTCGTGGG
>JAPPIX010000176.1 GCA_028820495.1 Gammaproteobacteria bacterium
CGTGGGGAGATGCCCGTGAGGATTTCGTAGGCGATGGTGTTGGCCTTGGCGGCCACCTCGTCCACGGGCAGGTTGGGGCCGAACGCTTCCACCCAATCGCCCACAGCCAAGTCGGCGCCGGTAGCGTCGACGGCCGTGAGGTCCATGGACACGCGGCCCAGCAGCGGGCAGCGGCGATTGTTGGCAGCCACTGCGCCGCAATTGGACAGCAGCCGGGGCAAGCCATCGGCGTAGCCGATGCCGAGGACGGCCACCGCGGTCGGCCGCTCCGCTGTCCAACTGGCGCCGTAGCCAATCGCCTCCCCCGCCCCGACCGTGCGCACTTGCACGACCTGGGTTTCCAAGGTTGCAACCGGCTGCATGGGGTTGGGGCGCTCGGTCCAAGGGTTGCCACCATAGAGCCCGATGCCGGGACGGGCAAGGTCGCAGCCGAAGATAGCCCCGCTTAGGATTCCGGCGGAATTGCCGATGCTTAAGCGGACGCCGGGAAAACGCTCGCGCAAGCGCCCGATGCGTTCCGCCTGCAAGGCGTTCAACGGATGCTCCGGCACATCGGCGCAGGCCAGGTGGGTCACCAGAAGCCCGACCTCAACGCCACCAAGAGCCTCCAAGGCAACATCGAAGGGGAACCCCAGCCGCTGCATCCCCGTGTCCACATGGATCGTGGCCGGGTTGGGGTTTCGTGCCGTCCACAGGGCGAGCTGCTCCGGGCCGTTCAACACCGGATTGAGCCCTTGCTCGAGCAGCGCATCGACAGTTTCGGGGAAGACGCCTTCAAGCACGTGGATTGCCGGTTCAGCCAGCACCCGACGCAACGCAACGCCTTCCGACGCCCGGGCCACAAAGAAGTGCTCGCAGCCGGCCGCAGCCAGCGTTCGGCCCACCGCCTCGGCACCGAGCCCGTAGGCGTCGGCTTTGACCACCGCGCCCACGGCACCCGCCGCGGCCTCGCGGAAGGCGCGATAGTTGGCGGCCAGGGCTTGAAGGTCGATACGCAGGCGAGCCGTCATGCGTCATTAGTGGGTTGACAGAGCACTACCGCTACCAGCCGGTGCTCGGCTCGATGTCAGCGTTGCGCCACGCCGCTTCCAAGCGAGCCTGAACCGCCGCGTTGGCCTCGCCGCGCCCTGTCAGGGCCTGGCTCAAACCATGCAACGACCAGCCGTTCTCCGGGAACTCGCCGAGATCGGCGGCGAAGACTTCCTCCGCGGCCTCGGCATCGCCGTGGCGCAGCAAGGCAGTGCCCAGGGATTGGCGGATCGGGTAGTGCCAGAACGGCGGTTCCGAGTACGGCAGCGAGAGCTGGGCCGCCACCGATTCGCGCAACTGTTTGATTTCCTCATCGCCATCGCCCCGCTGCTTGGCCATTCCAGCCCGCACCAAGTTGGCGGCGATGCCGACCAAGGTGTCGCTGATGTCGGCGCGGCGCAGCACCACCAGTTCCAGCTCACCACTGCCCCGAACCGCCTCAAGGGCCTCCAGTTCCGCCTGGGCCGCCGCCAGCTCCCCCTTGGCGGCGAAGGCGAGGCCGCGGCCGTAGTGCCGCATGGCTTCGGCGTAAGGCAGGGCTTCAGCCACCGCCGGCGCCGCCAGCGCTTCGTCCCACATGCCGAAGCGGACGAACGTGTACATGCGCACGGGCAGATAGGCTTGGATGGCGCCCATGGCCTGGGCCATCTCCACGGGGATCCGCTCGCTGAGCCGTTCGGCGGTGGCCAAGGCCAGTTCCCGGCGGCCTTCCATCATGGCCGCGTACCAAAGGAAGTGCAGGTTGTGGGGGTAGTAAACGGCCGGGTACAGGCCTTGGGCATTGCATTGGGCGATGTAGTCCTCATCGGCCGCGGCAGCCCGCTCATTGGCCGTGACCGCATCCTCGTAGCGGCCCAGCCGCAAGTAGATGTGCGACGGCATGTGCACGAGGTGACCAGCCACCGGCACTAGGCCACCCAGCCGGTCGGCGGCAGCCTCCGCCTTCTCCGGGGTGAACTGCTCCATGGCGTGAATGTACAGATGGGCGGCACCCGGGTGGTTGGGGTCGGTGGCCAGCACATGCTCCAGCGCATCCACCAAGGCCACCGTATGCGCGTTCGGCGACCCATCGGCCTGCCAATAGGCCCAAGGAGAAAGGTCCATCAGGGCTTCCGCGTAGAGGGTGCGGGCGTTCAAGTCGCCCGGGTACTTTTCGGCCAGCACGCGCATCGCCTCGGCGTACGCGGCGTCCAGCGCGGCACGGTCCGTGCCGTCCGCCGAATAGCGGGCCGCGATGGCATCGATGTAGTCGCGCTCGCGATCGGTTTCATGGGGCCTCTGCGCCAAGGCCATGCCGATGGCCTCCCAAGCCGGGGCGATGGCCTCCTCGCTCATCGGCGCATTGATGTTCGGCCCCAGCGCCAAGGCCGCCCCCGCATAGCAGATGCCGCAGGTGGGGTCGATGGCGGCGGCGGCGCGGAAGGAACGCACCGCCTCGGCGTGGTTGAAGCCAAACGCCAGGGTCAGCGCCTGGTCGAAGTAGCGCTGCGCCTTGGGCGCATCCGTGCTGATGGCAAAATGCAGGGGCCCGACGCCTTCAAGCAGCGGCGCAAGCGGCCGCTCTTCGGCTTGCTGAACTCCGGCGGTTATGGCCAGCAGCAGCCCCAAGGCGGAGTGCAGTGGTCTTCGCATATGTCCATGTCCCGTTCGTTGAACCCGCGGGCAATAGTGCCTCAAATGACGTCGGATTGCCCTTTGCGCTTCATGCAAGCCCATGGGTCAACTGGGGCCTGTGTTACCATCGGGCTTTCAACAAGAACTTCCTCCGTGTCGTAAGACGACATGGCAAGCCCTGCCCTAAATCGCTCGCTCGAGTTTGCCCGCGGCCTGCTGGGCAATGTCTCGCCGTTTCTGGATTGGATCCGGGAGCTCAAGGATCCCGCCGTGCGGAGGGCCGACATCACCGCTGGCATCACCGTGGCGCTGGTGCTCGTTCCGCAATCCATGGCCTATGCGCAACTGGCCGGCCTGCCGGCCCACTATGGCCTGTACGCCTCCTTCCTGCCGGTTGCCATCGCCAGCCTGTTCGGCTCCTCGCGGCAACTTGCCACTGGCCCGGTGGCGGTCGTCTCGCTGCTCACCGCCTCCGCGCTGGGGCCGCTGGCGGCCAACAACCCGGAAGCCTACTTGGGTTACGCGGTCGCCCTGGCGCTGCTAGTCGGGCTGGTGCAGTTGGCGCTCGGCATCATCCGCCTCGGCTTCATGATCGCCTTCCTCTCGCACCCGGTGGTGCTCGGCTTCACCAATGCTGCCGCCATCATCATTGCCACATCGCAGCTCGGGAAGTTGTTCGGCGTCGAAGCCGGGGCCACGGAACAGCACTACGAAGCCGTCTGGCAGATGATGGTGCTGGCGTTCGAGTCGCCGCACTGGCCCACCATCAGCATCACCCTGCTGGCGCTGGCGGTGATCGTGGCGGTCAAGCGCTATTCGGCGAATTTGCCGAACGTGCTCATCGCGGTCGCCATCACCACGCTGGTGTCCTGGGCCGTGGGGTTTGAGAAGGCCGGCGGCGAGGTGGTGGGCAGCATCCCCCGGGGTTTGCCTGGCTTCGAGTGGCCGCAGATGGACTTTGCCGCCGCCACCCAACTGCTGGGCGTCGCCATCACCATCGCCCTGATCGGCTTCATGGAAGCCATATCCATAGCCAAAACCATGGCCGTGCAGACCCGCCAGCGCCTTGATGCCAACCAGGAACTGATCGGGCAGGGCTTAAGCAATTTGGTGGCGAGCTGCTTTCAGGGCTATGCCGTCGCCGGCTCGTTCTCCCGTTCGGCGGTGAATATCGAGTCCGGCGCCGTCACCGGCTTTTCCGCGGTGGTCACCAGCGCCACCGTAGGGCTGACGCTGCTGCTGCTGACGCCGCTGCTGTACCACCTGCCACAGGCGACGCTGGCGATCGTCATCATCATGGCGGTCGGCGGGCTGGTCAAGGCGAGGCCCATGATTCACGCTTGGAAGGCGCAAAAGCACGACGGCATCGTGGCGCTGACCACGTTCGTGCTGACGCTGGCCTTTGCGCCAAACCTGGAAACCGGCATCGTCGCCGGCGTGCTGCTGTCGCTTGGGCTGTACATCTACCGCACCATGAGCCCGCGCATCTATTCCTTGGCGCGCCACCCGGACGGGAGTTTGCGCGAAACGGGCAGCGATGAAGGGCCCGAGTGTCCGAAAATCGCGATCCTGCGCTTTGAGGGGTCGCTGTTCTTCGCCAATACGACCTATTTCGAAAACAAGGTGCTCGAGCGGGTGGCCGCCATGCCCGAGTTGACCTGCATCATTGTCGATGCGGTTGCGATCAATGAACTCGATGCCACCGGCGAAGCCATGCTGCGCACGCTCTCGGAAACGCTGGCCAGCCGCGACATCGCGGTCCTGTTTGCCCGCGCGCAGGGCAACGTGATGGACGCCCTACATCGGACCGGCTTCACCGACCAAGAGGGGGAGCACCACTTTTTTCACAGCCGGGCAGATGCTTTGCGCTACGCTTGGCAGCGGCTGCGCCAACACAACGATGCGGATTGCCCAGTCGGGGATTGCCAGGCCAGCGACCTGACGGGTTGCCTGTTGCAGGCACGGGGCGGTTCGTATCAGAAAATACCCCGAGTAGTCTCAACGAAATAGGGTCTGACCGGTCTTCCAGACACTCCAAGGCACATCCATGAAACCATCCACCCATGCACTGAGCCGCCGCTCGTTCGCGCTTTACTGCGGTTCAGCCACTGTGGCAGCGGCCTTCGGCGCTACCGTGCCCGAAACACCGGAATCGGGGCTGTTTCAGAAGCAGTCCGCAGCGTTGACGGGCTTCCCCGCCTCGGCGCTTGACGCCCAATTCGCCCACGAGTTGGCAGCGACCTTGGCCGCTGGCGGGCGCACCGATGAACTGGAGCGCCGGCTGAAAGCGCCGGGCGGCGAGTTCGGCGACTTGGAGACGGAGATCATTGCCGCTTGGTACTCGGGCATCCTGCCCACACCGTCCGGGCCGATGGTCGGCACTTTTCGGGACGCCTTGATTTGGGCCGCCCTCGGCTTCGCCACGCCGCCGGGCGTTTGCGCGGCGCCGCAAGATTGGTCCAAGCCACCCGAAGCCTCCGCCTGACGAACATCCCGTCGCTATGCAAGCAGTTGCAGCCGACGTCATCATCGTCGGGTCGGGGGTGGCCGGGGCGCTGGTGGCCGAGCGACTGGCCCGTGCGGGCATTGGGGTGGCGGTGCTTGAGGCCGGTCCGCGAATTGATCGCGCCCAAGCCTTGGGGCGTTACTTCAATGCGCCGATCAAGACCCCCGAAAGTCCCTACCTGGCCACGCCGGAGGCGGATTTCCCGCTCAGCGCTGACAGCGGGCACTGGTACCGGCAATCGGGCCCCGACCACTTCAAAAGCACTTACCTCAAGGCCGTGGGCGGCACCACCTGGCATTGGCTCGGCACCTGCCTGCGCTTCCTGCCCAACGACTTTCGCCTGAAGAGCCTCTACGGCCGTGGCGTCGATTGGCCCATCGGCTATGACGAACTTGAGCCTTTCTACTTGGCGGCGGAAAGGGAACTGGGCGTGGCGGGTGATTCGAACGAAAACCTGGGTTCCCCCCGGTCGGGGCGCTTTCCGCTGCCGGCGATCGCGCCGTCCTATCTTGACCAGGTGTTTGAGCAGGCCCTTGACGGCAGCGGCTACGAGGTCCGGGCAACGCCCCAAGCCCGCAACTCAGTGGTCCATGATGCCCGTCCCGCCTGCTGCGGCAGCGCGAGCTGCATTCCGCTGTGCCCGGTTCAGGCCAAGTACGACGCCACCGTTCATCTGCGCAAGGCGGAGCGCCTGGGCGCCGCGGTGCATGAACGGGCCACCGCCACCGAGGTGGAAACCGATGCCAATGGACGCATCGCGGCCATTCGCTTCCGCCGACCGGACTTGAGCGAAGGCATCGCCCAAGGCCGCCTCTACGTCCTTGCCGCCCATGCCATGGAGACGCCGCGGCTGCTGCTCCATTCCCGCTCCGAGCGCACGCCGGCCGGGGTGGCCAACCGCTCGGATCAGGTGGGACGCAATCTCATGGACCATCCCATTCGATTGAGTTGGGCGCTGGCGGGCGAGCCCGTGTGGCCGTATCGCGGTCCGCTGTCCACGGCAGGGATCGAAAACCTGCGCGACGGCGCAGCGCGCTCGGCCCGCGCCGGTCTGCGCATCCAGATCGGCAACGGCGGCTGGACCTGGGGCACCGGCGGAGCGGTGACGTTGGCCCGCGCCCTAGCGGAATCGGGACTGCGCGGGGAGGCGCTGCGAGGCGCGGTTGTTGATCAAGCCTCCCGGCACGTGGAGCTGGCCTCGTTGACAGAGCAGTTGCCGGACGCCGGTAACCGGATTGTGCTCGATGCCCGGGACAGGGACCTCTACGGCGTGCCGCTGCCGCGCCTGCACTACGCCGTCGGCGACTATTCCCGCGACGGCTTGGCCGCGGCGCAGGGCATCCATGACCGCATCTTCGCCAAGCTGGGCGCCACGACCATCCATCACCATCCCGAGTTCCAAGGTGCCGGGCACATCATCGGCACCTGCCGCATGGGTGAGGATCCGGCTCATTCAGTCGTGGACCCGGCGCTGCGCTGCCACGATCACGACAACCTGCACGTCCTCGGATCGGCGGTCTTCCCCACTTCAGGCACCGCCAATCCAACCTTGACCATCGCCGCCTTGGCACTGCGATTGGCGGAGTCCATCAAGACCACGCTGAAGCAGGGGGAATAGTGCTCTTAGTGCATTGCCGTTTCCAGTTCGAGGGCGGGACGCCCTCGCGCCAAGGGAAGGGTCGAGGCGAGTCGCCACCGAAGGGTTGCGCGGAGTGGGGGCGATGTGTTCCCATGCCGGTGAGGTCGGGTGAGGGTCCGGCTTGTAACAAATCAAGAGGCGCGCCCAGGGTCGCCAAGGGTCGCTCGAAGTTTGCGCGGTTGGCTGAACGGGCCGCCCACGATCAACGTGGGGAGATTCAGCATGACCATAGCGCAAAGCTTGGCTCACATCTTTAAGTCACTCGTTCCGTTCTTCATCCTTGCCGCCGCGGCACCAGCGCCGTTCGCAGCGGAAATCGAGGAGATCATCGTCACGGCGCGGGCCACGGAGGAGTCCGTGCGCGATATCCCGGTGGCGATCACGGCGGTCGGGGAGGATCGCATGGACACCTTCGGGCTGGAGGGGTTCATGGACTTGGAAGCTATCACGCCGCAACTCAGCATTGGCCGCGGCGGCAGCGGCAACGGCGCCGCCATCGGCATTCGCGGCATCGCTTCGGCCACCTCCAGCATCGGCATCGAGTCATCGGTGGGCATCATCATCGACGGCGTTTACATGCCCCAGGCCCGCGCCATCAACGAAGGGCTGTTCGACACTAGCCAAGTGGCGGTGCTCAAGGGCCCGCAGGCGCTCTACTTCGGCAAGAACTCCACCGCCGGCGTGGTCTCGGTGATGACCAACAATCCCGGCGACGAGTTCGAGGCGAGCGTTCGGATCAACAACGAGTTCGAGTCGGATGACCTGACCTTGGAGGGCATCATCTCGGTGCCCGTCAACGAAAAGCTAGGGCTGCGCGCAGCGGTGCAGACCTCGGACATGGACAAGGGTTGGATCCGCAACAACGCTGGCGCCGACAAGTACGCCACCTTCGATGCGGCCACTGGGCAGATCAACGTGTGGGACAACCCGGCGGCCGCAGGCGAATGGTGGCCCGGTGAGGAAACCACCTATTTCCGCCTAACCGCCGCCGGGGACTTAAGCGACCGCTTCAGCTACAACATCAAGGGCTCCTACGCCAAATTCTCGCAGCATGCCTCCAGCGGCGGCGGGGAACTCTTCAGCTGCCCCACCCTCGGCGGGCGCCAGCACATCAGCCTGCCCGTCGACCCGCAACCTCCTGGCCGGCAGACGACGCTGTTCGAGCCGCGCCCAGTGCCCGACTCCGACTGCGAGGTCAACCTGGCCCGGGGCATCAACGACGTGCCGCCTGGCATCGGCGCGATCAACTCGCTGCTCAACCAGTTCGGCGACGGCGACCTAGGCGAGAAGTTCACCTCCTGGAACATCACGGGCAACTTCGACTACGCCTTCGACAACGTCGATCTGCGCACCAACATCAACTACAACGATGCCACCGAGCGCTGGGTCAGCGACTTCGACGGCGGCGGCATCACCAACATCTTTGCCGGCGAGCGCAACACCTTCGAACAGTTCGCCATCGAGTCGCGGGCCGTGACCCGCTTCGACTCGCCAGTGAACCTGGTGTTCGGCGCGTACTACCAGCAGACGGACCGCTTCTTCGATCAGGACGTGATCTTCGCCTTCCTGCCGTTCCCCGGCTGCGTAGTGGGCACGGCCACGGTGTGCGGGCCGGAGTTCACCGGGCCGCTTGAGGATCCCGACGACCAGTTCACCGCCTACAACAAGATTTCCGAGACCGACGGCGAAACTTGGTCGGTCTATGCGGAAGTGGTCTGGAACATGGCCCCCGACTGGGAGCTCACCGCGGGCGCCCGCTACATCCACGAAACCAAGGACTCCTTCTTCATCCAGCCCTACGTCTTTCCGTTCGTGACGGGCCTGTTCATTCCCTATGATCCGGGCAACCTGCTGACGAGGGCGGCGGCGGACCAAACCTTCAAGAACCTGATTCCCGAGGCCACGCTGACCTGGACGGCCACGGACAACGTCACCCTCTATGCGGCCTACAAGGAAGGGTTTAAGTCCGGCGGCTTCTCCAACAGCGCCATCCTGAGCAACCTGTCGCCGCCGCTGTTGAACGGTGCGCCCTGCATCTCGCCCGGCTTGGGCGGCACCTGCTCCGCCAGCCCCGGCGATGACCTGGTGTTCAGCGACTTCGTCTTCGACCCGGAGGAGAACAAGGGCGGCGAGGTTGGCGTGAAGGCCTCGTTGCTCGACAACTCCATGCTCGCCTCCCTGGAGGTGTACTACTACAAGTTCCGCGACCTGCAGGTGGACTTCTTCAACGACGCCCAATTCGCCTTCGTGACGTCGAACGCGGGCGGCTCGGAGACTTACGGCGCCGAAGTGCAGGTGGATTGGGCGACGCCGGTTGAGGGCCTGTTCATCAGCGGCTCCTTCGGCTGGCTGGAGTCGAAATTCACCGAGTTCTTCCAATTCTGCCACGGCGGCCAGACGCCGGCGCAAGGCTGCGGACCCTTGCAGCCCGGCCAGACCGAGACGGACCTGCGCCAGAACCTGGCCGGCAACACGCGCCCCGGCGCGCCGCGCTGGTCCGGGCACCTGGCGGCCATGTACGAGCGCGGCATCGGCAACGGCCTGGTGCTCGGCGTCACCGGCAACGTGCAGTACAAGAGCAAGACCCACTTGAGCGCGGACATTCCGTCCATCACCTATCCGTCCTACGCGACGCTGGACGCCAACGTCCGCATTCGCACCCAGGACGGCCGCTGGCAATTGGCCTTAATCGGCAAGAATCTAACCGACAAGCTGGCCATACGCAGCGCCGCCGACGTGCCTTCAACTGGCGGCAACACCGGCACGGCCGAGGGCTTCCTGGGCGACCTCTCCGGCGGCACCATTCGCCCGCGGCAATACGAACTGGAATTGACCTGGCGCTTTTAGCCCGCGGGGCTTACCCCTAGCGAGGGCGGTACGCCCTCGGCCTGGGAGAGCGCTTCGAGCGGGCGTTGCGCCCCGGAGCGAGGGCATCTTGCCCTCGATAGGTTTCTGGGATTCGGGAGCAGCTAGATTCGGTAGGTGGTTTCGGTCATGACCCGGGACACTGCGGTCATGGCCGCCCGCGCCGCTTGGGGAAACGGCGCGCCCCCGGATTCAAGGGCGGCAGCGCCGTGGCGGGCTTCCTCGGCGCGCATGCCGGTGATGATGGCGCGGCTGCGTTGGTCGTCCTCCGGCAAGGCTTGCAGGTGGCGGTCGAGGTGCTCGCAGACCTGATCCTCGGTGGCTTCGACAAAGCCCAGGCTCACCTTGTCACCCGCCAAGCCGGTAAGGGCGCCGATGATGTAGGAGGCGGCATAGAACAGGGGATTGAGCAGGCTGGGGGACGCATCGAGTTCCTGCAGGCGCTCGGCGCACCACGCCAAGTGGTCAGACTCCTCCTCGGCGGCGCTCTTTAGCTTGGCCCGCACGTCGTCCTGCCGAGCGGTCAGGGCCTGGCCCTCGTAGAGCGCCTGGGCGCACACCTCGCCCGTGTGGTTCACCCGCATCAAGCCACCGGCGTGGCGCCGCTCAGCGTCGTCGAGGGGCGCATCCGGCACTTCCGCGCCGGGACTGGGCCGCTGGGCGCTTGTTCTCCCAGTGAGGGTTCGCAGCGCCCGGTCGAACTGGCTGATGGCTTCGTCAATCATCGCCTAGCCAAGCTACCCCAGCATCCGTAGCTGACGGCCGCCCAGCAGATGCAGGTGGATGTGAAAGACCGTCTGGCCACCGCCGGCGTTGCAGTTCAGGATCAATCGATAGCCATCCTCGTCGATGCCGCGCGCCTCGGCCAGCGCTTGAGCCCGCAGCACCATCCGGCCCACAAGCCCGGCGTGGTCTTCGTCCAAGTCGTTCACCGTGGGGATGTGGGCCTTGGGCACCACCAGCACATGGACGGGCGCTTGGGGGCTGATGTCGTTGAACGCGATCAGCTCATCGTCCTCGAAAACGAGGTCGGCGGGCAGTTCCTTGTTCACGATCTTGCAGAATATGCAGTCGTCGGCCAATTCGTCGCTCCCGTGCGGCGCACGTTGCAGGGTCATGCGGACTGTAGCGGAAAACCGTTCTGAAGGTAACGGCGCTTCGCCTTCGGCGAAGCGTTTGAGTTGCTTCGCAACTCCGCGCACGGCAACGGAAGAGGAGGCTCCACGTTTAGCTGCCATGTCAGTCCTCCGCCATAGCCCAGGCGTCGAGGCCCTTTTGGGCCAGGATGAAAGTCGCCAGCGCCCGCTCCTCGGGGCGTCCGCCGATGACTTGGTAGCGCTGCTTGGGATCCAGGGTGGTCATGGTTTGGCGGAGCTGGGCCAAGGCGCCGGGCTCGCCGATGTCGAGATCAATGCCCGCGTCGGAGCACTCGACAAAGCGCACTACACGGTCGAGCAAGAGCGCCACGAACCGGTCCTTGGGCAGCCGCAGCACCGCACCCGCCTCCAAGGCGCTGACCGTGGCGTTGCGGCGGCCGTTCATGATGAGCGCGTCCTCGCCGAAGAAGTCCCCCGGCACCAGTTGGGCCAGCGTGCGGCCATCACGGCGCACGGCGGCGCGGCCGGACTTCAGAACCAGGAAGTCGCTCGCCGGGTCGCCTTCGGCGATCAGGTCATCGCCTGCCGAAAAGGGGCGCTCATCAAGCTCGCTGAACAGCTTCTGCCACACGCCTGCGTCGAGGCGGCGCATGAGCGGCGAGCCGAGAAAGCGCTGCTCCCAGGGCAACAGCACCTCCTGCTGCGGCTGCAGGTCCGCTCGGCCCAGCAGCAGGGCCACCGAAGCGGTGTCCACGTGCAGCAGGCGCGCGGCGGTGAGCGTGCGGATGGCGCCGTGGCCGGGATAAAGCGGCGAGCGGGCGTCACGCGAGCGGTGGCCAACCACCGCGCCGGGCGAGAACAGCCGCACCCGGCCCTGGACCAGGTAGTAGCTGCCGCTGAGCGTTCGACCTTCCCGCAGCACCCACCGGTTGGCCGGGATGCTGATGATCTGGGTGTGACGGGCGACGCCGGAAAGCTCAGCGGCGGCCAAGGCCTCGAATGCCTCAAATTGCTTCAAAAAGTGCTTAACCATGCAGCCAGCATGGCAGGCGCCCAAGCTGGCTGGAAGTCGTTATCGCTTAACGTTCCGTAAGCTAACCGCCCGCCTCTCTTGCTAGAGCTCGGTAACCGATGTCTGAGCGATAACGGGCATCCTGCCAGCTTATTCGCCGAGCGCCCTGGTAGGCTTTCTCACAAGCTTGCGTGACGTTGCCGCCCAATCCGGTCACGCACAGAACGCGGCCGCCGCTGGTGCGCACCGCCCCATCGTTGAGTTCCGTGCCGGCATGAAAGACCTTGCAGTCCGGGGCTTCGGCGGCGGCGAGGCCGGTGATGGGATGGCCGGTGGCATACTTGCCCGGATAGCCACCGGATGCCATGACCACGCCGAGGGCGGCGCGCTCGTCCCAGCGCAGCGCCTGGCTCTTGAGCTCCCCGTCCAAGGCCGCGCCGCACAGCGCTGCCAAGTCCGACTTCAGGCGCATCATCACCGGCTGCGCCTCCGGGTCGCCAAAGCGGCAGTTGAACTCGATGACCTTCGGCGAACCATCCGCCGCGATCATCAGGCCCGCATAGAGAAAGCCCAAGTAGGGTGCGCCTTCCGCCGCCATGCCCTTGAGGGTGGGTTTTATGATCTCGTCCATGATGCGGGCATGAATCGCATCGCTGACCACCGGCGCCGGGGAGTAGGCACCCATGCCGCCGGTGTTCGGGCCCGCGTCGCCATCGAAGGCGGCCTTGTGGTCTTGGGAACTGGCGAAGGGCAGGGCGGTGCGGCCATCGCAGAGGGCGATGAAGCTGGCCTCCTCGCCTTGGAGGAACTCCTCCACCACCACGCAGCGCCCGGCATCGCCGAACGCCGCTCCGGACAGCATGGATTCGAGCGCCACCTCGGCCTCGGCCAACTCCTGCGCGATGACCACGCCCTTGCCAGCGGCCAGACCGTCAGCCTTGACGACCACCGGCAGCGGGCGTTCACGCACATAGGCCTTGGCGTCCGCCAGCGCCGTGAAGGTCTCCGAGGCCGCGGTTGGGATGCTCCAACGCTGCAAAAACGCCTTGGTGTAGGCCTTGGAACCCTCCAATCGGGCGGCCTTGCGGCTCGGCCCGAAGCAGCGCAAGCCGCGCTCGGTGAAGTAGTCGGCAAAACCATCGGCCAAGGGCGCCTCCGGACCGACGATCGTGAGATCGACCCCCTCGCCTTCGGCAAACGCCGCTAAGCCGGAAAAGTCATCCACCGCAATGAGCACGTTCTCGACGTTGGCTTCAAGCGCCGTGCCCGCATTGCCCGGCGCCACGTACACCTGCGAGACCGACGCCCCTAAGCTCGCCCGCCATGCCAACGCATGCTCGCGGCC
>JAPPIX010000175.1:0-3172 GCA_028820495.1 Gammaproteobacteria bacterium
TGGCCACGTTGCAGCCCTCGTCAGAGAGTGCCTCGGCGATGGCCCGGCCGATGCCGCGGCTGCCGCCAGTGATGAGCGCCTTGTTGCCTTTCAGTTGTAAATCCATGTTGTGTCCTCCTAGGTGGTTGGGAATTGTGCAGCAAAGTCCAAGCGGCCCGCCTACGCGGCCTGCCGGAGCTCGCCACCTGTTTGACGGTTCATCGGGGAGGCCCTACTGCACCTACGCCCCTCGCCGTCCAGCCGCGCCAATCCCTGACGCCGGATGTTTAGGGCCGCGTTCACGTCGGCGTTCGCCTCGTAACCGCAGGCCTGACATCGGAAAGTTGATTGATCGGGCCGGTTGCCCGCATCGACGTGCCCACATTTGTTGCATGCCTGGCTTGTGAAGGCCGGGTTGACGCGCATCACCTTTCCAGCCTTGTAGTCAAGGTTGCGCTCAAGCCAGCCCCACCCACTGGAAAGGACGGAGCGATTCAGGCCCGACTTGGCCCTCACGTTCGTTCCCGGCTCCTCCTCGGTACCCTTCGCCGATTTGGTCATACCCTTGGTGTTCAGATCCTCAATGGCGATGGTGTGCGCTGCGTCCGAGATGCGGCGACTCGCCTGGTGGCACCAGTTCGAGCGGATGCCCCGGATGCAGGCATGGGTTCGCGCCAGCTTCGCCTTGGTTCGATTGCGCCGGCCACCGCCCTTCGCCTGCCGTGCCATGCGCCGTTGGTAGCGGCGCTTGCGCGCCTCCAAGCGGGCCAAGTTGGGCAGGCGGATGATCTCGCCGGTGCTCAAGGCGCATTGCCCCACGTTGCGGTCAACACCAACCACTGTGCCGTCATCGGGGCGGCGGTCGATGGCGACCTCGTAGAAGACCGTGCAGAACCACTTGCCGCCCTCGCGCTTGAAAACAGCCTGCCTGGGCTTGCCGTCCGGCCAAGGGTTCCCGCCTCCCCGCCGCAGGCGGTAGCTGCCCAGCTTGGGCACCGAAATGAAGCCGTCCGCGATCCTGACTCGCTCGGGAACGGTGAATCCGGCCGCCCCGCCGCGACCCTTGAACTTCGGGTGGCCGCGGTCGCCCTTGAGGAACTTGCTCCAGGCATCGGCCTGGTGCTTCAACGTGTAGCGGACCTCCGCGAAGGGGAGCTCCCTGAGCCATTCATGGCCACCGGAGTTGCGGAGCGCGGTGAACGCCTTGCCGAGCGTGAAGAAGGTGGGCGCGGGCGGCCGTCCGGCGGATGAGAACAGCCAGCCGAGCCAAGCAGCATTCTGGCGGTCCAGCGCCCAGTTCCAGACGTGGCGGCAGGCTCCAGCCAGCCGGTTCAACCTGCGGGCCTTGGCCCGCGTTCCCGGCAGGACCCGGTAGCGCACCGCTCGAATGATCTTGCCGTCTCCCATGGTCATCAATATGCCTTTGCGGGATTTGCTACACAAGTCCCATATCTTGCTTAGAACTTCAGGTTCAGGAAATTCCGCTTCGGGGTAGCAAGGCGCGCCCATAGCCGCTTTCAATTGAGCGGACCGAATCGAGGCTTGGGCCGTTCCTTGGCGCCGCTCACGTCCACATGCACCTTGCCGGCCTCAAGCAGGACCGGAAAGGTGGCCACCGGCTTGGTGGCCGGCGGGCCCAAGCAGGCACCGCTGCGCACGTCAAAGAGGCCGCCGTGCAACGGACAGCGCAGCCGGTGGCCGTTCAGGGTGCCGGCGTGCAGCGCCTGACGGGCATGGCTGCATTGGTCCTGCAGGGCGTGAAACTGACCTTCCACTTGGCAGACGAGCACCTTGACGCCATCCACTTCACAGGCGGCCATCTCCCCCTCGCCGACCGCGGCGATGCTGCAAACGGGCGTCACTTACATCCACTTAATGGGCTGGCGCTGCAGGTAGTCGTCGATGGTTTTGTGGAAGTGGCGGATGCGCAGTTCCTGGGTGGAAATCCAAAGACCCCGGTAACCAGCGGAATTCATCCCGGCCTGCACCATGGCCAAGTTGGAGGCGTCCTGGTCGAGCACTTCGCCGATGGACTGCTCGCCGTGCTTGAACTGCTCGTGGATCGGGCGCGGCGGCGGCTCCTGGCCGGCCGGAAAGAGGCTGTAGTTCTGCAGGTCGTAGTACATCTTGTTGGGATCGGTTTCGTGCGGCCGCTGGCGGAAGATCATCACGCTGTTGCAGTGGATGTTCATGGTGATGTTGGGGAAGATCAGGTAGTGGTAGTCGTCCGAGAGCTGATCGTCGTTCAGGTCGTCGAAGTCGTAACCCATGCCGCCGGAAATATTGCGCCAGTTCTGCTGCACCGCCCGGCGCACGCCAAGGCCGTCGCCCCGGTAGCTGTCCGGATCGAGCAGGTTCATGCGCATGTAGTCCTTGAGTTCCTCGGTGATGACGGTGCCGTCCTGGATGTGGGTGCTGACGCAGCCGAACGGTATGAGGTAGCGGTTGTGCCGCTCGTAGCAGTCGATCTGCACATCCAGGTCCTCCAGCATGGTGGTGAGCTGGGGATGGGTGCCGAACACGTGGTAGGTCTCGTTGAAGGCGTCCACCGAGGTCTTCCAGTTGCAGTCCCACTCGACCGTCACGTCATTCACGAGGGTCATGCGGTCAAAGTGGTAGGGATCGAGATGCTGGGGGATCATGCCCAGAAAGTCGCGCAGGGGTTCGGCGTTCGGGTTCATGCTGAACCAGACCCAGCCGCCCCAGCTATCGCAGGGCAGGCGGACGATGGAGAGCTTGTCGCAGGGCGCGCCCTGGGGGAAGGTCTCGGCGTCCGGCACATGGATCAGCTCGCCGCGCAGGTTGTATTCCCACAGGTGGTAGGAGCAGCGGAAGGTTTCGGTGTTGCCGCTGGCACCGTAGGCCACTTGGTTGCCCCGGTGCGAGCAGACGTTGTAGAAGGCGTTGTACTGGTGGTTCTCGTCCTTGGTGATGACGATGTGCTCGTTGCCGATCTTGGTGGTGATGTAGTCGCCGGGGTTGCGCAGGTCGCCCTCCCAAGCGCCCATCAGCCAGACCTTGGTCCATAGCCGGTCCCATTCCTGGCGCATGAACTCCGGCGAGGTGTAGCGCTCCTTGGGAATGAAGTCGTAGCCGAGATCCGGATCCGGCTCCTTCTGCGCCGGCGTCTTGGATGTCTGCGGATCCGCAAAGCGCTCAATTTTTCGATAGACGGTCATGCCGTGGCCCCCAA
>JAPPIX010000175.1:3272-13015 GCA_028820495.1 Gammaproteobacteria bacterium
CCGTTCGCCGCCAAACTGGGCCGGCGGCTTGACTCGAATCATGTTGCCCATTCGCGGATGCTCAAACCGGTCGATGCTGGCGTTGGCTCGGTACTGGGGGTGCGCCAGCACTTCGTCGTAGCCAAGGCACTTGGCCGCTGGGACGTCGTTCTCCTTGAGCTTTTGAAGCAGGTCATCGGTTTCGTGCTTGAGAAACTCACGCCTCAAAATCTCCCTGAGTTCGTCAATGTTGGCGATCAGCTTCTCCATGCTGTTGAACCGCTCATCCGCCAGCAGATGAAGTTGGTCAATGGCCGCCATAAGGCCAACCTGCTGCGCTTGATTGGCGGCCGACAGGGTAATCGCGCCATCCTTCGTAACCGTGAGTTCGTAGAGCAGCTCACTCAAGGGAGGGTGGTGCTCCACATCTTCGTCGAGCAACGTCCTATGCATGAAGCCGTCGGGAAACAGGAAGAATAGGCCCGCATCCATCATGGAAAGATCGATGTGCTGACCCTCGCCGGTCTTTTCCCGCACGAGGAGCGCGGCGGTCACGGCCTGAAAGGCGGTGTAGGCGGTGATCTTGTCGCAGGTGAGGTTGCGCACGAATTCCGGTCCTGCCTGGCCAGCGCCCTGGACCGCCGCAAAACCTGACTGCGCTTGGATGATTGGGTCGTAGGCCGGCGTGCCGCGGTCCGGCCCCTCGGTGCCGAACCCGGATATCGCGCAATAGATGAGCCGCGGATTCAGGGAGCGCAGATGCTGGCTGCCAAATCCGAGCTTATCCATCACGCCCGGCCGATAGTTGCACAGCAGCACATCCGCCTCGGCCGTCAACTGCTCAACGACCGCACGAGCCTCGGCGGACTTTAGGTCGAGGCTCAACGACTGCTTGCCGCGATTGCAATTCGCAAAGAGCGCCGATATGCCTCCCTTGCTGCTGCCGAGGTAACGCATGGGGTCGCCGAGTTCAACGGGTTCCACCTTGATGACGGACGCACCCTGCTCGCCCATCATCATGGCGGCAAGCGACGCGGTAATCATGGTCGAGAATTCAAGAACCTTTACTCCATCGAGCGGCTGCATTGCGGGCCTCCTCCTTAAGTTGGGCCGAATGCCGGCGAACCGCTATCATGCGCTCATTGGCACCGATGCGAGGTTGTCGGCAATCGTGGGCTTGCGAACGAATCATAGGGCAAAAGGGCGGTTTGCGGGGCTTATGCTCCTGATGGCGCTGTTCGCCGCCTTCGCCAGTGCCGCCTTGCCACAATCCGATCCCACGCCGCGCAACGTCGGTCATCCGACCTTTGCAAGCCCCCACGCGAAACCCATTGCCAGGAACGGCTCATTCATCTACGTCGCGAACACGCCCGCTGACACGGTGGACGTTCTCGACGTGGCGGCGCGCGCCCTCGTTGGCCGGATTCACGTGGGCATCGATCCGGTCAGCATCGCGGTGCGGCCGGACGGCAGCGAAGTCTGGGTGGCCAACCATGTCTCCGATACGGTCAGCGTCATCGATGCGAACCCGTCGAGCCCCGCATTCCACCAGGTGATCGCCACCGTTCAGGACATCGACCCGGCAACCTTCTCCACCCGGTTCGACGAACCGGTGGGCATCGCCTTCGCCAACGACCGCAAGGCCTATGTGGCGCTGTCCACCTCGAACCGCATCGCCATCGTCGATGTTGCCACCCGCACGGTGACCGGGCATCTACCCATAAGGGCGCAGGATCCCAGGGCCATCGCGGTGCAGGGCAACCGCCTGTACGTCATCCCCTTCGAATCCGGCAACCAGACCCAGCTATCGGGGTGCTTCGCCGCCAACCTTGACGGAGACCTATGCACCTTCGACCTGTGGGAACACGTGGTCAGCAACAACAACGTGCTCTCGCAGGGCTACGATGCCGACGTGGTCAAGCATCCGGACGTGCCCGACCGGGACCTGTTCGTGTTCAACACCGAAACCGATGCGCTCGAGCAGGTGGTTTCGGGGCTAGGCACCCTGCTCTACGGGTTGGCCGTGGACAGCGATCATCGCATCTTCGTCGCCCACACGGACGCTCGCAACGACGCCAACGGACGTGCTGGCACGCGCAAGGATGGACTGACGCAACTCGACAACCGGCCTTGGCTGAACCGAATCGCCCAAGTGGATTGCTCCGGTGAGTGCAGCACGCCCCGCTTCTTCGATCTCGAGCCCCTGCCGCCCTTGCACCCCGAACCCGGCATGGCCTTGGCCACACCGTTCGGCATCGCCTTAAGCGAAGACGAGTCCACGCTGGTTGTCACCGCCGCCGGCTCCGACAAGCTGTTTACGGTCAACGCCAACACGGGTGTCGTCTCTCACCGGGTGTCGGTCGGTGCTACACCCAGGGGCGTGGCGCTCGCTTCTGACCAGCGCGGCGCACCCCAGGAAGCCTGGGTGTTGAACGCTGTTGACAACACGGTCTCGATGGTGGATCTCGGCGCAGGCGCGTCAGCGATAAGCGCCACTATCGTGCTCGAGGACCCGACCCCCGCTGACATCAAGCGGGGTCGAATGGCCTTCAACGATGCCAGCGCATCCTCATCCGGCACCTTTTCCTGCGCCAGTTGCCACGCGGATGCCCATACGGACCAACTTCTTTGGGTGCTGGAAACGCCCGCCTGCGACTCCGAAGGATGCACTCAGGTGCCGCCGCGTCTCACCATGCCGTTGCGCGGCCTGCGGGACACCGAGCCGTTTCACTGGGATGGGGTGCCCGGCGACCCGTTCGGCGGCAACAACGCCGCGTCGGTCAATACCAACGCCCCGCCCAACTGCGATGCCGGCAGCTCAGAAGCCTGCGTGCGCGTCCAGTTGGACACTAGCCTCGGCACCACCATGTGCGATCCGGGGAACTGTCCCGTCAATGACGAGGACAAGGCCGGGCTGCTCGATGCCGCCGACCGCGACGCGATGGCGCGGTTCCTAGTGAGCGTTCCGTACCCACCGGCCCAGACCCGATCCATCGACAACCAGCTGAGCCAAACAGCCCAAGACGGCTTCTTCGAATCGAGCTTTGTCAACGACGCCGCTGAACGCACCACCGGGGCGCAAACCTGCACCGCCTGCCACAAGGACCCGTTTCTGGCCAGCACCAACACGCCGGGTTCAGGCATGGACGCACCCACCTTTCGAGGCGCCTACGACCGCTGGGTGATCCTTCCCCAAGGGCGGGTGAACCTCATCGATCTGCTGCGCCTGGTCGGTTTGGGTGACAGTTTCGTAGAACGCGACCTCTGGCTCCTAGCCGGGCTGACGCCCAGCATGTGGGAGATGATCCTTGAGGGCAGCACGGGGTTTTCCGGAAGTTTCGCCCGGCAAGCCACACTGAACGTTGAGACGGCCCAACTGCCGCTGACCGCACGGCTGCTCAAGGCCCTCGAAGGGTCCGCCGCCGAAGGAGCGATCCGCTTGCTGGGCGAAGGCGTACGCATCGATCAAGGGGTGGCGACGCCGTTCGCCGTCGAATTCCTTGACGGGACGTACCAGACCCGGACTGACGGAGCGACGCCGCTTCCCGACGAGCTTCCCGGCGGGAAGGCCCAAGTGCCCAATGACCGCACGGACTTCGACCGATCCACGCTGCTCGAGGCCGCCCGCGCCGGTGACTTGGTGCTGACCTTGACCGGCCGCGCTGGCAAGCACACCGACGCGAGCAACCCGCAACCCGCATTGTGGGCGGGCGGCAACATCGAGGCGCAGACCCGCAACGTGGCAACCCCCTTTCTGGCCGCCGACTCGACCCTCCGTTTCAAGGGCAGACATGTGCGCGACGGCGCGTCCCTGTTCGTCAATGGGCGTCGCGTGGGAGGCACTCTGGCTTGCGCGGCGGGCACACTGCCGAAATGCGATGACGAGATGCTGGTTGCATCGCTTGCCGAGCTGCCGCAGCCGGGCGGGGAGCATTTCCTCCAAGTGCAGAACTCCGAAGGCCTGTTCAGCAACGACCTGATGTTCTTTTCCGATCAGACCCCTCTGCCGCCCCGTCCCGGCAACTTGATCGCCAGCGGCGGGGCCTTCACGCCCGGCGCGGAGCAGTTCGACAAGCATTGGAACACCGTTGAAATCGCCACCAACAGCATCACCGAGGTGGGTGGGGAGGTCCGCATCGATATGAGGTCCTCCGCCGTCTTGCCCTGGCACGCCCAGATCAGCCATGCGGCAATGGTGATCGTCGGCCAGCAATACACGCTCTGCTACGACGCGCGGGCAGCGGGCCCGCGCTTCATCACCGCCTACATGGACTCCAACCTGGACGAGTGGCGAAACATCAGCGGCGGCCAGCACCGGGCGCACCTGACCACTGCCCGCCGACGGTTCAACCACACCTTCACCGTGGCGCAGACCGACCTGTTCGCCCGCGTCGCCTTCGACCTAGCCCAGAGTCCCCTCGACGTGTACCTCGACAATATCGGCCTTTATGAAGGCAGCACATGCGGGGTGCCCTAGCTTGCCAGAGAATCAGGAGTCCTATTGATGCATTGATGATGTCAAGTTACGCTTTGCATCATGAGGACGACAATATCACTCAACGAGCATCTCTCGAATCAGGTGCGTCGCGCCGCGACCGCCCGGAAGCTGAGCGTGAGCGCGTTTATCGCCAAGGTCTTGGACGACGCGCTGAAGCAGCGCGCGCCATCGGAACCTCCGGCATTTAGGTTGGTCACCACATCCGGCACTCGCGTCCGCCCCAGCTTTGACCTAGACCGGCCAAGGTCCGTGGATGCGGAGGAGGACGAAACGCGGTTCGGCCTGACACGGTAGCGGCCCCGATGCTGCTCCCTGACGTCAATGTCCTGATTTACGCGCACTTCGAGGATGTCGTCGCCGTGAATCCCGACATCCCCATGGACACGTTCGGCGGGACCGAGATGCAAAAGGCCATGGTCGAGGACATTCTAGGCGGGGATTTGGCCGAGGACATTCTCCCCGAGGTCAACCGGAACGACGCATCAGCAGCGATGTGACGAAGTCGTTGTCGAGCGACGAGAAACGCATTGCCTTCATAGGCATAGCGCTCCCAGTTGTCGTTCTGGCGATTCCGCTGGGGCTGTGGCGTGTTGCGTACCGCTTCACGGATTGGGCAGCTCTTTTCCTTGTGCCTCTGGCATTGGTTTTGTTCATCGGCTTTCACCGCCCCTTGACATCCGTGTTGCGGGCAAAATTCATGGCGGTGGTGCAGCATGACTCACCAATCGCCACGTTAGCGACCGGAAAGGTCAGGGCAGCCGCAAAGTCAATTTTGTTTGTCGCTTCCGCCGTCTTTGTCTTGGCGTGGCATGCCTTGGAGGTCAATGCGGCGGTTGCGCTAGTGTTGCTCACTGGATGTGTCGTGGCCAGCTGCATGGCGGTGTACATTCCGCGATGGGCGCAAAGTCACTTTCGAGGTTCCTTTGCCCGGCACTACGGGATAGCCTTCGGGTCAGCGGCCACCGCCGTGTTCCTCGTCCCGGTGCTTGCTTGGGTCAACTGGATAGGTGTCGACCATCCGGGTGAGTTTCGATCGATGGAGCTTCGCGAAGCCATGTTGTTCTGGTTGGAAGAAAGATTGCCAGATAGACGAGGATGGATCGCCGAGACACTTGCATGGGCCTACGCAGTGGAGGCCACGCAGATCTCGTTAGTTGCGAAATTCGGGCTTGGTTCCGTGTGGGCACCAATCTACAGCTTCTATCTGGGACTAGTGGGATTTCTCGTAGCGCGATCCAGCGCGGCCGTGTCGGGTCTTGTACAAAGCTCCCTGAATCAACGCACCGTAGCACACCCAACGCAGGAGAGCGCAACCGAAAATGCGGGAACTGCGTTGCGGTCGGGCAACAGGATTGCGTCTCGATCTTTCTGGGGAACAATCGCGTTGCTTGCGGTTGCTACGATAGGTGCAGCCATAGTCGGCAAATCGAGCGAGGGGCAGGCACCACAAAGTGTTGAAGTCGCCCCAACGCGTCTGGAAGACATGCTGAGCGCAAGCGCCGAATTGGCGCTGCAGCGAATAGCACCCGATGTGGACGATCTGCTGAAGGAGGTCTACGCGCCAGTGTACGCCAACATACCAGCCTTTGCGAGTTTTCATTACTCCATCGTAGGCGAGTACACCGAACTGTTGCTGATGGTCCGCGGACAAATGGAAGGGAGATTGCATAACGACCTATTCGGTGGATTCGAAGACAGGCTTCAGAGGGCGGTTGACCTTTTGGACCACAAGTTTGTAGCGTCCTACCAATCCGCATTGGATGAGAAAGTCCGGGAGATGCTTGCGGCCGGATCCCCGGGGGCAGTCTTGGGAGAGGCCACCGAACTTGCTCTGAATGATGCCGTTGATAGAGCGCGGATCACGGCTCCCATTGCTGGAACGGTCACGTTGGTAAGCGGCGGTGGGGTCACAGCATTGACGGCTGGTGTTGCGAAGACCCTCAGTACGAAAGTAGCGGCAAAAGCCGCAGCGAAGGTGGCTTTCAAGGGTAGTGCAACTTTGGGAGCCGCCGGGACAGGCGCGGCTCTGTGCGCGTGGACTGGGCCAGTTGCTGTCGCCTGCGGCATGTTTGGCGGGCTTGCCGCGTGGTTAATGGCGGATGCCGCCATCGTCAATCTTGATGAGATTATCAACAGAAGCGAATTTGAGACAGAACTACGCAGCTTGGTTGACGGTCACAGGACCATCATGAAGCAACGCCTCAAGGGCGCCTTGGCGTCAAAGTCCGAAAAGATGGACCGTGTGAAAAAGGAGATTGTCGCAGATTTCAGGCTGCGGGACCTGCGAATCTGAAGATTCCAGATTTCCGTATTCCGCATAGCGAAGGCAGTAGGGAAGATTTCAGAGACTTGGGGCATCGACTTGTCGCCCTCCGTCTTAGCCGACTGTCGCACAGGACTTGCCAGCTGTGGGCCGCAGTCTTGCCATAGGTCCGGCATTCAGTTGGAGTCCACTAAACATGCCATTGTGATGCGGTCGACTTCATGGGCACTCAAGGCGAACGGCAGTGGACGCTGGTGGTTGCGCGGCGCGTCTTTGGCGGGAAGCGCCTCAGAAGCGGGCTACGCCTTGACTTGCCCGAACGCCAGTTCCACACTCGAACGTAGACAGCAAATGGGTGTCCAAGGGAACATGCACTTGAATGCGGCAGGATTCGAGGCGGAACCCCGAGCAGGGTGGCGCCAACCGGCCTTCGTGATCGTCTTGGCCGTGATGGCTCTGCTGTTCGCCGGCCGCGGCTGGGGCGATGGCGGGCAGCCAGCGTCTGAAGCAGCTTCTGAAGACTTGGGCACCGCCCCAACTCCTCTCTCGCCGCAACCCATCGAGGAGGCGCTCGGCGAATCCCTTGGCGATACGGGGTCGCCACTGGATGCGGTGGCTGTGGACATCGAGAATGCCGAGTACGAGAAGGCGGAGGCATTCCTCGCGCCTTACCTGAGAGCCGTCGAAGGGGCCCGCCACCGCTACCATCCGGATCTCGTGCGGCCATTGCTGCTGCTCGGCGACGCCCAGTTCGGTCAAGGCGACTTTCCCGGCGCCTTGGACAGTTATAGCCAAGCGGTGCAGGTCAGCCGGGTCAGCGACGGGCTGTTCACCCCCAACCAAGTCGAAGCGGTGTACAGGCAATCCGAGGCCCTGCAGCGACTCGGCGACGGCGAGGCCGCCACCCGCCGCGAGGAGTACGCCTACGAGGTGCTCTCGCGAGCCTACGGGACGGAAGACGAAGCCATGCTGCCTGGCGTCTTCCGCCTCGCCCGTTGGTACAAGGACGCCTACAACATCTTTGCCGCCCGCGCCCTGTACCAACAAGCGCTGAAGATCTACGGCGCCAATGGCAAGGCTGGCACGCCGCGGGCGATACCGGCCCTACAGGGCCTCGCCGAAACGTACCGGATGGAGCGCTTTCCGCCCTTCTACGTGGACGACCGGGAATCGCCTTCCCTGTTGGCCAGCCGGCCTAGCGGCCGTTTCGCCAACTACGACGTGCCGTTGCAGATCAACAGCTTTCCAGTCGCCGAACGGGCTTTGCAGGAAGTGATCCGCATTCGTCAGCAGGACGCCAGCACCGGCCCGACGCCGGTGTCGGAGGCGATTCTGGACCTTGCGGACTGGCACCTGATGTGGGAGCACTTTCGCAAGGCGCACACCCTCTATGAGCACGTTTACGATCGCTTTGAGAAGGTCGGCAACGTCGATGCCGCCACCTACTTCGCCGAACCGGTGCTGTTGCATTTCGCGGCACCCAAAAATCCCCGTCCGCCGCCCGTCGAGGAGCGCGAGGAGCAAACCGAGGGGTTCGTCGAAGTGCAATTCCAGGTCTCGACGAACGGCAGCGTTCGAGACATGGAAGTGGTCGCCTCCGAACCGGAAGGGCTGATGGACTTCCCAGTGCGCCGCAGCCTGCGCAGCGCCCGCTACCGCCCGGCCATGGTCGATGGCAAGGCGACACCCTACGAAGGGGAGATCTACCGCCATGAATTCCAGTATTTCCCGCGCTCGGAAAAGACCGATGAGGATGACGAGGATAAGGAAGAAGATGCCTGAGGATGGCGCAACGCTTCACGGCAGGCCGTACAGCTTCCGTTCAGGGTACCTGCGGCATCCTGCCCCCGCTCTGACGCAACGTATGACGCTTGACGAGGCACTCGGTTAGAGGACACAAACATGGCCACCTTGCTGAAACTGACGTTAATCGCCGCCCTGGCCCTGCTCTGGGCCTGCGCACCCATCACGCCGCTGTATCCGCAGCAACCCCAGTCCTCAACGCAATCCGGCTCCAGCGGCAGCACGTCCGGTTCGTCGGGGGGGCAGAGCGGCAGTTCCGGCGGTGCCGGCGGCTCCAGCGGCGGTGCCGGAGGCGGCGGCGCGGGCAGCAATCCGCTGCCCAGCGGCGTTCCGATGCCTGGCGGAAGCCCAGGCGGCGGCAGCGGCATGCCGGGCAGCGGAAGTTCCGGCGGTGCATCGCGCTCGCCAGCCGGGTCCCCACCTTCGGGCGGAACCAGAGGCGGTGCTGGCGCGGGTGGGAGCGCCCGGATACCGCCCCCTCCCGGCACCGCCGGTTCCAGCGGCGGCCAGCTTCCCGGCCAAGTCCCCGGGCTGCCAGGCAGCGGCTCCGCTGGCGCGGACGGGGCCAATCCTCCCGGGGGCAATAGACAAGGCGGAGCGGGTGGCCCCAACTTGCCCGGCGGCAATCAAAGCGGCGGCAGCCAAGCCGGTGCAGGGGGGCTGCCCGGCACTGGCGGCAACCAGCCGGGCGGAACCGACGCCAATGGCGGCCGCCCTGGCACCGCCACTGGCGAGGAGACTTGGCAAAGCGGCACACCCGGCAGCGGCGCCGGAGGCTGGGAAGCCAGCAACCAAATGCCCGGGGAGCCCGGCGGTCCACCTGGGGTTCCCGGTGGCCCCGACGCGGGGGCGGGAACGGGATCCCAACCCGGTTCCGGTCAAGGCGCCCTAGACCAGGCGCTGGAGTCCTTCGATGGTGAAATTCTCGCCGAACGGGAAGTGATCGCCCAGCGCACCAACCAAAGGCCATCCGGGGCCGGCGGCACCGCTCCGACGCAGTCCCCCGCTGGCGGGGCACTGGACACTGGCGCGGCTGGCAGCGGCAGCGCGTCCATGCCCGGGACCTCCAGCCCCCGCGGGCCAAGGCGGGCGCCCGCCATGCCCGGCAGGAGCCCTGGGGGCCAAGGCGGCGGAGGCCAAGGCGGCCTGCCCGATGCCAAGGACGACGACATCATCGCCCGCCAACTGCGCGAGGCGGCC
>JAPPIX010000396.1:0-4115 GCA_028820495.1 Gammaproteobacteria bacterium
GACACCGGCAAGGTGATCGCCGAGCGCAACAGCCGGGAGCCGATGCCGCCAGCGAGCCTGACCAAGGTGATGACCGGCTTTGTGGCGGCAGGGGAGATCGAGGGCGGGCGCATCGCGCTGACCGACCAAGTGCCGGTCAGCGTCAACGCCTGGCGCACGCCAGGCTCGCGCATGTTCATACAGGAAGGCACCGAGGTCAGCGTCGAAGACCTGTTGCGGGGCATCATCATCCAATCCGGCAACGACGCCAGCGTGGCCTTGGCCGAGCACATCGCCGGCAGCGAAGCGGCCTTCGCGGACATGATGAACCAGCAAGCGGCGGAGCTGGGCATGGTGAATTCAAACTTCCGCAATGCCACCGGGCTGCCTGCCGAGGACCACTACACGTCGGCTTGGGACTTGGCTGTGCTGACCCGGGCCTACATCCGGCTGTTCCCGGAGAACTACGCGATCAACTCGGAACGGTCTTTCACGTACAACGACATAGAGCAGCCCAACCGCAACCGCCTGCTGTGGCGCGACCGCACCGTCGATGGCGTCAAGACCGGCTACACCAAGGCGGCCGGCTACTGCCTGCTCGCATCGGCGGTGCGCGAAGGGATGCGGCTCATCTCCGTCGTCATGGGGGCGGACAACGACGCCCATCGGGTGCAGGAAAGCCAAATGCTGCTGTCTTACGGCTTTCGCTTCTTCGAGACCAAGCGCCTGTACGAGGCCGATGCGCCGCTGGAGTCCGCCGAGGTTTGGTATGGCCAAGCGGATGCCGTGGAGCTCGGCGTCGCCGCGCCGGTGACGATCACCTTTCCGCGGGGGCACTACGACCAAGTGGCTGTCGAGATGACATTGCCTGAAGTGATCGAGGCGCCGATTCAAGCGGGCGACCAGTTGGGCGAACTGCGTGTTTCGGTGAACGACGAGACGCTTCACAGCAGCCCGCTGATCGCCCTGTCGAACGTTGCCGAGGCCGGGGTCTTCGCTCGGTTCAGCGACTTCCTCACGCTCTTGTTCCGCCGGATGTTTGGGTGAGCGCTCCACAGCTTGAAGCCATCCTTCGGGACTTGGGACGCACTCGGTACAGCGACACACTGGCGGCCATGCAAGCCTTCACCGCCGAACGCACCGGCGATACCCCGGACGAGATCTGGTTCACGGAGCATGAGCCGGTGTTCACCCAAGGCCAAGCCGGACGGGCCGAGCACCTGCTGGCCCCCGGCGGCATCGAGGTGGTGCAGTCCGACCGGGGCGGGCAGGTCACCTACCACGGCCCCGGCCAGATCGTTGGCTACCTGCTGTTTGACATCCGCCGCATGCGGGTGTCGGTACGCGGCTTGGTGTCCGGCATCGAAAACGCCATCATCAACCTGCTCGACGAATACGGCATTGCGGCCAGCGCCCGCTGCGACGCTCCCGGCGTCTATGTCGAGGGCGGGAAGATCGCCGCCTTGGGCTTGCGGGTGCGGCGCGGCTGCGCCTACCACGGTTTCGCCTTCAACATCGACATGGATCTGTCGCCCTTTGCCCGCATCAATCCCTGCGGCATGGCAGGCTTGGCGGTCACCCAGATCAAGGATCTGTGCGGGGAATCGGACCTCGCTGCCGTTCAGCGGCGTTTGGTGCGCCAGTTGGAGCGGGTCTATCCGATCGTCACTCGCAGGTCGGACATCCCGGACGCTTTGCCAGCTTGAAGGCCCGCCATTCGGCGCGCTTGGCGTCGTAGTACAACACCCGACCGGTGAGCGGGTCGCCGACCCCGGTGATCAGCTTGACCGCCTCCATCGCCTGCATGGCCCCGACCACCCCGACCAAGGGCGCGATGACGCCGTTCTCCGCGCAGTTCAACGCTTCCCCGCTGCCGTCCGCGTAGAGGCATCGATAGCAGGGGGAGGCTGCATTGCGGGGGTCGAAGACCGCCACCAGTCCTTCCCACCGAATGGCCGCCCCGGACACCAAGGGCGTGCCGCTGAGCCAGCAGGCGTCGTTGAGCGCAAAGCGGGTGGAGAAATTGTCCGTGGCATCGACTACCAGATCGACGCGGTTCAGCAGGGGCACAAGCCCCGGGCCGCCGATGCGTTCCGCAATGGCCTCGACCTCGACGCTGGGATTGATCGCCGCAACCGAAGCCTTGGCGGACGAAGCCTTGGCCTGCCCCAGCGCCGCGTTGGCATGAACGATCTGCCGCTGCAAATTGGACAGTTCCACGACATCGTCGTCGGCTAGCACCAGCTTGCCGACCCCGGCCGCGGCCAAGTAGAGCGCAACCGGCGAGCCGAGCCCTCCCAACCCGACCACCAGCGCCTTGGCGTCACGAAGCTTCTCCTGCCCCGCCACGTCCACCTCGGGGAGCATGATCTGACGGCTGTAGCGCAGCAGTTCGTCGTCGTCCATGTTTCGGGAACGCTTCAGGCCGCAAAGCTCCGCTTCGCGGCCTGAAGCGTGAAGAGTGGGGCGTAAACCGGATGCTGAGTCATGGTTGGGCGCCGAAACCCTCTAGTGCCCTATCGAGTGTACATTGAAGAAGAGAGACGCTCGCACCTTTTGCGAGGCAATTCGCAGGACAGAACTCTAGCTTCGCACCGGCAGCTCGGTCTTCTTGACCACTGTACGCAGAGCGAAGCTCGAGTGCACACGGTCCACGCCGGGCAGGCGGGTGAGGAAGCGGCTGTGGATGCGCTCGTAGTCCCGAGCATCGCTGACCACCACGCGCAGCAAGTAGTCCGCCTCCCCTGACATCATGTAGCACTCCATCACTTCGGGCAGTTTCCTCACCTCGGTCTCGAAAGCCGAGAGGTCGGCCTGCTGCTGGCTTTCCAAGGTGATGTTGACGAACACGTTGTCGGGGTAGCCCACCCTCGACTGATCGACGAGGGCGACGTAGCCGCGCAGCATCCCGCTTTCCTCCAATCGGCGCACCCGGCGCAGGCAGGCGGACTCGGACAGGCTGATGCGTTCCGCCAACGCGCTGTTGGTGAGCTTGCCGTCGACTTGCAATTCGTGAAGGATTCGGCGGTCCAGCCGATCCAATGTCTCATAATCTTGCATCTTTTTGATTGAAGTCGAATTTACTTGCGAGTTATCGGTGAATCAGCGCAAAAAAGCAATACTCTGTCTTACCCGCAGGCGTATTTTGGCCCCACGCCTTCGCACTGCTCCCAGGGTATCGAACACATGCGCATCGGAGTGCCCAAGGAAACCAAGGTCCACGAACACCGGGTCGGCCTGACGCCGGACTCAATCGCCGAGTTGACCGCGCTCGGCGCCAGCGCCGTGGTGGAGGCGAACGCCGGGGCGGGCATCGGCTTTGCCGATGAGGATTACTGCCGGGCCGGCGCGGTGATCGGCACGGCTGAGGATGCCTTCAGCGCCGACCTAGTGGTGAAGGTCAAGGAGCCCCTGGCCGACGAGTGCCGTCGGCTCAAGCCGGGTCAGGTGCTGTTCGCCTACTTGCATTTGGCGGCTGACGAGCCCCAAGCCCGTGCGCTGATGCGCTCCGGGGCCACGGCGATCGCCTATGAAACCGTCACCGACGCCCAGGGCCGGTTGCCGTTGCTGCGGCCCATGAGCGAGGTGGCGGGCCGCATGTCGGTGCAGGTGGGCGCCTATGCGCTGCAGAAGGCGACGGGCGGGCGCGGCACCCTGCTCGGCGGCGTGCCGGGCGTGGCGCCGGGCAAGGTCGTCATCTTGGGCGGCGGCGTGGCGGGCGCTGGAGCGGCCGCCATGGCCGTTGGCCTACAGGCCGAGGTCAGCATCCTGGACAAGTCGATCGATCGGCTGCGGGAGTTGGGTCACCAGTTCGCAGGCCGTGTGCATCTGCTGATGGCCTCGCGCCAAAACGTGGTGGACGAGGTGCGGGCCGCGGACTTGGTGATTGGCGCCGTCTTGGTGCCCGGCGCGGCCGCGCCCAAGCTGGTCACGCGGTCCATGGTGCGGCAGATGAAGAAGGGCGCGGCCTTGGTGGACATCTCCATCGATCAAGGCGGCTGCTTCGAGACCAGCCGGCCCACCACCCACGACGCCCCCATCTACGTCGAGCACGGCGTGGTGCATTACTGCGTCACCAACATGCCCGGCGCCGTGGCCAGAACCTCGACCTTGGCGCTCAACAACGTCACCCTGCC
>JAPPIX010000396.1:4215-12997 GCA_028820495.1 Gammaproteobacteria bacterium
ACCATGGCTGATCCCCTGCACAACGAATTTCCGCCCGAATCCCTGGAGGCGCGCGATCTTGAGCACTTGCTGCACCCCACCACCAACCTGAAGCTGCTGCACGAACAGGGGCCCAAGATCCATGCTCGCGCGAAGGGCATTTACCTCTGGGACAACCAGGGCAATCAGTACCTTGAAGGCCTCGCCGGGCTATGGTGCACCGCACTCGGCTACGGCGAGGAGGAACTGGCCAAGGTCGCCGAGGCCCAGTTGCGAACGCTGAGCTACTCGCAACTCTTCGGCGGCAAGACCCATGAGCCGAGCATCGAGCTGGCCGAGAAGCTCAAAGGCATGATGCCCTTCGACGCAGGCCGCGTGTTCTACGGCCTGTCCGGCAGCGACGCCAACGACACCCAGATCAAGCTGATGTGGTACTACCACAATGCCATCGGCAAGCCGGAAAAGAAGAAGATCATCGCCCGCATCGGCGGCTACCACGGCGTCACCATCGGCTCCGGATCGCTCACCGGCCTACCGCCCTTCCACAAGCACTTCGACCTGCCCATCAAGGAGGTGCTGCACACCGACCGGCCCCACTACTACCGGGACGGCCAGGTGGGGGAGACCGAGGCCCAGTTCTGCGACCGCATCGTCGCCAACCTGGAGGACTTGATCCTCCGCGAGGGGCCGGAGACCATCGCCGCCTTCATCGCCGAGCCCATCCTAGGTGCCGGCGGGGTCATGGTGCCGCCTGCCGGCTACTACGAGAAGGTTCAGGAAGTGCTAGACCGGCACGGCATCTTCTTCATCGACGACGAGGTCATTTGCGGCTTCGGGCGCACCGGCAAACCCTTCGGTGCCGAAACCATGGGCATCAAGCCCACCACCATGAGTGTGGCCAAGGCGGTCAGTTCCGCCTACCTGCCGCTGTCGGCGGTGCTGATCCCGGAGTTCATGTACGAACCCTTCATCGAAGCGAGTGGGCAGACCGGCATCTTCGGCCACGGCTTCACCTACTCCGGGCACCCGGTCTGCGCCGCGGTGGCGCTGCGCAACCTGGAGCTGATGGAGGAACGCGACATCTTCGGCCATGCGGCCAAGGTGGGCGTGGCATTCCAGGAGCGCTTGGCCGCTCTGGAGGAGCATCCGCTGGTCGGCAACACCCGGGGCCGCGGCCTGCTCGGCGCGGCGGAACTGATGGCCGACAAGGACACCCGCACCCCCTATCCGCCATCAGCCGGCGTCGGCGCTCATTGCAACGCCCGCTGCGAAGCCCACGGCCTGATCCTGCGCAACCTCGGCGACACCATGGCGATGTGCCCGCCGTTGATCATCACCGACGCCCAGGTGGACGAGCTGTTCACGAAGTTCACCAAGGCGCTCGACGAGACTTGGCAATGGGTCACCGCCCAAGGGCTGGCGGCGTAGATGCCTTTGGAATTCCTTAGCTTCGAGTGCGTTCGCGTTTGCAGTCGAAATCTTCGTCCCAGTCCAATGCGCCAAACAGCTCAAGCAGATTCCGTTGCTCCCGGTGAGCGACAAACTCGCGCAACGCTTTGTTGACCGTCGCCTCCCTTGTTTTCTCACCCCCGACTTCCAAGGCCTTGGCCAGAAGCCCTTCATCGATAGCAACGTTCGTCGACATCTGCTATGTCCCACACACTCAGTCACCCAATCGGCAGCGTAGTTCCGACACCCCTGTGCGTCAACGCGGCTCTGCTTCAGCTATTCGGCCGGAGACGCCCACAACGTGGAGAGCTTGGATTACCATTTGAACTCACCTGAAAAGATAAGACCATGAAGTGCCTGGACCCAGTTCACCCCAGCAAGGCGCTCAGGCATGATTGTGTGGAGCCCTTTGACCTGTCCGCGACCGCGCTGGCTAAGCGCTGCGCGTGATCCGTCCCCGCGAAGCGGCTTGATCCCGCGCCTGCCGAATCAAGTGGCGCAACGTGCTCCGGCGGTCCGCAACTCATGAAAATCAAAGTCATGTCAAAATGATCCACCAAAGAACACTAGGGCGGCATTCTTGAGCAATTCCTTCCAACAAACCTTGGATCAGCTACGGTCCATCGCCAGCTCGGAGGCGGAGAAGGGGCGGCTGTTCGAGCGGCTGGTGCAAACCTACTTCTCAGAGGACCCGATCTACCAAGAACGGTTCACTCGTGTCCTAACCTGGACCGAGTGGGCAGCCACTCGCACGGAATTCGATGGGTCGGACATCGGCATCGACTTAGTGGCCGAGGAACGCTCAGGCGGCTACTGCGCCATTCAATGCAAGTGCTACGCGCCGGGCACCCATCTTGCCAAATCGCATATCGATTCCTTTGTCTCCGCATCGGCGCGGGCGCCATTCAGTGCTCGATTGCTGGTCGATACGGGTGCGGGCTGGGGTACCAACGCCCGCAAGATCATTTTAGGGCTACAGCCCGAGTGCAAGATTCTGCGTTTCGACGATCTGGCCAGCGCCCAATGCGACTGGCCGGACCTGACCCGCGAGGCTCCCGAAGCCCTCCGATTCCGCCCCGGCAATTTCCGGTTGCGCCCGCATCAGAAGCGGGCCTTTGACGAGGTGATGCAGGGCTTTGCGGAGCACGACCGGGGCAAGCTCATCATGGCTTGCGGCACTGGCAAGACCTTCACCGCACTGCGCATCGCTGAGCGGATGGCGGGCGTTGGCGGGCGGGTGCTCTACTTGGTGCCCTCAATCTCGCTGCTTCAGCAGTCCATGCGGGAGTGGGCGGGGCAACGTCAATTCCGGCATCGCTACATCGGCATCTGTTCCGACACCCGAGCTGGCCGCGACGACGAGGACATTCCCCTAGAAGAACTCGAAATACCGGTCACCACCCAACCCGGCGCCATTGCCGCTGCTCTCGTGGCGACCGCTTCGGAGGCAATGACTGTGGCGTTCTCCACGTATCAATCCCTCCCTTTGATAGAGCGAGCGCAAGCACTTGCCAATGCGCCCGCCTTCGATCTGATCCTGTGCGATGAAGCGCACCGCACCACCGGCATAGAACGCCCTGGCGAAGACCAGACGTCGCCCTTCGTTCTGGTCCATGACGGGGCGCGCATTCAGGCCAACAAGCGCTTGTACATGACTGCAACGCCGCGGCTCTACACCCCAAGCGCGAAAAGCAAGGCGGCGCATCACGACATCGATGTCTTTTCCATGGACGATGAGGGCGTCTATGGGCCGGAGTTCCATCGCCTGCCGTTTTCCAAGGCGGTGGATCAAGGCTTGCTGTCTGACTACAAGGTCGTGGTGTTTGCCCTGTCCGAAACCCATGTGGACGCGGCCTTGCAGTCTCACTTGGCCACCAGCGGGGGCACTATCAACTTGACCGACGCCGCCAAGATCGTCGGTTGCTGGCGGGCGTTGCAAAACCCCGAGAACCGACTACCGGAGGATGCCTCCGCAGAACCGCTGAGTCGCGCCATTGCCTTCACCAACACCATTGCCTCGTCCAAGCGATTGGCGACGCACTGGGGTGGCCTAATCGAACAGGCGGCGGTCCTGCTGCCGGAAGCGGAGCGCGCAAATGCTCTGCTTTGCGAAACCCAACACGTGGACGGCCAGCACAACGCGCTCGACCGCAAGGCGCGCATTGAGTGGCTCAAGGGTTCGGGCGACGGCACGTGCCGCATTCTGTCAAACGCCCGCTGCCTCTCGGAAGGCATAGACGTGCCGGCCCTGGACGCCGTGTTGTTTATGACCGAACGCAAGAGCATGGTCGATATTGTGCAGGCCGTGGGCAGGGTCATGCGCAAATCCGAAGGTAAGACCCATGGGTACATCCTACTTCCCGTGGCCGTCCCTGCAGGCCGCGACCCCGCCAACGTTCTAGACTCCGGTAGGGAGTTCGATGTGGTATGGAGCGCGCTTCAGGCGCTTCGCTCCCACGACGACCGGCTTGATGCCGAGATCAACCAAATCGACCTGAACACCACGCCCACCAATCGGCTCATCTTTAGCGGTCCGAGCCGCGACGATCTATCTGGGGAAGGTCTACAGCCCCATGATCAACCGGTGCTTCCCTTCGCCCCACTAGACCTGCCCCCAGGCGCGACCTACGCCAAGATCGTCGATAAGTGTGGGGACCGCCGCTATTGGGAAAGCTGGGCCGAGGATGTGGCCGCCATCTTCGGGCGCTTGGTGCTTCGCATCGGCAACCTGCTCAACAACTCCGAAAACGAAACGCTTCGGGAGTGGTTCCAGGCGTTCCATCAAGAATTGCGGGTCTCAATCAACCAATCCATCACCACTGGCACCGCCATCGACATGATGGCGCAGCACATATTGACGCAGCCCGTGTTCGAGGCCCTGTTTGAAGGCTACGACTTCGCGGCGGGCAACCCCGTCGCCAGGGCACTCGATTCCCTGCGTCGGGATTTCGGCGAATTCGGGTTGGAAAACGAAGTGCGCGACCTTGAGGGATTCTACGAGAGCGTCCGCCTGCGGGCGCGGGGATTGGACAATGCCCAGGCCCGGCAAAGCGTATTGATGGAGCTCTATCAAAAGTTCTTCGCCACAGCGTTAAAGAAGGACGCGGATCGCCTTGGCATTGTCTATACGCCGGTCGAAGTGGTTGACTTCATTTTGCACAGCGCGGACCACGCCCTGCGCAGCGAATTTGGCCGCGGCCTAAGTGATGAGGGCATCCATGTGCTCGATCCATTCACCGGCACGGGCATCTTCCTCGTCCGCCTGCTGCAATCCGCATTGATTCGCGACGAGGACCTGCATCGCAAGTACCGCGAAGAACTGCATGCCAATGAACTGGTGCTGCTTGCCTACTACATCGCCGCCGTTCACGTAGAGGAAGCCTTTCACGGCCGAGCGGGCCTGACGGGCGCCTACGAACCCTTCGGCGGTATCGTGCTGACCGACACCTTCAACCTGCACACCGAGCGTACCGGATTCCCCAAGGAGTGGCTGCCGGACAACAGCGAACGCGCCGAACGCCAGCAGAAGCTGCCCATTCAGGTCATCGTGGGAAATCCGCCTTGGTCAACGGGGCAGGAGAGCTCTGCGGACGACAACCCCAACGTGGCCTATCCCCAATTGGAGGGGCGCGTTGGGGAAACCTATGCCGCCCGCTCGACGGCAACGCTGAAAAACAGCCTCTACGACACCTACAAGATGGCCATTCGCTGGGCATCGGATCGCATCGGCGAGCAAGGCGTGGTTGCTTTCGTTACCAACGGCTCCTGGATTGACGGCAATGTGGATTCCGGCGTTAGGGCTTGTCTGGTGGAGGAGTTCACCTCGATTTGGGTGTTGAACCTGCGCGGCAACGCACGGACTTCGGGAGAGCGTCGCCGGGCCGAAGGTGACAATGCCTTCGGCCAAGGCTCCCGGGCTCCGGTGGCCATCACCCTTTTGGTGCGCAACCCCAAGGCCAAACGCAAGGGTTGCCGAATTCTCTATCGGGACGTTGGGGACTACCTCAAGCGGGAGGAAAAGCTCAAGCACCTGCGTGATTGGGGCGGAATAGACGGCATCTCGGATTGGCAGGAGATTCAGCCCAACCGGCACTACGATTGGATCGATCAGCGCAACGAGGACTTTCAGGGGCTTTATCCGATGGGATCCAAGGAGGCGAAGGCTGGCAAGAGCGACGAAGCGGTGTTCAGCCTCTACAGCAATGGCTACAAGACCAGTCGTGATGCCTATCTTTACAACTTTTCCCGGGCAGCTTGTGCAGAAAACGGTCGTCTCGTGACCAAAGATTACAAGGGCGCCCTGAAAGTAGCTGAAGAGCGCCCAGGGTATCGAGTAGATGACGTCATTCGACCGCATCAGGCCCACGTTCGGTGGGACCAAGCGCTAAAGGACAATCTAAAGCGGCGCAAAGCGGTGTCATTCTCGCCGCACAGAGTTTGGGTGACTCAATACCGTCCTTTCGTCAAGCAGCATTGCTACGTTGACTACACTTTGGTCAACAGAAAGTATCAGCAAGACCTTATTTTCCCGAGCTCGAACACCGAAAACCGAGCGATCTGCGTCCCCGGCGTTGGCTCCACCAAGCCTTTCTCGGCACTGATGGTCGATACGATGCCGGATCTTGAACTCATTTCCAAAGGCCAGTGCTTTCCGCGATACCGTTTCGAGCACAGAAACGAGGCTCAAGCTGACCTGCTCGGCAAAGCGCCCGACCTAGTGCGCATCGACAACGTGAGCGACTCTGCCCTGCACACCTTCCGCGCCCACTACGGCACCAATGACATCACCAAGGACGCCATCTTCGACTACATCTACGGCATCCTGCATGCAATGGCCTATCGGATTCGTTTTGCCAACAATCTGACCAAGGAACTGCCGCGCATCCCGTTTGCGCCAGACTTCAAAGCCTTTGCCCGTGCCGGGGAAAGACTCGCCGAATTGCACTTGGGTTATGAAACCTGCCGACAATTCCCATTGGGGGTGGAATGTTCGAGCGCCGGCGCTCCCGGACCGGAACACTTGCGGCTAACCGATAAGGCGATGCGGTTTGGCGATCAAGCCCGTTCCGTTCTTGTCGTCAACGAACACGTTCGGCTGACCGGCATTCCCCCAGAAGCGCACGGATACGTCGTCAATGGCCGCACTCCTCTTGAGTGGTTCATTGATCGCTACCGCGTCACCAAAGACAAGCATAGCGGCATCGTTAACGACCCCAACGCTTGGTTCGACGACCCGCACGACCTGATAGCGTCCATTCAGCGAATCGTATTTCTCAGTGTTCAAACCACCCAGATCATTAACTATCTGCCAGAAGCCATATCCACAGACGACCCGGACGCCCAAGCCACGAAGGCGTTCTTTGATGCCAGAGCTCAGGAGATCGCCAAAGCCATCGCCAATAGCCCTTGGGAGGCTGAAGACCAAGCCTTCATCGATGCGATCACCGATTGGGACGATGAATGAAACGCGGCGAAATTTGGACGGTGTCCGGCGGTGCGCCGTATGCAAGAAAGCCACGTCCTGCTGTGATTTTGCAAAATGATCGATACGGCGGGACCGAGTCGGTCACAATTTGTGTCTTGACATCCCATCCATCAGAGAAGCCAGGATTGCGGCCCTTGGTCGTGCCAAGCACTCTCAACGGACTCAGCAAGTATTCGTACATTGAAGTGGATAAGGTCTCAACCGTGCCACGTAGGAATCTTGGCAATTTTGTGGGAAGACTCGAAGATGCCCACCTTGAAGACCTGAGCCACGCGGTGACGGTGTTCCTCGGTCTTTAGACCTATGAGTTGGCTGACTTGGCATCGCGCTCCCGGCGAATGATGTCAACGGCAAGGGGGCCGGTGGTGATGGGCTCGGGATAGGCGATCTCACTCTCGGCCCGCATCTGCTCGATGGTCATCCATCCGGATTCGACTTGCGTTGGTGCCGATTCCTTGGCAGCCCGGCACACGAGAGCCATCAATTCGTCCTGCAGTGAGCGATTGTTGGCGGCAGCGTTCTGGCGCAGCTTTTCGACCACGGGCTCCGGCACGGTCTTGATCGAGAGGTTGGGCATGGTTCTACACTCGTTTCAAGGCGAATCCACTATGAAGCCATAGGGATGCTGTAGGCAAGTCGGCTACCATTGAACCTGACCCAGGAGAAAGAACCATGACGCGTCTGGACCCAGTTCACCCCGGCGAGGTGCTAAAGCACGACTTCATGGAACCCCTTGGCCTGTCCGCGACCGCGCTGGCGAAGGCGCTCGGCGTGACACCGGCGCGAATCGATGAAATCGTGCGCCGCCGCCGAGGAATCACGGCTGAGACCGCCTTGCGTTTAGCTCGGTACTTCAACACCGATGCCCGTAGCTGGATGAATCTTCAAATCCGCTACGAATTGGAGATCGAGGAGCGGGACAAGGGCGAAGCGCTGCGCATGATCCGTCCCCGCGAAGCGGCTTGATCCCGCACTTGCTCGATCAACTGGCGCAACAAAGAGGATAGCGTCTCGAGGGGGTTTTTGGAGCTTTCATGGAACCTCCCTGATTCAAATCGAGGGCGGGACGCCCTCGCTCCGGGGATCTCGCCCGAAGCTACAATGACGCGAGGGATGGCGGCCGCTCCGCTTTGCTGATGCGGCCGGGGAAGCCCTTGAAGTGGGGGACGCCTTGTTCCGCATCCAGGAATTCGTCGTCGTCCGAGCAGAGCACGGCGTCGCTTGAAATGAAGGCGCCAGCGAGGTTGTCCTGGCCCCGGAGTTCCGGGTACCACCAGCCGTGGGGCACGCGCAAGTGCCCTTCCTTCATGCTCGGCTGCACGGACAGCTCGGCGGTGACCTGGCCGGTGGCGGTATCGAGCCGGACCCAATCGCCGTCCTCCAGCGCTTCACGGTTGGCGTCCTCGGGATGCAGGAAGATCTTGGGAATGGGCGACCGCTGGCGCAGCACCTCGATGTTGCGCTGGCCGGTCTGGAAGAACGCATCCTCCCGAACGCCGGTGAACACTCGATACGGGTATTCCTCGTTGGGCGCAGGCCCTTCCCGGTAATAGGGCAGCGGGTCGAAGCCCAGGTCGTCCAACACGCTGGAGTAGAGTTCCACCTTGCCACTGGGCGTCGCGAAGCCGGTTCTTCGGTACTTGTGGAACTCCGGCGGCGGCATCTCCATGTAGCCCGCTTGCTCAAACTCCGCAAAGGTGCGCCCCGAGCGCGACAGCCGGTAGTCGAGCATGTCCTGTAGGGTCGCCCAGGGGAACTCGTTGCCGAAGCCAAACCGAACCGCTAGGTCGCGCCAAAACTGGAAGGTGCTCGATGCCTGCTCCGGCGCATCGACCACCTGTTGGGAAAGGGCCAGCCGAGTGCCCCAAC
>JAPPIX010000076.1 GCA_028820495.1 Gammaproteobacteria bacterium
ATCGGCCATTGCCGCCCGTTGGCTCGACAAAAAACCCTACAGCGCAAGTCCCTCGACGGCCAAAGCAACATGGAGTCGCGCCGACAATTCCCTTAAACTAGCGCGCTTTTGATTTTCGAGGAGCGGTCCATGACCTTTGTGGTGGGCGAAGCCTGCATCAAGTGCAAATTGACCGACTGCGTGGAGGTGTGCCCGGTCGATTGCTTCTACGAGGGGCCGAACATGTTGGTCATTCATCCCGATGAGTGCATCGACTGCGCCCTTTGCGAACCGGAATGCCCGGTCGAAGCCATTTATTCCGAAGACGAACTGCCCGAGAATCAGCAGGACTTCCTTGAGCTCAATCAACGCTTGGCGGAAAGCTGGCCCAACATCACCGAGCAGCAGGATCCGCCACCGGATGCCGACGATTGGCGCGAGATCAAGGACAAGCGCCACCTACTCGAAGAGTAGGCTTGCTCGAAGAGTAGGCTTGCCTACTTCAAAACGGAACGCGGGCTGATCGGCTTGCCGTTCCTGCGGATCTCAAAATGCAGCGCTTGGGCGGCACGGCCGCCGCCGTTGATGGCGGCGATGGGCTGACCACCCTTGATGCGCTGCTTCTCCTTGACGATGATGGGTTGGTTGATGCTGTAGGCGGACAGGTACTCGGCGTTGTGGCGCACGATGACCAAACGCTCGAATCCGGCCAAGCCCGCACCGGCGTAAACCACTTCGCCATCGGCAGCGCTCAAGACTTGGGTGCCGGGCTGCACGGAAAAGTCCAAGCCCTTGTTGGTGCCGCCGTATTCGTTGACCACTCGGCCTGACGTTGGCCAGCGCCACATCACACCACCCGCTTGGCTGGTCGGCGCACGGTTGGCCGATGGCTTCGGCTGTGCCTGCGAACGGCGTGGCGCCGACCTTGCAGCCACCACTCGTCCGCTCAAGCGGAGCTTCTGGCCGGGATAAATGCGGTAGGGTGGCCGCAGCCCGTTCAATCGGGCCAAGGTACGCACCGACACTCCCGTTGAACGGCTGATCGAATAGAGGGTGTCGCCGCGCTTGACCGTGTGCACGGCCTGCCGCGGAGCGGTCTTGGCCGCAGGGGCGCGGTCACCCGCGCCCGGGGAGCGCTCGGCAACCGTGACGCGGCCTTGGGTGGCGCAGCCAGCGAGCAAAAACGCCGCGCCAATCAGCAAGCACAACGCGCCAAGACGAATGACAGGTCCGCAACCCATGGCTCATCCCGCAGTCGGTCGCAACCGGGTGAGCAGCCACAAGCTGCCAGCGCCGAGACACATCATGGCGACGATCAGCCCCACGTCGCCATCCCCCGCCCCCGTGGCCCGTCCCCATTCCGCTGGGGTCAGCAGCGCACCCTCATGGCGCCAAGGCCAAAGCCGCAGCATGCCACCCGCCATCAAGCCGGTCAGAAAGCTCATGACCGCCTCGAAGCGCCACGCCAGCAACCAGTGAAAGAGCCGTGAAAACAAGGCTGCGCCAAGCGCGCAACCAAGCGCGAAGATGGCCAGCACCGACCAATCGAAATCGGCAAGTGCAGCCAGCACCGAAGCGTACAAGCCCAGCAGCAGCAGCACGAAGCTGCCGGAAACCGCAGGCAGCAGCCAAGCGCCCACTGCCAAGGCGCCGCCGGCCAAATAGGCCAGCGGTCCCGGTTCGGTGCCAAAGGGCGGGGTCCAGCCCGCCGCGGCGCCGCAAAGGCCGCCGACGACGCCAAAAGGCACCAATTGCCGGAGCGGCCGAACGCGGCCAATGTCGATGGCCGAATAGAGGATCAGGCCGAAGAAAAATCCCCAAACCAAGGTCGGCGCACTGGCCAGCCAATAACTGACCAACTGCGCGAAAACCAACAAGCTGACCACCATGCCAGCCCCCAAGCAGGCAAGAAACCCCAGGTTGTGGTGCCGCCAAAAGCGCTTGGGATCGGTCAGGCACCAACCGATGGTGGCAGGCCCGAAGGACGCCAAGCTCGCCACCAGTTCCCGGTAAATGCCGGTAACGAAAGCGATTGTTCCCCCGGAAACGCCAGGGACCACTTCAACTGCGCCCATGGCAAGACCGCGGACGAACAAGCCAGCCCAAGGGCGACGCTCGCGACCTGCCGATGGCGCTTGTTGGGTTGTATCCCGTCTCCCTGTCGGCTGGCTGCGCATGGCGGGAAGATGCCAATCAGGTCCGCAGACCCTTGACCAAGGGCACGAAGCGCACCCCGGGCACCTCCCGCTCTCCATAGCCCTGCTCAGTGCGGTCGATGACCTTCAACCGTTGGCCCCCGTCGCCGCCCACCGGAACCACCATGCGGCCGCCGATGTCGAGTTGCTCAAGCAGCATTTGGGGCACTGCGCGCGGCGCAGCGGTGACCAGAATCCCGGAAAACGGGCCTTGCTCAGCCCAGCCGTTGTAGCCATCGCCCAATTTGGAGGAAACGTTGTGAGTCTTCAATGCCTCAAAGCGGCGCCTCGCCTGATCCAGCAGCGGCTTGATGCGCTCGACGGTGAACACCTGACCGCATAGCTGCGCCAGCAAGGCCGTCTGGAACCCCGACCCGGTACCGACTTCCAGCACGCTGTCCTTGGGTGTCTCAAGCAACGCCGCAGTCATTGCTGCCACAGTGAAGGGCCGCGAAATGCTCTGGCCATGGCCAATGGGCAAAGCCTCGTCTTGATAGGCTCGATGGGCGATCGCCTCTTCAACGAAGATGTGGCGGGGCACCGCGGCGAAGGCTTCGAGCACACCCTGATGGACAATGCCGCTACGCTCCAGTTGATCGACCAGCCGCGCCCGGCTGCGCGCCGACGTCATGCCGATGCCGTCCAAGTCGTAGCCTTTCACCACAGCCCGTCTCATTGCGGTTCGTCGGTGATGATGTAGAAGACTTCGCCATCCTTGATCATGCCCAGATCCGTGCGCGCCCGAGCCTCCACCGCCGCATCGCTCCCGGTCAACGCCATCACCTCCCCTCGCAGCAGACGGTTGCGTTGCTTCTGCAGCTCGGCGCGGCGCTCCTCGGCCTCCAACTGGGCTTTCAGCGCCGACGCCTTGAGATAGCCGCTGTCACCAAACCAGGATTGGTACTGCAAGCCAAGCAGCAGCAGGAACAGCATCGCAGCGACCGTCCTCATGCGTTGCGAACCTCCGCCCTGCCCAAGTACAGCGCATCGCCACCAAGCGCTTCCTCAATGCGCAACAGCTGGTTGTACTTGGCCACCCGATCGGAGCGGCACAGGGAGCCGGTCTTGATCTGGCCCGCCCCGGCACCGACCGCGAGGTCGGCGATGGTCACGTCCTCGGTCTCCCCCGAACGGTGCGAGACAACCACGCCGTAGCCCGCCTCCCGGGCCATGCGGATGGCATCCAGGGTTTCCGAGAGGGTGCCAATCTGATTGAGCTTGATGAGCACTGCGTTGGCGACGCCGCTCTCAATGCCGCGCCGGAGCAGGGACGTGTCGGTGACGAACAGATCGTCGCCGACCAACTGCACCCGCTCACCAAGCGCTTCGGTGAGTGAGCGCCATCCGGCCCAATCGTTCTCGTCCATGCCGTCTTCGATGGAGGCGATCGGATAACGAGCCGCCAATTCCGCCAGATAGCCGGTGAAGCCAGCACTGTCGTAGCGGGCGTTCTCACTGGCCAGCGCATAGAGCCCGTCGTCGTAAAACTCCGATGCGGCGCAGTCCAAGCCGAGCACTAGGTCTCGGCCCGGTTCATAACCCGCTCTGCGCACGGCCTCGATAATCGCCTCAAGGGCTTCAGCGTTGGAAGCGAGGTCCGGGGCAAAGCCGCCTTCGTCGCCAACCGCCGTGGTCAGGCCGCGTTCCCCCAAGACGGCCTTCAAGTGGTGGAAGACCTCCACGCCACAGCGCAACGCTTCGGAAAATCGGGACTGCGACACGGGCAGCACCATGAACTCCTGGATGTCCACGTTGTTGTTGGCGTGGGCGCCGCCGTTAAGAATGTTCATCATCGGCGTCGGCAGCCGCATCCGGGGGCTGCCGGCCAACTCGTTGATGTGGGCGTACAGGGGGCGGCCACGATCCTGGGCGGCCGCCTTGGCGGCGGCCAAGGACACCGCCAGAAGCGCATTGGCGCCGAGCGCGGATTTGTTGGCGGTGCCGTCGAGTTCGCGCAGCCGGTCATCAAGCGCCTGCTGCGCCTCGGCTTCCATGCCGGCCACCGCGGGCGAGATCCGTTCCCCAATGCCAGCAACCGCCCGCAGCACGCCGCGGCCGAGATAGCGGGCGGCGTCCGCATCCCTGAGCTCAAGGGCTTCCCTTGAGCCCGTGGAGGCACCCGATGGCGTGATGGCGCGTCCGACGCCGCCGCCCTCGGTGCGCACCTCCGCCTCCACTGTGGGATTGCCCCGGGAGTCGAGCACTTCCCGCCCCTTAACGGCGACGATTCGGGTCATGCCACCGTCTCCACTTGGGTTTCAAGCAGGGTGCCGCCCTTGACCGCATCGTCGATGGCCTTGAGGCCGGTGAGCAACGCCTTCATCAGCCCCAGCGGCCAGGCGTTGGGGCCGTCGGAAAGCGCTTGGTCCGGATCCGGATGGGTTTCCATGAACAACCCCGCGACACCGGCTCCCACCGCCGCCCGGGCCAGCACCGGCACCATGTGGCGCTGGCCGCCCGAGGCGCTGCCGAGGGCGCCGGGCATCTGCACCGAATGGGTGGCGTCGAACACCACGGGGCAGCCGGTTTCGCGCATGACGGCCAAGGCGCGCATGTCGCTGACCAAGTTGTTGTAGCCGAAGCTCGCGCCCCGTTCGCAGACCATGATGCGCTCGTTGCCTTGAGCGCGGGCCTTGGCAACGACATTGCGCATGTCCGCCGGGGCCAGAAATTGGCCCTTCTTGATGTTGACCGGCTTTCCGCAAGCCGCCACCCGGGCGATGAAGTCGGTCTGCCGGCAGAGAAAGGCCGGTGTCTGCAGCACCGAGACCACTTCCGCCACCTCGTCGAGCGGCGTGTTCTCATGCACGTCGGTCAGCACCGGGACGCCGACCTCCCGTCGCAGCCGCTCCAGCACCTTGAGGCCCTCGTGGAGGCCGGGGCCGCGATAGCTCTCATGGGAGGAGCGGTTGGCCTTGTCGAAGGAACTCTTGTAGATGAACGGCACGTCCAAGGCCTCGGCGATGCCCTTGAGCGTCTCGGCGGTGGACAGGGCCAACGCCTCGCTCTCAATGACGCACGGACCGGCAATGAGAAACAGGGGCGCATCCAGCCCGGCCTCGAACCCGCAAAGGCGCATCAGCCCGTGCCGTCTTTCAGAAGCGCAGGCGGTGCCGACGCCTGCTCCAAGGCTGCCCCTATGAACCCGTTGAACAACGGGTGCCCCCCTCTGGGCGATGATGTGAATTCCGGATGGAACTGACAGGCGAGGAACCAAGGATGGCCATCGATCTCAATCATTTCCACCAGTTCGCCGTCCTCGGAGCGCCCGGCAACCCGCAGGCCCAGCCGCTCCAGTTGTGCCATGTAGCGGTTGTTGACCTCGTAGCGGTGACGGTGGCGCTCATGTACTACCGTGCAATTGTAAGTCCGCGCCGCCAAGGACTCGGGGTCGAGGCGGCAGGCCTGCTCTCCCAAGCGCATGGTGCCACCAAGGTCCTCATCGGCGCCGCGCTGCTCGATGTGGCCTTCCCGGTCCGTCCATTCGGTGATCAAGCCAATCACCGGATGGGGCGTGTCGCCTTCGATCTCCGTCGAATGAGCGCCGCTTAAGCCCCCGACATCGCGGGCGTAGTCGATCACCGCAGCGTGCAGGCCATAGCAGATGCCCAGATAAGGCACCTGGTTCCTGCGGGCGTAGCCTGCGGCCAGAATCTTGCCTTCAAAACCGCGCTCGCCAAAGCCGCCGGGCACCAAGATGGCGTTCGCCGCCGCCAGCCGCCCGACACCGTCGCGCTCCAACTCCTCCGCATCAACGAAATCGATGACCGGGTGCACCCGGTACTTGATGCCGGCATGATTGACGGCTTCGATCAAGGACTTGTAGGCATCGAGCAATTCAAGGTACTTGCCAACGATGGCGATGCGGACTTCCCCTTCCGGATTGAGCTCCGCCTGCACCACCGCCTTCCAACTCGACAGGTCGGCCGCATCGCAATTGAGCCCAAAGCGCTCCACCACGTAGTCGTCAACGCCCTGCTCGTTCAGCACCGCAGGCACTTGGTAGATGGTCTCGGCGTTGACGATGGAGACCACCGCCCGCTCCTCCACGTTGGAGAACAGCGCGATCTTGGCGCGCGCCGCAGCAGGCAGTTCGTGATCCGAGCGGCAAACCAGAATGTCCGGCTGCAGCCCGATGGAACGCAGCTCCTTCACGGAGTGCTGGGTGGGCTTGGTCTTGATCTCGCTGGCGGCGTTCAAATAGGGCACCAACGTCAAATGGATGTAGAGCGTGCGCCCCACGCCGATTTCGAGGCGCAATTGGCGAATGGCCTCCAGGAAGGGCTGCGACTCGATGTCGCCCACGGTGCCCCCGGTCTCGACGATGACCACGTCCGCGCCCTCGCCAACGAGCAGAATGCGCCGTTTGATCTCGTCGGTGATGTGCGGAATGACCTGCACCGTGCCGCCAAGATAGTCGCCGCGCCGCTCGCGCCTGATGACCTCGGCGTAGATGCTGCCGGTGGTGAAGTTGTTGCGCCTGGACATGCGCACGCGGGTGAAGCGTTCGTAGTGACCGAGATCGAGGTCGGTCTCGGCCCCGTCGGCGGTCACGAACACCTCGCCATGCTGAAACGGGCTCATGGTGCCGGGATCCACATTGATGTAGGGATCCATCTTGAGCACATCGACCTTGAGTTGGCGGGCTTCGAGAACCGACGCCAAGGAGGCGGTGAGGATGCCCTTGCCCAAGGAGGAGACTACGCCTCCCGTCACGAACACGAAGCGGGTCACGGGCTGCCCCCCGACCGGCCCGCTCGGGCCAAGCGGGCTGGTTCCGGTGCCGGCGACCTGTTCGAGTTGGCCAAGCTTGCAGGCTCCATCAATTGACAGGACCCGCCCCACTCGCCAAGGCTCCCAACAGCGCCGCAACCCCGGCTGATGCGGGCAACGTCCAAGATGGGATTGCACAGTAACAAATTGGCAAGGCTAGCTCAACAGGCGCGGAGTTTCGCGCACACGAAATCCCAATCGAACTTTGGCCTTAAGTACCTGCGCCGAGTTGCGAAGCAACTCGAACGTGCGCCTTTGGCGCACGCCTTGACCTGCGGTGAACAACAATGCCTAATTTCCCCTTGAGGGAAATTGCGGAAGAAGCCATCCAACAATCGATCCAGACAGGGGGAGAGCCATGGCCAATGGAAGGGAAGGCCTGCCAGTAGATTCGCTCAACCAGAGTCCCAGTCGCATTGCGCTGGGCGTCGCGGCACTGGCGGCTTTGGTCGCATGGGCGGGCGCCCCCAATGCCGAGGCCAGCTTGGGCGAGGAGGCGCAATTCGTTGCCAACACCTTCTCGTTCCTGGTTTGGGGCGCGCTGGTGATGTGGATGTGCGCCGGTTTCACCATGCTCGAAGCGGGTTCGGTGCGCACCAAGAACGCCTCCGTGATCTGCATGAAGAACATCGGCCTGTACTCGATAGCCGGCCTCACCTACTACTTGATCGGCTACAACCTTATGTACGTCGATGTCGGTGCCTGGATGGGGTCCGCGAGCCTGCTGCTGGGGTCCGCGCCCAGCGAGGTGGCGCTGCTGGGTGGCGATGAAGGGGCCACGGCCGCGGTCATTGAAAACGGCTACGCCACCCGCGCCGACTGGTTCTTTCAGATGGTCTTCGTCGCCACCGCCGCCTCGGTGGTGTCCGGCGCGTTGGCCGAGCGGGTCAAGCTGTGGTCCTTTCTGGCCTTCACCGCGTTGCTGACCGGCATCATCTATCCCATCGTCGGTGCCTGGACTTGGGGTGGCGGGTGGCTCGATCAAATGGGCTTCAAGGACTTCGCCGGCTCCACCATCGTCCACTCCACCGGCGGCTGGGCCGCTCTAGCTGGCATCCTGATCGTCGGCTCGCGGCGCGGCAAGTTTCGGCCCGATGGGAGCGTGAAGGCGACGCCGCCCTCCAACGTGCCCTCGGTCACGCTTGGCGTGCTGATTCTTTGGCTGGGCTGGTTCGGCTTCAACGGCGGCTCCCAACTGGCCTTGGCCGGGGCCTTGGATGCGGTAGCCATGAGCAACGTCATCGTCAACACGAACCTCGCCGCGGCGGCAGGAGTAGTCACCGCGATGGCGGTATCAAGGCCACTCTTTGGCCGGGTCGATATCCTCGTCGTGCTCAATGGGGCCATCGCCGGGCTGGTATCCATAACGGCAGGCCCGGACATGACCGATCACTATTGGGCAGTCATCATCGGCGGCATCGGCGGCATTGTCTGCTCCGCCGGCCTCAGGTTCCTGGAGTTCCTCAAGCTGGATGACGTGGTAGGCGCGGTCCCCGCCCACCTGTTCGCCGGGATCTGGGGCACGTTGGCGGTCTGCATCGCCTCGGGAGGTGACTTCGTGGCGCAACTGACCGGAGTCCTGGCCATCGGCGCCTTCACTTTCGGTGTTAGCATCGCGGTCTGGGCGGCGCTGGACAGGATGATTGGCGCCCGGGTTTCCGCTGAGGTTGAAGACCTTGGTCAGGACGCCGCCGAGCTGGGCATCGAAGCCTATCCGGAATTCGTTCTCATGCCGGATCAGGACGATGTTGACGCCTTAAGCGGCAGCGACGTTGGAGGGCCACCGAGCCGATAAGCGCCTGCGGCTGATCCGAAAAGCGCCTGCGGCTAATCTGAAAAGCGCCTGCGGCTATTCTAAAAAAGGAACCCTATGGACATCCACAGCGAACAACAGGAAGGCGTCCTGATTCTCAAGCCGCACGGTCGAATCGACAGCGCCAACGCCCACGATTTCCAACAATCGTTGACCGCGGCGATTGACGATCAGCAAAGCGCCGTGGTCGCCGACTTCCAAGACATCAGCTACATGAGCAGTGCCGGCTTGCGAGCGGTTTTGATCGTCGCCAAGGCCCTGCGCCAACGCGGCGCGCGGTTTGCCCTGTGCTCGATGACGCCGGTGATCGCCGACGTGTTCACCATCAGTGGCTTCAGCAAGGTGATCTCGGTGCTCGATTCGCGGGCCGAAGCGCTGGCCTTCATGCGCGGTCCCCGCGCCGCGGCTGACGACAGCGGCAAGACGGGCGCTTTGGCCGACCACGAACGTCCCGTCTTCGCCATCGGCCACGTTCGGATGCCGGTCGAAGACGTCAGGTCCGCTCACGACTTCTTCGTTCGCCACGGCCTGCGCGGCATCCTCAGAAAGGCCGACATGGCCATCTTGGAACTGCGGGGCGGCACCCACCTTATCCTCAACCGCGCGGAACAGCCCATAGAGGACGGCGCCAAGGCGCCTTTCGACCTCATGGTCGATGACGTGGACCAAGTGTGGCGGGATTTCACCGATGACGGCGTCCACGCAACGGACATCGAACGCGGCAACATTCACGACCTGTTCCACATCACCGGACCTTCCGGTTACTGGATACGCATCAGTTCGTCCCATGTCCGGGGCGCCGTGTGACGACGGCGGCACGCAGAGCCGTGCGGCACAACCCTCTTAAGCCCCCTCCACCAGACCGAAAATGAACTACAGCCTGCGGAACCTGCGCGGCGACCTCTTTGGCGGCATCACCGCCTCCGTGGTGGCGCTGCCGCTGGCGCTGGCGTTCGGCGTCGCCTCGGGTCTTGGGCCCATGGCCGGCTTGTACGGTGCCATATCGGTGGGTTTCTTCGCCGCGGTGTTCGGCGGCACCCGATCACAGATATCCGGGCCCACCGGGCCGATGGCCATCGCCATGGCGGTCATCGTTTCCAGCCACGCGGAAACCCTCGCGGAAGCGCTCACCATCGTCGTCATGTCCGGGCTGATGCAGATTTTGTTCGGGGCGCTGCGCATCGGGCGCTTCATCACCTACACGCCCTACTCGGTGATATCCGGCTTCATGTCCGGCATCGGCGTCATCATCATCGTTGTGCAGATCTTGCCCTTCCTAGGCCACCCGGTGGCCTCAAGCGTCCCGAGTTCTCTGGTGGCGCTGCCGGAGTTGGTGAGCAGCATCAACCTCGATGCTTTGGTGATCGGCACGGTCTCCCTGCTGACGGGCATTTTTTGGCCAGCGCCACTGCGCAGGGCCCTACCCCCAACCCTAGCCGCGATGATCGCGGGAATCGTGGTCAGCCTGCTCTGGCCAGGCGGCGCGCCGATCATCGGCGAGGTTCCCACCGGCCTGCCGAGCCTGCAATGGCCGGTGCTCTCGCTAAGCTTTCTGACGCAAGCGCTACAGCCCGCCTTGATCCTCGCCCTCGTCGGCTCAATCGACAGCCTGCTGACCTCGCTCATCGCCGACTCCCTGACCCGCGGCCAACACAACGCGGATCGGGAGCTGGTGGGCCAAGGCATTGGCAACGTGGTTTCCGGTTTGATCGGCGGCATGCCCGGCGCCGGCGCCCCGGTCGGCACCGTGGTCAACATCCGCGGCGGCGGCCGTTCGCGGGTCTCCGGCATCCTCTGCGCCAGCATCCTGTTGGCGCTGGTTCTGGGCCTTGGGCAATACGTCGAGCAGGTTCCCCACGCCGTTTTGGCGGGCATCATGATCAAGGTGGGCTGGGACATCATCGATTGGCGATTCCTAACCCGCATTCACCGGGTGCGCCCAGTGTACCTGCTGCTCGCCTTGATGACCCTCGGCCTGACGGTGTTCGTCGATCTGGTGATCGCGGTGACCATCGGCCTCATCGCCGCCGGCCTGGTCGGCTCACGGCACTTGGAGCGCCTGCAGCTCGACAACGTGGTCTCCCTGCCGTTTTTGGATCGCAGTTTCCTCACCACCTCGCCGCAGGCCGATCCGTTCGCCGCCCGGGTCGGGTTGGTGTCGCTGCGCGGCCAATTCTCGGTCGCTTCGTCCAACAAACTCGTCCAAACCATCGGCGCCGACATTCGCGACCACGAGGTGGTGGTCTTTGACTTCTCCGAAACCGCCTACCTCGATGACAGCGCGGCCATGGTGGTGGACCAGATGCTCGACATCGCGGCCGACGAGAACACCGAGGTCATCGTCATGGGCCTATCGGGAACCGTCGCCGACCATCTGCTCGCACTCGACATCTTTCACGGCCTGCCTGAAGACCGCTTCGTGGCTACCCTGGACGACGCCAAGGAGAGGGCGCGAAGCCTGTTGGAGGATTGAACGTCTTGGGGTCGACAGAGCACTAGGCGGCCATCTCAAGCAGACGCTGGCGGTCCGATTGGTATCTGCGTCCGGCCCAGTAGTACAGCGGCGCCGCGCCTAGGGAGATGATCGTGAAGGCGAGCAGGGTCCACGTGTAGGGCGCGGCGACGCCAAGGCCCATCAAGAGATCGATGATGACGCCGCCCAAAGTGATCCCGACGCCCAGGCCAATGAAGTTCAGCACCAAAATGTAGAAGGCCACCACCGTGGCGCGGATGTTGGGCGGCACCAATTCCTGAACCGTCGAGAAGGTCGGCCCGTAGAAGCAGCCCAACTGGAAGAAGCCGACGAAGACGCCGATCCAGAACCAAATGCTGTCGCCGTCCACCAGCCGATAGGCGATGCCGAACGGTGCGAAGACGATGGTGATCCAAAACAGGAACATCGGCCGTCCCAAGCCCGTGCGGGCTAGGAAGCGGTCGCTGCCAAGCCCCCCAAAGAGGTTGCCGAGGACGCCCCCCACCAAGCCCACCCAACCGGTCCATTGGGCAATCTGGGCGCGTTCGAAGCCGCGTTCCTGCACGTACCAAAGCTGATCGAAGGTGGCAGCGCCAAGAATGAAGTGGGTAGTGATGCCACCCGCGATGGTCAGCGTCAGCGCCGGGCAGTTACGCAGCGCGAAGCCCAGCGTCTTGAGGATTTGCCGAAAGGTCGGCCGCTGTGCAACGGCGGTCTCGGCGGCAACGGCCAAATGACGGCGTGGCGTCTCCTTGATGAAGAGCATCGCTCCCGCCAACGCCAAGCCGATGCCGCCGAGCACGTAGAAGCAGTTGCGCCAGCCGATGGCCGGACCCAAGTAGCCCGCGATCAGCAGGCTGGCGCCGACCCCGATCGGCACCCCCATGTAGTAGAAGCCCGACGCGAAGCCCAGCTTGCTGGCCGGAAAGCGGTCCGACAGCAGCGACATGGCGGTGGGTGTCATGATGGACTCCCCCACGCCGATCAGCATGCGCGGCGCCGCCAGCGTCCAAAAGCCCCGGGCCGCGCCGGACAGCGCGGTGAGGGCGCTCCACAACGCCAATCCAGCGGCGATCAGCCGGGTGCGGTTGACCATGTCGGCCAAGGCTCCCATAAACAGCCCCATAGCCGAGTAGAAGACGATGAAGAAAAGGCCGGTCAGCAAGCCGAACTCGGTGTTGGTGAGGCCGAGGTCAGGGACGATGAAGTTGGCGAAGCTGCCAAGCAGTTGCCGATCAACGAAGTTCATGACGTTCAGCAACGTCAGAAACATCAAAAAGGCGTAATGCCGAGACTCAACCCGGTTTTCTTCAAGGTCCACTGGCTTCCCTCCCCGGGTCTGATGCTGATTTGGCGGACGCTGGCTTGGCGGGCGCTAATTTAGGGAATTGTGCAGCAAAATGCACAAGAGTTGACTCGCTCCAGGCGCGGCGGTAGCTTGCGAAGCCGCTGGGCAACCGCCGTCCGCCACATCTCCCATGGTGACAGCGGACCAAGGACGGCCCGCCACCATAGGGAGAACCTTGATGCAATCGCTCGATTTCCATCATGCGGCAAGCACCCTCCGAGCAGTGCGAAAGCTCAAGCCCGACCCGATTCCGGAAGCGACGCTGCGCCGGGTGCTGAAAGCGGCCACCTGGGCGCCATCCGGCGGCAACCGGCAACCTTGGCGGGTGATCGCGGTTCGCGACCC
>JAPPIX010000366.1:0-9307 GCA_028820495.1 Gammaproteobacteria bacterium
CGCCGCGAAGCGGCTGACCAGCAGCGAGGTCTTGCCGGAACCGGCCGGGGCCTGGACGATGCAACTGCGTTCCGGGCGAAGCGCCTCGGCACGGGCGGCGGCATCGGCGGGCTGACGCTGGGCGGTCATGGCGCCGACATGAAGGCGTTGACGCGGCAGAGGCTCGGGAGATGGCAGTAACGGCAGGTCTGTGGTGGTCGGTAGGGTGCCACGTCGGCCTTGCCGCTGCGGAACTCCTCGATCAGCGCCGAGATTTGCTCTCGCCAGCGGTCGCGGAGCAGATCCCATCCGCCCTCGGGCGACCTCCCAGCACTTAGGCTATCCGCGCCCCAACCGTCCAGCCTGATCTCCTCATCGCCGACCCGGGCGTAGAGGACAGCCTGGATCCGCTCATCGGTCAGCGCGTACATGGGCAGTTGCGGCTCCACCAAGCGTTCATCCAGGAGGCGATTGACCGAAACGGCGCCGGTCTTGTAGTCAATGACGATCTGGGCACCGGTGGCTGCGTCCTGGTCGATGCGGTCGATGCGCAGAAAGAACCGTGCGCCCGGCATCGTTAACTCGGCGTCCTGCTCCAAGCCGATGACGCTGAACGCCGGGCGCTTGGCCTCATGTTCGAGCCAGGCGTCGATGATCGCCTCGATGCGGGATTGTTCGTTGGCCCGAAACCGGGCCGGCGTGTCGGCGAGCCGCTCCGCCACGGTGGCCGCGACCGCGGTGCTGACGGCGTTGCCGGAAAAGGGCCGCTCGTGGTCGCGGTAGAGCTTGTGGAAAGCCTCGTGAACGACCGTGCCCCGAGTCAGGGCGTCGGGAAAGGGCTCCACCGATTGCTCGGCCTTCAGCCCCAGGCGATGAACGGCCCAAGCGCGGAAGGGGCATTCCGCTTGGTCGCGGACCAGCGAGGTGCCGCCACGAATCTCCTCATCCTGGGGCGTGGCTTGGTCGGGCGGGGCCGCTTCGGATGCGGGTTCCGGCACCCGCGCCAGCCAAGGGTGGCGGCGCCGGCGGTGATTCCCCACGGCCACGTCAATGGAAACTTCGGTGAGGGGTCGGATCAGGGCGCTGCAAGCTTCGCCCCCTTCGGCCTGTGCCGGGAACCAACTGGTGGTCAAATGGTGGCAGGCGGTGCGCCAATGCTGGATCCGCCGTTGGGCGAACGCCCCTTCGCTGGGGTGGTCGATGCGCGGAATGCCGCACTGCCGCTGCAGGTCCATGGGGATGAGCGGATTTGGCGCGGGGCTCAGCGGCCAGTTGGCATCGGAAAGCCCGGCCACCCAGAGGTGGCTGAACTGCAGCCCAGTGGTTTCCAAGTAGCCCAGCACTTGGATGGGCGCCGGAGGCCGCTCGGGCGCGAATTCCTGGGCGCTCAGCAAGTCCTTCAAGGTCCGCAGCGCTTCCCGTGCGGTGATGTTCGGCCGCTGGCTCAAGGCGCTGTAGCGGTCCAAGCAGTCCCCGATGCGCTCTCGGGCCTGATGTTGGACGCTGCCTGCCGCAGCACCCCAACGGGCCTGCTGCAGGACGCTGTGGAAACGGGCCACCCAAACCGCGAAGGGCTGCCGACCGCGCGCAGGCTCAAGGTTTAGGGGAACAGCCAAGTCCAGGAAGGGAGCCCGCAACAAGGATTCCGGCGCTGGGTTCGTCGGTTCCAGCATATGAACCAGCAGCAGCTCGGCGGAGCGCCAAACCGGCTGCTCGGTCAGGGGCAGGCCGCCGGAGATGTCGAAGGCGTCTGCGGCGTCGGCAAACTCGACCCCGAAGGCGTGGTCGATGGCGTGGTATGCCGCACCCAAGTAGGGAAAAACCACGCCGATCCGCGCCGCGCCGTCCTCGATGAGCGTTTGCCGCGCCCACTGGGCCGCGGCGCTGATTTCGTCAGCCTGGCTTTCAAGCCGTACGCGACGTTCCGCAAGGGCAGGGGATTCGGCGGCCTCATGATGGTGAACCCGGCCACCAGCGCGTTCCACGCGAGCTAGCCAATCCGCCGTCTGGGGCTCGATCCGCTCAAATCCCAGCAGGTGCAGGTCACCGGCCTCCGGAGTCGCCGCATCGGCCAGCTCTGCCGCGCTGATCCAGTTGCCGGCCTTGAGCTCGGCACGAAAGCGTGCCGCCCAGCGCTGGAACAGCCGGCCGTTGGCGGTGGCCTCGAAAGCGGACGATGCCGGATCGATGCGCCAAGCCAGCGCCAGCGCCCAAGCCTCGGCCGCCCATTCGGCGAGGTGGAGGCTGCTTGGCTCTGCGGTGTCCCGCCACAGCAGCAGTTCCGCCTCCGAGGACAGCACTTGCGCATTGGCGGTGGCGGCGTCAAAGCGCCTGTGCAGATAGCGGCGCAAGCTTGCCACCCGGGGCCTTGGCCAAGCCCGGCGGCCTAGGTCGAGCTGCCGCTGGTTGCAGGCTGCGGCGGCTTCCCGCGCCAGCCGCTCGTTGGGCGTGATGAGCGGCTCGCGCAATGTGGCATCCGCCAACTCCGGCGGCAACCGTGCAAAGTGGATGGGCATGGGCCCATTCTACAAACCCCCAAGGCTGTTTGTGGGAACTCAGCAACATGTCGGACCTTTTGGCGCAAGACAGGCACGGAGTTTCGCGCCAGCGAAACTCCAACGAACCCAAGATTCGCCGCGAACTGGAAAATTCGACTAAAATACCGGTGCCCTGAACAAGGGCATCGTTACGCGGATTGCCGCGCACTGATACAGGGAGGCCGTGCGATGTGGTATCTGATTGAGGACTTCATCAACCAAAGCTGGTTCATGAAGGCCATCATTGGCTGGGGTTGGCTGTGCGTTCTCATCATGGTGGCCAGCCTGATCGACAATCTGCGGATCATCGCCGGCAGTTGAGGATTCACCATGTGGTTGTCGGCGCTATCGGTCGAACAGCGCGAAGCCCTCTTGGGGCTTGCCCACAACGTGGTGGTGTCCGACGGGCTGCTCGACCCCAACGAGGAGGGCATGCTCGACGAGTTCAAGCGCGAGATGGAGCTGAACCCCGCGCTTGAGGCCGAGTACTTGGCGCTCGACGGCATCGAAGCCACCTTCAACACCCGCAAGTCACGGATTATCGCCTTGCTCAACTTGCTGCGGCTGAGCTACGCCGATGGCGCCTTTGAAGTGGAGGAGGAGTGCCTGCTCAAGGAGGTCAGCCGGGCGTTTGGCGTCGAAGACGAGCAATTCAGGCTGCTGGACAACTGGGTGCGGCGGCTGCTGAGCTTGGAGGAGGAGGCTCGCAGCTTCATGGTTCCTTAACCCAGCAACACTCGCTTGGCTTCGTTGAGTTGCTGCGCAATGAACGTCGAGCCGCCCTTGTCGGGGTGGTTCTTGGCCATCAGCCGCCGGTGGGCGTCGATGATTTCCTGCTTGGTGGCATTGGCGCCAAGCCCCAGAACGCTCAGGGCTTCCTGGCGGCTCATGGCGCCGGCGGCAGGCCGCGCCGCGCCTCCCGGGCCCGATCGCTGTTGCCTGAAGGCCATGAACAGGCGCCCAAGGATCGGAAAGAAGCGCACCAGCAAGCCGGCGCTGCGGCGCAGGAAGGGCAGCAGCGCGGCAGCCGCTGCGGCCAGCCAGTGCAGGCGACCGGTGGCGGCGAGCACCGCCAGCGCGGCCACCAAGGCCAACGTGGCCAAGGTGATGACGAGGGTGCTTTTTTTGACCGGGGCCGAGAGCCACAGCAGCCGGAACAGCACCACCAAGGCGGTGGCGGCGATCAGACCGAGCATCAAGGGGATCATGCGGCTAAACGGGGGTTGTCTTTGACGCTCTAGGGTATCATGGCGGCCAAGCGATCAGTTGCAGGGCCGCATAGCCGTCCATGGACAGCGCCGAACTCACCAAGTGGCTGGAGGAATTGCGCATTGAGCATCGCGACCTCGATGAAGTCATTCACCACCTCATCAGCACCGGCCACCACGACACCATGCGGGTGCAGCGGTTGAAGAAGCGCAAGCTCAAGCTCAAGGACACGATTTCCAAGTTGGAAAGCCAACTCATTCCCGATCTTGACGCATGACGCCTCGCCCCCTGACCGTCGCCATCTCCTCCCGGGCGCTGTTCGATCTCCGGGACAGCAACGCGGTTTATGAAGCGGAAGGTCTGGAGGCGTACCGGCGCTTTCAAATCGACAACGAAGACCAGCCGCTCGATCCGGGAGAAGGGTTTTACTTCGTTAAAAAATTACTGAATATCAATAAATTAAAGAAAAAAAAGAGAGTTGAGATCATATTGCTGTCGCGCAACTCGGCGGATACCGGGCTGCGCATCTTCAATTCCATCGAGCACCACGGGCTCGATGTCACCAAGGCGGCGTTCTGTGGCGGCGACAGTCCGTACCGCTACGTGCGGCCCTTCGGCTGCGACCTCTTTCTCAGCACCCACGGCGCGGACGTTCGCCAAGCCTTGGAGCAGGGCGTGGCGGCAGCCAATTTGCTGCTAGGCAGCAGCGGCCGCGATCCGTCCGGCACGGACGAACTGCGATTGGCCTTTGACGGCGACGCAGTGCTCTTTTCCGATGAGGCCGAGCAAATCTACCAGGCGCAAGGGCTTAAGGCCTTCAGCGCAGCGGAAGCAGCGGAGGCGGGCAAGCCGCTGCCTGGCGGGCCGTTCAAGTCGTTCCTCCAGGCGCTGCACGACCTGCAGCAGGAGTTTGACCAGGGTTGCCCCATCCGCACCGCGCTGGTCACCGCCCGGGAGGCGCCGGCCCATGAGCGGGTCATTCGCACCCTGCGGGCTTGGAACATCCGGTTGGATGAATCCCTGTTTCTCGGCGGCATGACCAAGTCGGAGTTCCTCAAGGCATTTGCTGCGGACGTGTTCTTCGATGACCAAACCCAGCATTGCGAAGCCGCCGCCGCCCACATCCCCGCCGGCCATGTGCCGAGCGGCGTCACCAATATGCCGTAAGACCTTTCTGTTATAACGAACAACGGCTTTATTCCAAAAGCCGATGATTGGGTATAGAATGCGGCGCCATGAAACTGCAGCAACTGCGCTACATTTGGGAAGTGGCCCAACACGGCCTGAACGTTTCCCTGACGGCTGAAAGCCTGTTCACCGCCCAGCCCGGCATCAGCAAGCAGATTCGCTTGCTGGAAGACGAATTGGGCGTGGAGATCTTTGCCCGCCAGGGCAAGCAGCTCGCCGATGTCACCCCCATCGGCAAGGTCATTCTCGAGCGGGCTGGCGAAGTGCTTCGCCAAGTGGACAGCATCAAGCTGGTGGCCGATGAATACCGGGACGAGCGAACCGGTCTGCTGTCCATCGCCACCACCCACACCCAAGCCCGCTACGCGCTGCCGCCCGTGGTGCGTAAGTTCCGCAGCGCCTACCCGGAGGTGGCCCTGCAGATGCACCAGGGCTCGCCCGCCCAACTGGTGGAACTGGCCGAAGCGGGGGAGGTGGACTTCGTCATTGCCACCGAGGGTCTGGAACTCTTCAAGAACCTCATCATGCTGCCTTGCTACCGTTGGTACCGGGACATCATCGTGCCCGAGGGCCACCGGCTTGCGCAGATCGGCGCGGAGCGCGAACTGACCTTGGCCGACGTGGCGGCGGAGCCCTTGGTGACTTACGTCTTTGGCTTCACGGGTCGTTCGGTGCTTGACCGGGCCTTCCAAGCGGAAGGCTTCAAGCCGAACGTGGCCTTCACCGCCACCGATACCGACGTGATCAAGACCTATGTGCGCCTCGGCTTCGGGGCCGGCATCATCGCCTCGATGGCCTTCGACCCGGCGGTGGACCGGGGCTTGGTGACGGTCGATGCCTCGCATCTCTTTGCCCCCTCAGTCACCCACATCGGCTTCCGGCGCGGCACCTTTCTGCGCCGCTTCATGCACGAGTTCATCGAGTGGTTCGCTCCGCACTTGGACCCGCGCACGGTGGCGGAAGCGGTTGCCCGGCCCACGGGCGCGGCCCGCGCCAAGCTGTTCGCGGAGATGGAATTGCCAGTGCGTTAAGGGGGCGGTAGCGCAATGTGCACTATCATCGCTGTTCGGAACAACGAGTGAGGACAGGAAATGGGACGAGTGCAAGGCAAGACCGCCATCGTGACGGGGGCGGCTTCGAATCCGGGGCTGGGCTTTGCCACTGCGGTGACGCTGGCCCGCGAGGGTGCACGGGTGGTGGTGACTGATGTGGATGAAGCGGGGGCGTCGCGCTGCGCGGCGGCGATTCAGGAGGCCGGCGGCGAAGCGCTAGCCCTCGGTCAGGACGTGACCGATGAGGCGCAGTGGAAAGCCGTGTTGGAGCAGGCCGGGGCCGCGTACGGCGGCTTGGACGTGCTGGTCAACAATGCGGGCATCGCGGTCCTCAAGCGGCTTGAGGAGATGAGCTTGGCGGATTGGAACCGCCAGATCGAGGTCAATCTGACAAGCGTCTTTCTCGGCTGCAAGTACGGCATGGCCGCCATGCGCGCTTCAGGCGGCGGCTCCATCATCAACCTCTCCTCGGTGGCTGGCCTGGTTGGCATGGCCACCTGCGTGGCCTACGGCGCGGCCAAGGGCGGGGTGCGCATCATGTCGAAGTCCATCGCCGTGGAGGGCGCGGCGGACAACATTCGCTGCAACTCGGTGCATCCCGGCGTCATCTGGACCAACATGCAGGCGCAGGCCACCGGTCTCGATGAGCCGCAAGCGGTGCCCCCGGAGCGCGTGCCCATGGGCCGCATGGGCGAACCCCAGGACATTGCCAACTGCGTGCTCTACTTGGCTTCCGACGAGTCCAACTACGTCAGCGGCGCCGAGTTCACCGTGGACGCCGGAATGACAACCCAGTAGGGCAGGCCCTAGGTGCCCTTCAGCTACACCAACAGCCGGAAGGGCGCTTCGAGCAGTTCGCGGACGGTGGCTAGGAACTGGGCGGCGGGTGCGCCGTCCAGGGCGCGGTGGTCCCAAGTCAGGGAGAGGCGCATAACCTGGGTCTTCATGGGCACCTCGCCCACCCACTTCAGGTCGTCGCGCAGGCGGTTGACGCCCAGGATGCCGGACTGGGGCGCGTTGATGATCGGCGTGAAGGCATCGACGCCGAACATGCCCAGTGCGGAGACGGTGAAGGTGCCGTCCTGGAGGTCGTCCGGGGTCAAGGCCCCGTCACGGGCGGCTTGGGCGAGCCGACCGCTTTCGCGGGCCAGTTCCTTCATGCTCAGCCGGTTGGCGTGGCGCACCACCGGAACGATCAGGCCTTCCTCCAGGGCCACCGCCATGCCGACGTTGATGTCCCCGCGCAGGGTCATTTCCGTCTCGCCAAAGACGCTGTTCATCAGCGGATGCCTTTCCAGCGCCTTGGCGGCGGCGCGAATCACTAGGTCGGTGTAGGTGGGGCGCACCCCCTCGTCCCGCCATTCGTCCACCAACTGATTGCGCAGCTTCACCGCGTCGTCCATGTTGGCGTCCATGTCCATGGTGAGTTGGGCGGACGAATGCAGGCTCTCGAACATGCGTGCGGCGATGGTCTTGCGCATGCCCCGCACCGGCACGACGCGGTCTTCGCCGCTGGCGAAGACGGGTGCTGCGGCCGGCGCCGGGGGAGCGGCGGCAGCCCGTTCCACATCTTCCTTGGTGATTCGGCCGCCGGGCCCTGTGCCGCGCACTCGGGCCAGATCGACGCCAAGTTCCCGGGCGAGCTTGCGCGCCATTGGTGAGGACGGCGAGGGCGCCGCGGGCGAGGACGGCGAGGGCGCTGCGGTGGGCGGGGCGGCATCGGCTGCGGCTTGGACGTCCGCCTCGACGATGCGTCCGCCGGGTCCGCTGCCGTTCAAGACGGCGATATCGACGTTCAGTTCACCGGCCAGCCGGCGCGCTGCCGGCGAGGAGAGAATGCGGCCGTCGGCAGTGCTCGAGGCTGCTGGCCGTGCGGGCGAGGCTGCCGCAGGGGCGCTCTCCGCCACCGATTCCGCCGCCGCTTGCGTCTGGGGCAACACGTCGGGAATGGTCTCGTCGGCCGCGTATATGTAGCCGACCACGTCGCCCGGCTTCATGGTCACCCCTTCGCCCACCAAGTGCTTGACGATGCCGCTGGTCTCGGCGTCCACGTCGAGGTTGACCTTTTCGGTTTCCAAGCGGTAAAGCAGCTCGCCCTTGTCCACGGTGGCGCCGTCGGCGATGTACCACTCCTCCACCACCCCTTCGGTCATGTTCATGCCGACCTTCACCAGATAGATTTCCTTGGGCAACTTACGCTCTCCTTTCCTTGCCTTGACTTGTGCCTGTTAACCTGCCGCTTGGCGCCGGGCGCGGGAATCCGCCATCGTAAACAATCCTTTGCGGGCCGCCAATTCGAGGGTTTGGCGGATGTCCACCACCCAAGGCCCGGTTCGTTCCACTTTCAACTCAACCGGCTGGCCCGGCTTGAGCGAACGGTCCCGTTCGCCGTCGAAGGCCAGCACGCCCGGGCCGTTGGCGGCAACGCACTCGCCTGGCTGGATGGCCCGGCACTCCGCCACCTCAACGGTCTTGTAGAGCCCTGGCGCGATGGGGGCCTGCACCCGCTCGCCACCGGGGCCGAATCGAAGCAGCAGCCCTTCGTCAGCATCCCGCGACAGGGGATGCAGCAGCCCGCCGATGGCGGTGATGCCCACTGCCGCCGGTTCGGCGCGGGTGAGCACGGCGGTGTCGAGCTGTTTCGGCTCGAGGAGGGCGCGAGCGCCGACGAAGCGTTCGCGGCTCAGCACCGCGTCGATCAGCGCAAGGTCGGGGCGCTCGCCGTCCACGGTCACTTGGACGGCCTTCTGCTGCGCGGCGACCTCGCTCAGTGCCAACTGGCCGGACGCGATCAACCCGGCAGCCGCACCCGCTAGGGTCGCCTCCGCCAGGCGTGGGAAAACGTTGTTGGTGCCGGTGGACAGCGGAATCAGGGGCGCATCGGGCCAGCCTAGGGCGAAGGCCCGATTGGTGCCGTCGCCTCCCAAGGTGATGACCACCGCGCAGCCCAAGTCCTTCAAGGCCCGCGCCGCGGTTATGGTGTCAAGCGCCGTTCGGGTTCGGGTGGTGTCCAGCGGCTTGGCGCACAGGCGGCCGTTTTCGCGCACGGCGCTGGCGACGATGCCGTTGGGGTCGTCGAGGTAGGCGAAGGCGGAAGCCCCGGCGGCTTCGGCGCCGATCAGCGCCCGCTCAACGATGGCCTGCTTTTCCTGGTTGTCGAAAACCGAGGCGCGGGCCACCAAGCGGCGTACGTCCTTGCCCGAGGCCGGGTTGGCGACAACGCCGAACAGGCTCATCGTCTCTTGGGGCGCCAAACCCAGACGGAGTGCTAGGTGGCCGCTACAGCCCGAGCTGTTGTTTAGCTTCGGCAACGATGCGGTCAGCATTGGGCACGTAGGTGGC
>JAPPIX010000366.1:9317-12919 GCA_028820495.1 Gammaproteobacteria bacterium
ACCAAGCGGCGTACGTCCTTGCCCGAGGCCGGGTTGGCGACAACGCCGAACAGGACGCTAGAGCCCAAGCTGGCTCTTGGCTTCGGCGACGATGCGATCGGCGTTGGGCACGTAGGTGGCTTCGAGCACCGGGCTGAAGGGCACCGGGCTGAAGGGAGCGCCCACCCGCGCCACCGGGGCGTCGAGGTAGTCGAATGCCAGCTCCTGGATCTGCGCGGCAATTTCGCCGCCGAAGCCGCCAAAGCGCACGGCCTCGTGGACGATCATCGCCCGGTGGGTCTTCTTCACCGAGTTGACGACGGCGTCGCTGTCCAAGGGCTGGAGGCTGCGCAGGTCGATCACTTCGGCATCGATGCCGAGCTTTTCGAGTTGCGCCGCCGCGGCGAGCGACTCGTGCACCATGCGTCCGAAGCTGATGATCGTGTAGTTCGAGCCGCTGCGCACCACGTTGGCCTCGCCGATGGGCACGGTGTAGGACTCCTCCGGCACCGGCCCCATCATGGCCAGCGACATCTTGTTGAGCACCACGATCACCGGGTTGTCATCCCGAGCGGCGCTGATGATCAGCCCCTTGGCGTCGTAGGGGGTGCAGGCCATCACCACCTTCAGGCCGGGCAGGTGGCAAATCCAAGCCTCCAGGCTCTGGCTGTGCTGGGCGGCGAGGCTGGCGCCGGCGCCGGCCATGCTGAGGATGGTCACCGGCAGCGTGGCCCGCCCGCCGAACATGTAGCGCATCTTGGCGAGCTGGTTGGCGATCTCGTCCATGCACTCGCCCATGAAATCCATGAACATCACGTCGATGATCGGGCGGCAGCCGGTGGCGGCGGCACCGACGCCGAGGCCGACGATGCCCTCCTCGGAAATCGGCGTATCAAACACCCTGTCTGGGCCGAATTCCTTCAGGATGCCGTTGTAGTAGCCGTACACGCCGCCGGCTTCGGCGACGTCCTCGCCGGCCACGAAGGCGTCCGGCTGTTCCTGCATCACCGTGCGCACGCCTTCGGCGATGGCGGCGACGTAGGGAAGTTCCCGGGGTTTGGGTTGGGGTTCGGCCATTGCGGGGCTCCTTGGGTTAGGCGTAAACGTCTTCGGTGACGGCGGCGGGGTCGGGATCGGGGCTGGCTTCGGCGAACTCGATGCCGGCGTCCACTTCCCTTTGCACTTCCTCGTGGACGGCTTGGGCCGCTTCGGGCGTGAGCACGCCCTGTTCGGCGAGCCGCGCTTCGAAGTTCACGATGGGGTCCTTGAGCCGCCATTGCTCCACTTCCTCGTCGGTGCGGTAGCTCAAGCCCATGCCCCGCACCCCGACGTGGTCGTAGTAGCGGTAGGTCTTGCACTCGAGCAGGGTCGGCCCACCGCCTTCCCGAGCCCGGGCGATGGCCTCGCCAGCCGCCTCATAGACGGCGACGGCGTCCATGCCGTCCACCACGACGCCCGGCATCCCGTAGCCCGGCGCCCGGTCGGCGACATCGACGATGGCCTGGTGGTTGGCTTGGGGCGTGTACTCGCCGTAGCCGTTGTTCTCGCAGATGAACACGCAGGGCAGCTTGTAGAGCGCGGCCATGTTGGCGGCCTCGTGGAACGCGCCCTCGTTGCTGGCGCCGTCGCCGAAGAAGCTGATGGAGACGTTTTTGGTCTTGCGGAACTTGCAGGAGAAGGCCGCGCCCATGGCAATGGGCGGTCCGCCGCCGACGATGCCGTTGGCGCCGAGCATGCCGAGATCCAGGTTGGAGATGTGCATGCTGCCGCCCTTGCCCTTGCAGTAGCCGGTGGCCTTGCCGTAGAGCTCGGCGAACATGTAGGTGAACTCACCGCCCTTGGCGATCAGGTGACCGTGCCCACGGTGGGTGCCGGTGATGTAGTCCTCGTTGGAGAGATGCACCATCACGGCGCTGGCGATGGCCTCCTGGCCCACGTACAGATGCAGGGCGCCGGGAATCTTGCCGTCCTCCATCATTTTGCCGGCCCGCTCCTCGAAGGTGCGGATGCGCACCATGCGCCGGTGGATGTCCAGCAGGATGTCGTCGGTGATTTCGCTGCTCAAGGTTTTCTCCCGTCAGTACACGTGAAGGCGCGCAAGGTGGCCCCTCTCCCTAACACCCGGCCAAAATGTCGTACCTTCGACTTCCAGATTGGTATTATGAAATCGAGCCGCGGGACTCAAGCGCGTTAAGCGGCTTATTTTCCCATTTACGGCGGCTTTTACAATGGACTTGTGCGGTGGTGCGGGACGCTTGCGCGAAGTGCAGGCGCATCGGCAAAGCCAACTCGTGAACAAGGAGGAAGAGTGACGACCTTTGCGTGGCAATTGGGACAGGAGCGGCCCGGCGAGGTGGCGGTCCGCGACGAACGCAAGGCGCTGGACTGGATGCAACTCGACGATGTCCTCAATCGGGTGGCCAACGGGCTGCAGACCATGGACTTGGGGCCGGGCCGCCGGGTCGCGGTTTTCGCCGAAAACGCCGTCGAAACCGCCTTGGCCAACCTTGGCGGCCTGATTGGCGGCGCCTCGGTGGTGCCGGTCAACTTCCACCTCACCGCCGACGAGGTGGCCTACATCCTGAACGACTCCGGAGCCCGCGTGCTGTTTGTCGGCCCCGAGACCGCTGAACGGGGCGTTGCCGCCGCCGCGGCCAGCGAGGTCACCAGCGTCATTGGCTGGTGCGAAGAGGAAGGCGTGACGCCTTGGGATGGCTGGCTGGCGGCGCAGTCCGCCGACGAGCCGCCTGGACATTTGCCGCCGCGGCCAAACCTGCTGTACACCTCCGGCACCACCGGGCGGCCCAAGGGCACCGAACTGCCCCCGACCATGTTCGCCGGCGGCGATACCGTGGCGGAGCACATCGCCAACTTGGCCGCCGCGCCCGTGGGCGACGCTGGCACCCACCTGGTGGTCGGCCCCATGTACCACACGGGCCCGCTGTCCGGTGCCCGTTCCCTGGCCGCTGGCGTGCCCTGCGTCATTCTCGGCCGGTTTGACGCCGAGAAAACCCTCAAGGCAATCCACGATCACAAGATCGGCAACACGGTCATGGTGCCCACTCACTTTGTGCGCTTGCTGGCCTTGCCGGACGACGTCAAGGCCGGCTACGACACGGCTTCCCTGATTCGCGTCGCGCACACCGGCGCCAAGTGCCCGGTGGACGTGAAGCGGGCGATGATCGAGTGGTGGGGGCCGGTGTTCATGGACGCCTACGGCGCCAGCGAGGTGGGCACCACCTGCCTCATCACTTCCGAGGAGTGGCTGGCGCATCCCGGTTCGGTCGGCAAGGCGGTGCCGCCCTTCGAGGCGATGATTCTGGACGACGACGACAACCCGTTGCCGCCCAACACCGAGGGGCGCCTGTTCTTCAAGGACGCCACCGGGCGCGGCGTCATCTACCACAACGACCCGGAGAAGTCCGCCGCCGCCCACATCGCGCCGGGCGTGTTCACCCTTGGCGAAATCGCCTACATGGACGAGGAGGGCTACGTTTACATCACCGACCGCTTCAGCGACATGGTGGTGTCCGGTGGCGTCAACATCTACCCGGCGGAAGCCGAGCAGGTGCTGATCGAGCACGATGCCATCCTCGACGTGGCCTGCATCGGCATTCCCCACC
>JAPPIX010000061.1 GCA_028820495.1 Gammaproteobacteria bacterium
CTGCAGTCGTGCCTGCAGTCGTGCCTGCAGTCCTGCAGGCGTGCCTGCAGTCGTGGCCCCCAGAAAGGGCGACAAGGAGGGGGGGCGGGTGGGGAGGGGGGCGGGGACAAAACCCAACCCCCCGCGCCACGTGCGGGTGGTTTTTGTTTTTGGGCGGCCCAAAAACCCCGCGCCAGCCAGATGCGGTTGATTCCAGAAGGTTTCTGAACCAGCACGGCACCAACCAAGGTGCATTCCGCTAAAATGCGCCCTCTTCAACAATTCACTGGGAGCATTTTCATGGGCAAGTTGGACGGGAAGGTGGCGCTGGTCACTGGTGCAGGCGGGGGGCTCGGGCGAACGCACGCCCTGCTGCTGGCGCAGGAGGGCGCCGCGGTGGTGGTCAACGACCTCGGCGGCACGCGGGACGGCACCGGCCAAGGCTCAGCCATGGCTGATGGCGTGGTCGAGGAGATCCGAGCCGCAGGCGGCCAAGCGGCAGCCGACTACGGCTCGGTCTCCGACGAGGCGGCCGCCAAAGGCATGGTGCAGGCTGCCGTGGAGCATTTCGGCCAGCTCGACATTTGCATCAACAACGCCGGCATCCTGCGCGACAAATCCTTCAAGAACATGACCAACGAGCTGTGGGACCTGGTGATTGATGTCCACCTGCGCGGCACCTACTTGGTGGCCAAGGCGGCTTGGGACCAAATGCTGGCCCAAGGCAGCGGCGGGCGCATCATCAACACCAGCTCCACGTCCGGGCTGATCGGCAACTTCGGCCAAGCCAACTACGCCGCCGCCAAGGCCGGCATCGCGGGAATCACCCGGACGCTGGCACTCGAAGGCGTCAAGTACGGCATCACCGTGAACACCCTGGCTCCGGCCGCTTGGTCGCGCATGACCGAGGACATCATGCCTGAGAACACCGAGGAGCGTTTCGACCCGGCGAAGGTTTCGCCGGTGGTGGTTTGGCTGTGCACCGATGACGCCAAGAACGTCACCGGACGGCAGTTCTGCGCCGGTGGCAACCGGGTTTCCCTGCTGTCCTGGCAGGTGCTGGAGATCGCCCAAGGCGATCCCATGGGCGCACCCTTCACCGTGGAGGAAATCGGCGAACGCATGGCCGCGACCCAAGACGACTGGCCGCGGCTGCTGAAGCCGATGGAGGTTTAACGCTAGGGAGTCTCGATACGCCGCGCCTGCTCGCGCACCCGCCAGTCGAGCCCCGGCGACTCGCAGTCCGCCGCCGCATAGTGGCATGAAATGGCGCGTCGGAAGCCGTCACTGCGATTGTGGCCGGAACCGTGGATGAGCAGTGGATGGAACAAGAGCGTATCGCCCACCGCCATCGGCACATGGACCCGTTCGCCGAGGCCAGCCGGCTCGATGCCAAAGAAGCCGGCGTTGACGTGCTCCCAATCCGGATTGCCGTGATCGAGCAGCGGCCCCTTGTGGCTGCCCGGAATCACCGCTAGGCAACCGTTCTCCCGGCTGGTGGCGCCGAAGGCCGTCCAAGTGCCGACGATGCGGTCCGCCGGGCGGATGCGGAAGTAGCGCAGATCCTGGTGTAGGGGATGGCGTCCGTCCACGTTCGGTGGCTTGTTGAACACGTTGCTTGAGATGCTGTAGAGATCATCGCCCACAAGACTGCGCACCGCGCCGAGCAGGCCCGGCTCCAGGGTGTAGCCGTATAGCGCCGCATCGTCTTCGAAGCTGACCAGCTTGTTGACGCCGTGCAGCGGGGTGGCCGGCATCACCGCGCCCTTGACCACCATCACGTCGCGCATGATCTTCATCGCCGGGCAAGGCGGCGCCTCACCGCATGCCAAAGCGACGAAGCGCTCCTCGTACGCGGCAAGGCGGCGCTCCGGCACCAAGCCAGGCAGCAGCAGGTAGCCCTGCTCCCAGTAACGCTTGATTTGGCTGCTGCTTAACCGCACGTTCACTCCTCCGGCCTAGACCAGAACCCTTCGGACCGAGGGCGTCCCGCCCTCGAAATGCTGGGACCTAGAGGCACCACGCTAGGTGGCGACACAACCAACACGGCGGGAACTCGCAACTGAGGGACGGCATCCCATCCCAAGGGCTTACATCTTCATCTCGAAGAAGCACAGCTTGTTGCCGTCGAGATCACGGACGTAAGCGCCGTAAAACACGGGCATTCGCTCCCCCGGCGGGCCTTCGTCGGTAGCGCCGAGTTCGATGGCCTTGGCGTAGAGCTTGTCAACGCCCGCCCGGTCCCCGCCTGGAATGGCCACCATGTTGCCATTGCCGGGATGCTGGGCTTCCTCGTTGTATGGAATGCAGACGGCCAGCATGGCACCGCCAGTGCCGGTGCCGTAGAACTTGATGCGGTCCACGCCAAACAGTTGCTTGGCGCCGACTTCGCCGAGCAGCGCGTCGTAGAACGCCAACGCCCGGTCCATGTCATTAACGCCAATTGTGCTATATCCCAACACTGCGCTTGTCTCCTTATAGGTTGCTTGAGGTGATTTCGAGTTGCGCCCGACCGATTCACATCGGGCGAAGCCCGTAGTTTAGCGGAAAGCGGGCGGATTGACTTTGACATCGGTGACTCCCGTCAGTCTAATTGCCGGAAACAGAGGGGGCTCGACCAATGACCAATGAAGTGTGCGTGACGCATCCGTTGGCAATGGATGGCAAGGATCCATCCCTGCTCCGAGGCGATCCAATTTCTCAGGAACGTTACTACTGCCCGGAGTTCATGGCGCGGGAATGGGACTGCCTGTGGACGAAGATCTGGCACATCGCCGGCCGGGAGAAGCAGCTTGAGCAAGCTGGCGACTTCATCGTGCACGACTTTGTGCGCGAGTCGGTCATCATCGTCAAGCAACGCAATGGCTCCTTGAAGGGGTTCTACAACGCCTGCGGCCACCGGGCGCAACGCTTAACTTGGCAGGACGGCAGCCAAGCCTGCTTCACCTGCCCGTACCACGGCTGGAAGTGGGGGCTTGACGGCGTGTTGGAGGACTGCCCGGACCGGGATGACTTTCCCCAAGGCGATCCGGTGGGCAAGCTGAAGCTCAACGAAGTTCGCGTGGACACTTGGGCGGGGCTCGTCTGGTACACCATGGATGACCAAGCGCCGGATTTGATGAAGTACTTGGAACCTACTCCGGAACTGTACAAAAATCACCAGTTTGACAAGACCATTCGCGTCAATTGGCTTCGAGTGGCGCTCGACACCAACTGGAAGTTCTGGTCGGACAACTTCAACGAGTCTTACCACACGCGCACCGTGCATCCCCAGGTGCCGCCGATCATCGATCAGGATCACTTCACTTCCCGCTATGAAATGTTCCCCATGGGCCACAACCGCATCGTGCAAATGGGCCGGCCATCGTTGCGGGACAGGCTGCCCGAAGGCGAATCGCACCCGTTTGACGACATGCTGCGGGTCTGGGACATCGATCCCGACAAGTATCCGGACTACGAAACCAAGGCCATGCAAGGCTGGCGTGACCTGAAGGCCGCCAAGAGGGCGCTATGGCGGGAAAAAGGCCATCTGCATTACGAACATCTCAACGACGAGGACCTGACGGAAAGCCCGTTCCAAGTGCTCTTCCCCAACGTCGCCATCGCGCCATCGGCGGATTCCTTCCTGGTCTGGCGTTGGGAGCCCCATCCAACGGACCCCCAAAAGTGCTTTTTCGATCAGTGGACGATGGCCTATCCCATTGAAGGCATGGACGAATTCGTCAATCGCACGGCGGTGAATCCCATTGAGCTCACCGAAGCGGAGCTGGATTTCCGGGAATACGGCAATGGCGAGAGCGTATTGGACTATTCGGATCAGGTGGTGTTTCAGGACTGGCAGCTCACCCCTGGCCAGACCACCGGCTGGCATTCCAAGGGCTACCAGGAACCCTACCTCGCCGCGCAGGAAACCCGGGTCAGGCGCTTCCACGAAGTGTTGAACGACTACATGGCCGGCAATCCGCCTGGCCGCTAAGCATGAGGCCTAATGCGCGGAGCGCCGGCAGCGCTGGCGAATCTGTCTGGCCCGTTCCACCGGATCGGGAAAGGCATCCCGCAATGCCTTGGATCGAATCTCCAGGCTGACATCGAGTCTTGAACGGCAGACCGCTTCGATATCCCCCCTTCTGGCCTCCCCCTCCCCCAATGGACAGCGTCCGTCCACTGCCGCTTCAATGTAGTCGGCACCGGTCATGGTCGCCGACGACTGCAGGAAATCACAGGCCTGCACGTAAGAGAACAGCTCTGAATCCAGCGACGGGAGGGCATCGCCCGCGCGATTCAAGTGCATGAGATCGATCAGGATGCCGGCAGCCGGATGATCGACTGCAGCGATGAAGGCCCGTGCGGCCGACAGCGACTTGATTGGCGTGAACTCGCCAAACTCCAGATTGATCCGAATGCCGTCGCCAACCCACTCACAGAGCTCCCTGAACTGGGACAGACTGGCCGCATAGTCCTCATGGCGGGAGACCACCAAGACGTTTCTGGCGCCCAGCCTTAAGCCCGCGTCAAGAATCAGCTTCTGCGCATCCGTCGCCCGGCTCCCATTCCCAAGCCAAAGCGCCTCGACATCGATCAGCTTAACGCCGGTCTCGTTCAGCGCGGTGCGCGTTCTCCCCAACGCGCCGCCATCCCAGGACGTTGCCGGGTCAACCCACATGCCGCAGGTTTCGAATCCAGCTTGGCGCGCAATGCGAGGGATCTCCCAAGGCAGTGCATCGGGAACACAGCCCGCCGCGAGAGCCCAGTAAGGTACCCCCACTAGGCGAGCTTAAGCGGCAAGGAACGCAGGCGTTGGCCGGTTGCGGCGAAGACCGCGTTGGCCACCGCTGGCGCGATCGGCGGCAACCCCGGCTCACCCACCCCCGTTGGCTCTTCCGCACTGTCGATGATGACCACCTCCACGCTCGGCGCCTCGTTCATGCGCAGGATGGGGTAGTCGTGGAAGTTGCTCTGCTTGATCGCGCCGTTCTCCAAGTCGAGATCACCGAGCAGGACCGCAGTGAGCCCGTACATGACCGAGCCTTCCATCTGCGCCCGCACGATGTCCGGGTTCACGGCAACGCCGCAATCCACCACGCAGAGCACCTCATGGACCCGGATCGCGCCGTTCTCCACCGACACTTCCGCCACCTCGGCCACATCCGTGTTGAAGGAACTGTGCGCGGCGAACCCCAGATGGCGGCCCGCACGCCTTGGCCACTGCCGCAGGCGTTCGCCGGCAACCTGGATGACGTTGTGCAACCGCGGCTTCTCTTGAGTGTTGCGCAACCTGAATTCAACCGCATCCAATCCCGCCTTGGCGGCCAGTTCGTCCATCATCGTTTCCTTGGCGAACGCCGTGTAGGAGTGCCCGACCGACCGCCAGAACGTAAGCGGCAGCCCGTGGTTGACGGTCACGTGCCGCACTTCGCGGTTGGCGGTGTCGTAGTCCTCATACAGGCCCTCGACGCTGGAATGATCCACCACCCAACCGTCGAACGCGCCGTCCGCGAGGCCCACCATCCAATTGATGGCGCCCTCGCCCACCGCTCCCGGCAACAACGCCGGCATCATGTTGCGCAGCGTGTCCGGCGTGATGTTGCCGCCCACCCGCTTGGCCTGCCAGGCGGTCAAGCGGCCTGCGTCGTCAACGCCCGCCTTGATCCGCATCAAGGAGGCCGGGCGATAGATGCCGCTTTGAATGTCATCCTCCCGGCTCCACAGCACCTTGATCGGCTTGCCGGTGGCCACGGCTAGCTGGGTGGCTTCAATCACATGGGTCAAGGTCGCCCGGCGGCCAAAGCCACCGCCGAGATAGGTGTTGTGGGCGCGGACCTTCTCCTTGTCGATGCCGGCGTAGCGCGCCACCAACCCCTGGGCCGCGACGATGCCCTGGCAGCCGGTCCAGACCTCCGCCTCATCGCCTTCGATGCGCACCGTGGCGTTCATCGGCTCCATGGGCGCATGGGCCAGGTAGGGGGCCCAGTACTCGTTCTCAAGAACATGATCGGCTTCGGCCAATCCCGCCTCGAGGTCGCCCCGGTCGTCGGCCACGTCGCCCTCAGCGTCCAGCCCCGCGAGGTAGTCCGCCCGCAGCTGCTCGGTGCCGAGGCCAGCCAACTCCGGCAGGTTCCACGCGACTTCGAGGGCTTCGGCAGCCTTCTTGGCGGACCAGTAGCGGTCCGCAACCACCGCCACGCCGCTGCCGATTTCCACGATGTCGGTCACCCCAGGGACTGCTCGGGCCTTGTCAGCGCGATAGGACTGCAAGGTGCCGCCGACAACCGGGCAGCGCCGCACCACCCCGTGGTGCAGATTGGGAAGGTCCACGTCGACGCCGAACTCGGCTGCGCCCGTGGACTTGTCCAGCGCATCGATGCGCGCGAATTCCTTGCCGATGAACTTGAATTCGGAGGCTCGCCTCAACGGCGCCTCCACAGGCGGTTCAAGGGCCGCTGCGGTGGCCACGAACTGCCCGTAGGGTATCCGTTGGCCATCAACGACCACATGGCCGCCGTCGGTGGCGAGATGCGCAACGGGCCGTCCCAGTTGACTGGCAGCAGCTTCCAGCAGCACGGCGCGCACGTTGGCGCCCACTTGGCGCAGTTGCCGGTAGTGGGCCTTGATCGACGTGCTGCCGCCGGTGCCCTGGACGCCGAACTCCGGGTTCGCGTAGTCCGCGTGGACGCCTGCCCAAAGGATCTCCATCTCCCAAGGGGCCACGTCGAGCTCCTCCCCGACCAGCGTGGCAAGCCCGGTGCTGACGCCCTGACCCATTTCATCGCGCGGGCAGTAGAAGCGGACGTGGCTGTCCGACGTGATCTGCAAGAAGGCGTTGGGCACGAAGTCGCCTTCCAATCGGACGATGGGCGGGGTGCTTGAGCTACAGCCTGCCAGCGTGAAGCCGAACACCAGCCCGCCGCCCGCAACGCCGGAGGTCTTGAGGAACCGACGCCTGGAAACGTTCAACATCGCGTCCATCAGGAAACCTCCGTTGCCAAGTCGTCAAGCGAAGGGCCGCTCGCCTTCGCGGCCACGGCCAAAATGGCCTGCTTGATGCGCGGATAGCAACCGCAGCGGCAGATGTTGCCGGCCATGGCGCTTTCCACCTCGGTTTCATCGGCGTTCGGATTGCGTGCCAGCAGCGCCGCCGCGGACATGATCTGGCCCGGCTGGCAGTAGCCGCATTGTGGGACGCTGAGGGACACCCAGGCTTCCTGCAAGGGGTGAAGTTGGCCGGGTTCCGCTAAGCCCTCGATGGTGGTCACCGCCTTGCCGGCCACGGCAGCGATGGGCAGAACGCAGGTGCGCACCGCCTCGCCGTCCACATGCATGGTGCAGGCCCCGCACAGGCCAGCGCCGCAGCCGAACTTGGAGCCCTTCAGCTTGAAGGTGTCGCGCACCGCCCACAGCAGGGGCGTGTCGGGCGATTCAGCTGTCTGAACTGGGGTCCCGTTCAGGGTGAATTCAATCATGGGTCATTCTCGATGGGTTCTTGAAGTCCGTCTTGCAATTGTCTCGTCAGTCAGCGGCCAGCGCCGCTATCCATCCAAAATCAGCGGCCGCGTCAAGTCAACGCCTGCTCTTGAGGCCTTGTGCAATTCCGAAACATGCATGCCCGGACCGAGCTCGACCAGCTCGATGGTCTTGCCATCGGGGTCGCGCATCACGCAGAACTTGGAGCCCGCCAATTGGCCTTCGTCCGCATGCAGCGGTTCGGTATGAAAGTCGATTCCCTCAGCGGTCAGGCGGGCGTAAACGTCATCCAGATCCTCAACCGCAAAACAGATGTAAACATAACCGATGTCGTCCTGGCGCATTTCCATGGCTTTGCGCGTCGGCTCGAATTCCAGCAGCTCAATCGCAAAGTTCCCCACCGGCAGCAGCGCGGCCCGGTGAACGTGCTTGGGCAGCCGTAGCACCCGTTCTCCGCTGGGGCCGGAGACCTCCAGCGCAACGCCTGGCGCAAGTCCAAAGACCTTGCCGTACCACTCAATGGCCCGCTCGAGGTTGGTGACCGTAATGCCGACGTGATGAAAGGTCACCGAAATGGGCAACGTCATGATGCAGTCCTTCTGTGGGCCAGCTTTTCAATCGTGCCGGCCGGGCCGCAGATAGTGCAAACTTCTCTGCTCAGCTTCAAGCAGACCTTTCGCGACAGCACAGGCTGTGCAGCCCAATCGGATGCCGCGTTGGACCGGGCAACTGCTGGCCAAGCGGATTTGGTGCATTCCTATCGGTTCTAGCCCTCTCATCTGTTATTGTCTGTGAGCGCATCTAGGCCCATCTGATTGCAAGCGCAAGTCAGGAACTTAAGAGGAGCAACGTGACCAACGCGGAACCCACCCAATACGAGATGCAGGCGGTGCTTGACCGCCAGAGGAAGGCCTACCTCGCCGAAGGCGTCGTCACGGCGAAAACGCGAATCGATCGGATTGACCGCGCGATCGATATCCTCAAGAAGCACGGGGACAGGCTGAGCGAGGCCATGGCCGCCGATTTCGGCCATCGTTCGCTGGAACAGTCCAGATTCACGGATGTCGACGGCTCAATCGGGCCGCTCGAGCACGCCAAGAAGAAGCTGAAGGAATGGATGAGGCCGGAGCGGCGCAAGGTGATGTTCCCCTTGGGCCTGGTCGGCTCGCGGGGCAGGATCGAGTATCAGCCCTTGGGCGTGGTTGGCTGCATCAGTCCATGGAACTTTCCGGTGAATCTCACCTTCACCCCCCTTGCCGGCATCTTTGCGGCCGGGAACCGCACCATGATCAAGCCCTCGGAATTCACGGCCCAGACCTCGGAGCTCATGAAGGAGTGCTTCGCCGAGAATTTCGATGAGGAGGAGGTAGCTGTATTCACCGGTGGGCCGGATGTCGGAGGCGCCTTCTCCAGGCTGCAATTCGATCACCTGCTCTTTACCGGCGCGACGAGCATTGCCAGACACGTGATGAAGGCTGCGGCGGAGAATCTCGTGCCCGTGACGCTGGAACTTGGCGGAAAGTCACCGGTGATCATCGGTCGAAGCGCCGACATGGAACTTGCCGCGAGCAACATCATGGCCGGTAAGACCATAAATGCGGGGCAGATCTGCCTTGCACCGGATTACGTCTTCCTGCCAGAAGACTCACGGGATGAGTTCGTGCAACACGCGCGGGCATCCGTCGCCAAGATGTATCCCGACATCAAGGACAATCCCGACTACACCTCAATCGTCAACGAGCGCCACTTCGACCGCCTGACGCGGTACATCGAGGATGCAGAGGCCAGGGGTGCAGACGTGGTGGAGATCAATCCCGCGGGTGAGGACTTCTCGCAGCAGCAGCATCACCGCATGCCGCCCACGCTCCTGCTCAACCCCACAGATGACATGCAAGTCATGCAGGACGAGATTTTTGGCCCACTGCTGCCGGTGAAGGAGTACAAGGAAGTCGAGGAGACCATCGACTACGTCAACAGCAAGGACCGACCGCTCGGCCTGTACTACTTTGGCCAGGACAAGACCGAAGAAGAAGAGGTTCTCACGCGCACAACATCCGGCGGCGTTACCCTGAACGACGTCATAATGCACGTTGCCCAGGAAGACCTGCCCTTTGGCGGCGTTGGTCCGAGCGGGATGGGCTGCTACCACGGCTATGACGGATTCAAGAACTTCAGTCACGCCAAGTCCATCTACAGCCAATCGAAGCTGGCCTCGAAGTTGGCCTCGGCCATGAGGCCCCCATACAAGAAACGCCAGTCTTGATGGAGCCCGCGCGTCGTATCGCGCCTAGATATCCTGGTCGCGGGAAAAGGCTGTCGCATGAGCCGACTATTAGGCCGGGGACGGCCCACTCGTAGATCAGAGGCGTAGCCTCGTTAGAACTGAATGCGCTTCGTTATGCCCCCGTCGATCACCACGTTGGTGCCGGTGGTGAAACCTGCACGTGGGCTTGCAAGCAGTGCAACCTGCGACGCCACTTCTCCTCCTGTGCCCATGCGCCCGAGCGGAATGTCAGCCAGCGTGGCTTCATAGAACGGCGCCATGTCCCGTTTGATGTGGTCCCACGTGCCGCCTTCGACAAAAATGGGGCCCGGCGAGATGATGTTCACCCGTATGCCTTTCGACGCGAGGTCTTGCGCAAGGGCGCCCGAGTAGTTGAGCAGCGCTGCCTTAATCGCGTTGTAGGGACCGGCAGCCATGAATTTCTCCAATGCCGCGGTACTGGAGATCATGATGATGCTACCGCTGTCCGAAGCCTCCAGATGCGGCATGGCAGCCTCCACCATGCGCACCGTGCCAAGCAGGTCGTGGTCGAAGTGCGAACGCCAGCCCGCCTCGCCGGGCGCCGCATTGCCGGTGACGTTGGGCACGAGGATGTCGATGCCGCCAAGCGTAGTCGCTGATGCCTCGACCCAGGCTTTGAGCGCATCGCCGTCGCTCACATCCAACGCCTCGCCAAAAGCACCCACGCCTTTGGCGGCAAACGCCTCGACTGCCTCATCCACCATCTCCGCATTCCGTGCGCAGATGGCGACATCACAGCCTTCATCCGTCAATGTTTCGGCGATGGCACGCCCGATGCCGCGCGTACCTCCAGTCACCAGTGCTTTCTTGCCCCTCAGTTGAAGATCCATGTTGTTTCCTCGTGGTGTTCGCGTTTGTCGTCCCGACTACCGGAGGTTGTAGTCTAAGCCCGTTTTCTCATGCTTGCTTCCCATACCTCGCTTCAATGAACTCCAGCATCGCCTCACAAAGCGGATCGGCCTCCTTCTCCCATGGACAGCCCCGGCCCGTAAACAGGAGCGAACCTTCCCCGACTGACAAAAGGGCAAGCGCCTCCAGGCGGGGTGATCCACTACCCGCTTGGGTGAGATGGAACTCAAACCACGCGACCGCCGTCTTAAAGATGTCGTCCAGAGCCTCCCGCATGGCCGGTTCAACCTGCGCCATCGCCCAGAGTTGGGGCCACAAGCGATCTGATCGCAGGGTGGTCCCAATCGAATCCTGCAGATACCACCGTAGAACATCGACGATGGTTGGCGAGTCCGTCTCTCGGTCGAGCAATTCCAAGGATTTCGTGTACTCCGAGGAAACGTACACCGCCAATGCCTTGAGGAGCTCCTCCCAAGTCGGGAAGTGGTATTGCAGGGCACCAAGCTTTAGGCCACTGGCCCTCGCCAGCGCCCTCATCGTCAACTTGCCGTATCCCTGCGTTGCAATGATATCGAGAGCCGACCGCAAGATCTGGTCTTTGCGCTCACTCATGGCGACCAAGTTCCCCTTGACACGTCAGCCGACACGTTCCAGCATGTCGCCTGACATGTCAAGTGCGCCAGCAATGGGAAGTCTGGAGCGGCAGGTCGCTGACACCAAAGCAACAACGGACCACAAGCGGAGATCAGCCAGATGCCCATTCCCCAGTTTTCAGCCGACACGCCAGCCAACGACATTGCCACGGCATTGGGTGAAGCCGGATGCGCCGTGGTGACCGGCGTAGTGGATGCCGAACTGCGGCAGTCCATTACCGACGAGCTAGCGCCACACATGGCGAAGGCACGGGTTATCGAAGACGATGACCCAACGCAGTTCTACCCAGGCCGCACGCGACGCATATCCGCCCTTGTGGCGCGCTCTCCCAGCGTGACCGACCGCCTAGTGGCGCACTGCTTAAGCCGGCAGGTGTGCGACACCCACCTGCTGCCCAACAGCGAACACGGCTACCAGCTGCACGTTTCCGCTGCCCTCGAAGTGGGCCCCGGCGCACGCGAACAGGTTCTGCACCGGGAGGAGAATTCGTTCACCTTCTTTCCCCTGCCGCGCCCCAACATCATTGTGGCCAGCATGTGGGCCATTTCGGACTTCCGTGCCGATAACGGCGCCACCTTGTTGGTGCCGGGCAGCCACAAGTGGCCCGCTGACAGAAAGGCCGCGCGCCGCGAAATCGTGAACGCGGAGATGCCAGCCGGCGCGGTGCTGTTCTGGATGGGCGGGACGCTGCACGGTGCGGGAGCAAACCGGTCACGGGACTGGCGCTACGGCGTGATCCTGACCTATTCCCTCGGCTGGGTGCGGCAGGAGGAAAATCAGTATCTGGACGTGCCAAGGGATCGCGTGGCGGAGCTGTCGCCGGAAGTGAGGCGCATCGTCGGGTTCGACATGTACGCCGCACTGGGATTCCACGACCGCACTGTTGCCTGAAGTCACCCGCCCGGCCCGCCCCCCTTGGGCTAGTTCGATTGCCAACTGACCCCATCCTGCCTTTTTTCAATCAACCCTACTTTGGGGGTGCCCGGAAAATCATGCTTGCCTAGGCGGCAACAGCAGGCCCGTCAGATTGTCATAAAAGGGCTGGCGGCCAGGGGATTGGGAGAGGCCCACCAACATTTCCGCGTCACTCCCACAGGGGTTGTGCACCGGCATGTCTTCGGTGGCGCACCGATAAATCATGTCCGCAACCTCTTGAGGATCCGCAGTCTGCTCACCGCCGTGGTGATCCGCCACGATGGCCCCGAAGTGGACGCGGATCCGCTGCGCCATTTCGACCACTTGCGCGTCACCTGCCTCTAGGTTGTCCTGCACGTTGCCGTTGAACGCTGTCGCATACGCGCCGGGCAATACGGAATGCACCCGGATGTTGAGATCACGGCACTCCATGGCCAGTGCTTCGGTAAAGCCCTCAACGGCCCACTTCGACGCGCAGTAGGACGTTTCCAGCGGGATGCCGATCATGCCCGCCATCGAGGTGACATTGATCACCACGCCACCGCCCTGCTTTCTCATTATGGGCATCACCGCCCTCGTGGTGTTGAACACGCCAAAAACATTGGTGTCGAACATGGCGCGCACGGACGCATCGCTAGACTGCTCCAATGCGGCATGACCACCATAGCCTGCGTTGTTGACCAGCACGTCGATGCC
>JAPPIX010000376.1 GCA_028820495.1 Gammaproteobacteria bacterium
CCCCCGCAACGCAAACCCCGCCCGATCAGGAGCTGGGGGGCGAGTAGTTACGTCATTTGTTAGTGTCGAACAGCGACTTCAGCCTTGACCGCCCTTCAATTGCTCCTTGACTGCGCCCATGGCTGTCATAGTCAGTACGGCCGTCACTGGCAACTATCTCAGGAGGGTCCGGGCTGGGTGTCCAAGAAAGTCACATATAGTGCGTGGTCAAACAGACGAGCGGAGACTACATCGCGCATCGGAAAGGCAACCTTGAGGCTCTCCAACTTGCGGTCCGGCAGACTATTGATGGCAGGTGCGTAGTTCGTGGTCATGACAAGTGCTTGCGTTTCGTTGTCTCTGTAGCCGCTCGCGACGGGGATGATCGCTACGTCTCCGTCGTCGCGGTGTCCAAAAGTACCTTGGATCGGTGAGCCGACGTAGGATTTGCCGCTGGCTAGGGAGACCTCCACGAAACGGCTTTCTAGAATGGCTTGGTCAATGATCAGGCTGATCTGGTCGGCAGCTGCCATGGCGGCTTTCCGCTGGGCTTGAAACTGGTCGAATCGGGGGAGTAGGTTGAGGGTCAATGGCAGGAGCGCCGCAAGCATGATTGTGATGGCAGTGGTTCCAGAGTAGTCGAGAGGGACGATTGCCTTCCAAGATTGCCCGATTGCGGGGGCTAACACATCCGCAAGGACGACGAACAGGCGGGCGATGAAGAACAAGAGTACGCCGGCGATGGCGGATCGGAACACAACGTGGTACCCGGTCTCGCGAGGAAGGGAATAGCGAGTGGCGTTGAACCAGCTTAGGAAGAGATAGCCCGCTAGGGCGGGCACCAATAGTAGGCCCAAGCCCAAGTAGGCCCAAGCCCATTGACGAGAAAGCTAGGAGGTAGCAGTCTTGGGCGGATGAGTCTTGGCGAGTTCGACCATTGCGCCAAGTTCTGTACGGAAGGTCTTGCTGGCCGCGAGTTCGGCGACATCAACCGAAAGACGGCCTTTGCTGTCGATGTGGACCCGTGCCCTTTCAATGGTGGCGCCGTCAGGACGGCTCTTGCGGGATCGGTTATTGGAATCGGTCATTTCGTAGCGCTCAAGTCGACTCTCTCTGTTGAAATTATACATACCTCAATTGCGACCTAAGGGCAAACTCGGATGGACTGATCAGTTAGCGCCGCAGGACGCGGCATGCGGCTCGAGGGCCAAGGCAGCAGCTATCCGGATGCCTTGCCGTAGTCCACGCTGAGCCAGCGGTCCGCACGGATGGTGACGCGAACGGACCCATCCAAGGGAGTGGAGTCGGCGTATTCCCGACCCATTTCCTCGCCGAGATAGCGTTGCGCCAGCGCCAGCACGGCGCCCGCATCATGGCAAGGGCTGAGGTCCGTAACCGTCCCTTCGATCGTGACGTACTTGTACGGCATGGCCTCCTGTTGGGCGACCAAGCTGACTTGGGTGCCTTCGTTCAGCAGGCCGCCTTTGCGCGATTTGGCTTCGATCACAACGTGCAGGTCGCCGCCGGGCTCATAGCCGTACCAAATCGGTGCCGACAGCGGGGCGCCGCCAGTGGGAATGGACAGCACGCCCACATGGACGCCCGCCAGGAATTGTTCCCGTTCATCCTTGGTCATGTTGATTTGCGACATTTTTTGCTCCCTTTGGTTTTATTGCGGTTGTTCCAAGGCGTCGAGATACCAGTCCACGAAGTCGAGGCAGAGGCTTTCAAACTCGGGGTGGTAGGGGCCGGGTTCGAAGAAGCGTGAATTGACGCCCGCGCTGTTGCGGCAAATGATGTACTGATCTTCCTGGGTGGTGCGGTCCCACAGCCAAGTGACGGCCCCGCGGTCGTAGTCCTGTCCCTCTTGGGCGTCGCCGCGCACCAACCAGACGAGTTCAATGTCGGTGCTGGTGCGGCTGCGTGGCGTGAAGCGGTAGAGCACGCAGTGGTCGGGGTAGTTCAGCATGAAGGCCAGCGGGCCGATCTGAAAATCCCCGGCGCCTCCGTCGTAGCCCTTGAACTCACCCATGAGCGGCGCCACCGGCTGCCCGCCCTCGCTGCCGGTCCGGTAGCCGTCGTAGAGGGCGTAGCGGCTGGTGTACACGCAGGTGCCGAAGCCTGAGGATGCGCCATAGGCTTGGTAGTGGGCGTGGGTGACGCTAGGAACGCCAGTTTGCCGTTCCGCACGTTCCAGCATGGAAGCGGTGATGTCCTGCACCTCGTCTTCAAGCCGCTCGATGGTATGCAGCTTGGCGTAGGCCCGATGGGCGGTGGCGCAGTGGTAGCACTCCTGGTAGTTCTCCAGCACCAGCTTCCAGTTGGCCTCGACCGGATAGACTTGGCGGTGGGCAATCTTCGCGTTGGTTAGGTCGTAGGGCTGCAGCGCTGGCTCGATGGTGCGCAGCGGAGCCTCGAAGTCCGCAGCTCGCGAGTCTGCGTTGACGAAGATCAGGCCTTCGTAAACGACGCATCGGGCGGTCTTCAAGCCGTAGTGGGCGGGTTCGAATCCAGGTTTCACCGCCATCGCCCGAGCGGCCTTGAGGCTGCCGTCCAGGTTGTACGTCCAGCCGTGGTAGGGGCAGACGAAAGTCGTCCGATGGCCTTCAGCCGCCTCGCAGACCCGGGCGCCGCGGTGTCGGCAGACGTTCATCAGGGCATGCACGCTGTCGTCCTGGTCGCGGACCACGATGATGGAGTCCTCCCCCAAGTCGTAGAGGAAGTAGTCGCCCGGGTTCGGAATCTGGCTCGCGTGCCCGGCGTATAGCCAGCTCCTATAAAGGATTTCGTCAAGTTCCGTGCGGTAAACGCGAGGGGAACGATAGAAGTAGGCGTCTAAGGCAAAGCCGGGCTTGGCCCGTTGGGCGGCGATGCGTTCCGCCAATCGCTTGGCGGAGTCATCCATATCGGTTGCGATCATGGTCGTGGCTTCCTCAGAAGTCGGGGGCGGGGGTTTGGCGGCGGCGCGGCGGATCCCAAATCGGTCCGTCGATGATGTGGCAGCGGGCCTCGACGCGGGTCCAGCGCAGTTCCCGGCTGGTGTAGATTTCGGCGTACAACTCATCCTCCGGGCGGCCCCAAGGCATCTCCAGGGAGGCGAGCGCCACGTTGCGCTTGGCCGAGGGGCACCAAGCGGCGGAGGTGGCATGGCCGACGGTCTCGCCCCGCTTGTTGAGTATGAAGGATTCCGACGCAGGCTTGTTGCCTTCCACGTCCAGGCGCAGGAAGCGGAAGCGCGAGCCCTGCGCCCGCTCCCGCAGCAGGGCGCCGCGTCCGGTGAAGTGCCCCTTGTCAAAGTCCACCAACCAGTCCAGCCCCAGCTCGAAGGGCGAACGCGCCCGTCCGTGGCGCACCACCTGCTCGGCCGGCACGAAATCCACGCCCGCTTGGATGAAGCCCGCCTCGATGCGGGCGAGTTCGAGGGCGGCGTTGCCCATGGGCCGGATGAGATGGTTGCGTCCGGCGGCGAACAAGGCATCCCACAGGGCTTCTGCGTGAGCGGGGGCGACCCAGACTTCGTAGCCAAGATCGCCAGTGAATCCGGTTCGGGACACCATCAGCTCGCCGCCATCAAAGGGGTAGTGGCGCAGGCCGAAGGGCCTTAGGGCTTCAAGGCCCTCAAGGCCCATGGCGCGCAAGGCGGCGCAGGACGTGGGGCCCTGCACCGCCAACGCGGCCACCTCGGCGGTTTCATCGATGATGGTCAGGTCGAGGCCCAAGGCGGAGGTAAGCAGCCAATCCAGGCAACGTTCCTGGGCGCACAGGCGATAGTCGCCTCGGCTGAGGTGAAACAGGGTGCCGTCGTCGAGCGCCATGCCGGCGTCGTTGCACCAAACGGCGTAGCCCACCCGGCCGGGACGGATCTTGCCGACATCACGAGTCATCAGGCGATTCAGGAACGCCGCCGCGTCCGGCCCGCCGATGCGGTACTTGGTCATTGGGGTCAGATCGAAGACGCCCGTGGCATTGCGAACGGCGAAGTACTCCAGTTCCATGTCCTCGTAGGCGATCGGCGAAGCGTAGCCCTTCCAAGGCTCCCACTCCCGAAGTTCGCAAGCCGCCTGCACTCTCGACCCAAAAGGGGTATCCAGCAGCATTCGGTCGTCGTGGGGCGTCATGATGCGGGTTCCCCGGCTAGAATCTTCATGGCGGCGTTGCGCCCGGCCAGGCCCAGCAGGCCGCCGCCGGGATGGGCGCTCGCGCCGCACAGATAAAGGCCCGGCACCGGTGTGGCGTAGTGGTTGGCGCCCGGCACGGGGCGGGTGAACAGGGCTTGGTCCAAGGCAATCTCCCCGTGGTGCCAATGTCCGCCGCGCAGCCCGAACTCGGCCTCCAAGTCGGGTGGCGTCAGCAGTTCGGCGGCAGTGACCTGTTCGCCGATGCCGGGCGCGATGGCTTCCAGACGCTCCAGGCAGCTTCGCATGAAGGGCTCGCGGCCAGCCTGCCAACCTGCCTTGAGCGCGTAGGGGGCATACTGCGCGACGGCGGAAAGCACGTGCTTGCCGGGCGGCGCCAAGCTCGCGTCATGCACCGACGGAATGGATATCTCCATGACGGGCAGTGGCGAGCACTCCCCGTACTTGGCGTGGTTGAATGCTCCCTCGATGCCGTCCATGGTGGTGGCGGCCAGCAGCCGGGAACCTGCGTCAGCCGGATTCAGACCCGGGAATTCGGGCAGGCCGTCGAGCGCCAAGTGCAGCTTGGCGGTGACGCCCTGCGCCCGGAAGTTGTGGACGCGCCGAACGAAACCAGCATCCAAGTTGAGTGGCCCCACCAGCCGGAAGGTGCTCTTGAGATCGGCGTTGGACGCAACGACGGGTGCGGTTATGGCGGAGCCGTCCGCGAGCGTGACGCCGGCCGTGCGGCAATCCGCCAAGTCGATGCTGGAAATGCGCGCGCCGTAGCGAATGGTCGCGCCAGCAGCCTCGGCGGCGGCGGCGAAGGCGTCGCCCAACGCGCCCATGCCGCCCCTGACCAGGGCGGGGCCTTGGCCGCCATCGTTCAGGTGCCGGTGCAGGTAGGCATAAACGGTGTTGGGCGAGCGCGGCCCCATGTGCGATCCCAACACCGCGTCCATGCCGAGGGCGGCCTTGAGCAGCGGGCTATCGAACTTCTCCTCGGCGACGTCATGGATGTTGATCGCGCCGATGCGCAGCAGTTCGCGCATGTCGGCCTTGCCGAGCGTACGCACGTCCCACGCGAGTTTCGCCAAGAGCCAGTTGTCGCGTCCCCGGCGTTCGGTGAGCCGAGGAAAGGGGCGCATGCAAAAGCGGTTGAGCACCTTGGTGAAGCGCTGCATTTGCCGTTGGAACTCGGTGAAGGCGGCTTGGTCGCTGGCCGAAGCGCCCTCCAGGCGGTCACCGTCGATGGCCAGTTGCCGCCCGTCGCCGGGCAGGACAACGGTTTTCAGATTGCGCGCCGCGTAGGCGAGCCCATGCCGTTCCAAGGCCAAATCCTTGACCACCTCGGGACTGAGCATGTTCAGCAGGTGGGCGGCTGCGGACACTCGAAAGCCGTCGGCGAATTCCCGCGTGGCCGCCAAGCCGCCGGGACGCTCGCTGGCCTCCAACACCAGCACCTTGCGGCCGCTGCGCGCGAGGTAGGCCGCGCAGGTCAGGCCGTTGTGGCCGGCGCCAACGACCAAGGCGTCGTAGGCGGCATCAGTCATTGGGGTAGCTCGGCGGCGTCAGGTCGGGGCGCTTCAAGTCGGCCAGGATCTCGCGGGCGGCGTTGGCCCCCGGCGCCGCCATGACGCCGCCGCCCGGATGGGTGCCGGAGCCGCATAGGTAGAATCCGGGCAACGGTCCCCGGTACTGGGCGCAGCCGGGGAAGGGACGGTTGAAGAGCAGTTGGTCGAAGGTCAGCTCCCCGTGAAAGATGTTGCCCTCGGTGAGGCCCACTTCGTCCTCCAACTCGTGCGGGGTGCGGACTTCGCAATCCAGTATCAGGTCCTTGAGGTTGGGACTGTGCTCGGCGAGCTGATCGATCACCGTCTGGCCAAAGGCGTCCCGCGCTTGCGGCGTCCAAGGGCCCTCGGCAAGCGTTGGCGGGCAGTATTGGACGAACACGGTCATCATGTGCTTGCCCGGTGGCGCCATGGTTGGATCGACGGTGGTGGGAATCAGCATGTCGACGTAGGGATCCTGTGACCAAGTGCCGGCCTTCCAGTCGTCGTAGGCCCGCTCCATGCGTTCCAGGGAGTCCGTGCAGTGCATGTCACTAAGCATCAGGGGGCTGTCAGGCGAAAGGCCGTTGAACGTCGGCAGGCCGTCCAGGGCGATATTGAGCTTGCCCGATGAGCCGCGGATCTTGAAGTTCCTAGCCTGCTCGACCACCGGTGCCGGCAGGTCGCTTTTCTCGAAGCACTTCAGGAAGGTGCGTTTTGGATCCAAGTTGGATACCACCAGCTTGGCCCGGTACTCGGTGCCGTCGGCGAGCGCCACCCCAACGGCACGCCCCCGCTCGACGATGACGCGATGCACATCCGCATCGCAGACGATCTCACCGCCGAAGGCGCGAAGGCTGGCGGCGAGGGCTTCGGCCACCGCGCCCATACCGCCCCGGGCAAAGCCCCAGGCGCCGACGTTGCCATCGACCTCGCCCATGTAGTGGTGCAGCAGGACGTACGCGGTTCCCGGCGAGTACACGCCCAAGGCCGTGCCGATGACGCCGCTGCCCGACAGGTGCGCCTTGATGACGTCCGTTTCAAAGTACTCGTCCAGAAAGTCGCCGATGCTCATGGTCCAGAAGCGCACCGAGTCGAGCAAGCCCTCTTGGCCCATGCCGGTGAAGGCCCTGGCGAGTTCGATGAGGCCTTTTAGGTCCTTCGGCTTGAACGAGGTGGGATCGGGCGGGGTCGCCAGCAGGAACTGCCGGATCAGGCGGGTCTGCTTGGTCACGTCGGCTTCAAAGCGCTCGTAGGCATTGGCGTCGCGCAGGGAATGCCGCGCCATTTCGCGGTACAGGCGCTCGGCATCGGGATAGTTGCCGAAGTAATCGCCGTCCCGGGTGAAGGTCACGCCGCCGTGGTACGGCACCACCTGCAGGCCGTGCTTGGCCAATTCCAGATCGCGGGAGATTTCCGGCCGCAGCAGGGAGCAGACGTAGGAGCAGTTGGAGTAGGTCCAGCCGGGATACAGTTCGCGGCTAACGCTGGCTCCGCCGATGTGCGGATTGCGTTCCAGCACCAGCACGTCCAATCCGGCCTTGGCCAAGTAGGCGGCGTTGCATAGGCCGTTGTGGCCCGCGCCAATGACGATGGCATCGTATCTGTTCATGAGCTTTTGCCAGCCCGTAGAGGTTCCACTACCGCAAGGACATGGCGATTCACCCAGTTAACGCTATGCTACGAAGCCACCCTCAATGGTCTTGGAGAGAGCGGTGCCTCCCCTGCCACAGTCTCTCACGTGAGCCCGGAGGCTGGCTCCAACGCTCATTTTCAGCAGCCTGTCACGGTTGCGGATCGGCTGTCGGAGTCCAGGGGGTTGGGGCCGGTGTACGAATATGGCCACGGTGGATAGACGTACGTCTCCGCTCGATGCTTGTGCAAGCCATTCACGCAGGTATAGCCATAGCGAAACACTTGTGTACCTGGATACCCCCTTGACGGATTCTGTCTCCAGATCGGCGCGTAGCCGGTCCTGTAGAAAGCCGCGCCACCAACATAGCTCCCATTCTGCTGCAGCGTCAAAAGGGCCAGCCAAAACATGGTGTTCTCGGGCGGCAGCGGCCCATTGCCGGTAGCAGTCAAGTTGCAATGCCCCTCCGCCTTCGCCTTGGTCGCGTCTGCTCCGGTGGGTCCCTCGCCCCTGTGTGGGTTTCGGGCACTGATGCTGCAACTGACAATGGCCACGACCGTATGCAGCGGTTCTTCCGACGCTGCTGGACTGCCGCTGGTGCCTGATGAGGCCGTTGCCGGTGATTGTGCGATCGGAGGAACCGAAGTTGTGGCGCCGGGAAACATGAAGTGCGGATTACTCCAATCGCCATCCCATGACTCATAGGCTTCCTGTGAGAGTCCTATCTCGAACGTGAGAGTTGCGCCCGAGGCGGGCCCGGCGACCTGTTGACTTGCCGCTGCCACCTCATTGGTCGCACGGGCTTCGATTTCATGCGGCTGGGCCACCGCCATTGCCGTTGCTAGGCACGACGCCATGCCCAGCGCAATCCGCATAGTCTGCATCATGTGAACACTCCTAAGTTACAGATATCCTAAAGTTGTTTTCATGTTGTCGTCGAGACAGGCGGCGCGGACATCGATCTGGTCTCGCCGATCCAGCAGCCGATCAATCAATTCCCGCGACCCGCCGACGTAGGTGGAGAAGAATTGGAAGGGGGTGACCACACACCACCGCCTATCTTCCGGCCACGCCATGCTCGGAACGTTCGAGGGACTCGCCTCCCGATGCGTGGACAGCCAATGCCCTATCACCTCCAGCGGCGCATGATACAGTAGGTACAGGTCCACACCAATCGTTATGTGCGCCGTCGCGGGTCGCCCTCTAGTGCCGAACCCCTCCCACAGGCCACAGACACACTCTGCATTCGGTAGCGGGGATTCTTCGACGAGCACCTCAAAGAGCGTTTCCGCCCAAGGTCCGATCAACTGGCCTTCGTCGGCCACAATGGCATCCACCTCAGCGTCGTACGGTACGGGCCGCATCCAGCAGCCGTGGTAGAAAATCGACCCTGCTGTTCCTTCCGAAACCTTCTCCCACTTGGGGTGCGGAATCCGAACGTAGGCCTCGAACCCGGCAGGAACCTTTTCGCCCACTGTATCCCTCCTTCCTGACCCCGGTGTGCGCAAGCGGTTGTTGTACCACCGCGCGGCCTTAGCTGACTTCATCGGCTCGTAGAAGGAAGGTGTCCCCATGTAGCTCACCCTAGGTTCACTGGCAAGGTCGCACTTCACGTCCAATTTTCCTTTCCAAATCCCAGTCACTCAGCAACCGTAGTCGGTGCGGCGAAGAGATGTCAATGGCAAGTTGCGTACATGTTGCGCAAACAGGAACGCGGATTGAAATTTGTGTTGCCATTCGATGAAAACCGGTTGGTGTTGCGAAGGGAGATTGTGTAGCAAAGTCCGCAATGGTGTATATAATCACAGTTATGCGTGAGGGGGTGGAAATCCGTGCGGTTCGATACCGCGTCCTGCCGGGGACGCGGGCCAAGGCCCGGTGCCTGAACCGCATTGCGGGGGCCTGCCGCTACGTCTGGAACGTGACGCTGGACGATCAGCAAGTCCTTCACGACACGGCAAGAATGTTCGGCGCATCCGCGCCGTTCCCCGCCTTCTTCACCTTGGGCAAGGGATTCACCGACCTTCGCAACTCCAACGGCCATGAATGGCTCAAGGAGCTGCCCTTCGCCGTCGTCCGGTACACGCTCAAGCGGCAGGCGGACGCTTGGCAGCGGTTCTTCAAGGGACAGGGCGGGCGCCCCAGGTTCAAGGGGCGGCACAGCGGAATGGGCTTCACGGTTCCCTGCGGCGTGCGCATCCGCAACGGCCGCATTGCCGTCCCGAAGATGGGCGACTTCCAGCTGCGCAGGCGCGGCGGCAACCCCCATCCTGACGGCGTCCCCAAGCAGGCCGTCTTCAAGCCGGAAGGCGGCAAGTGGTTCTGCACGGTCTTCTACGAGATCGGCGCCGTAGCTCGCGCTGACGACGGGACGGCGGTTGGCGTTGACCGCAACGTCGGGCAGTGCGCGCTGAGCACCGGCGAGATCATCCGCATGCCTGACGTGGCGCGGCTGGAGGCCCGGAAGCGTCGCTACCAGCGGCGGATGGCGCGGCAGGCGAAGGGCGGGGGCCGCCGCCGCCGGACGGGCGCCAAGCTCTCCCGGACCTGCCGCCGCATCGCGGGCGTTCGCGCCAACTGGTGCCACCAGGCCAGCCGCCGAATAGCCGATGTGGCGCACACGGTGGTCGTTGAGGACCTGAACACCAAGGGTATGACCCGTTCAGCGAAGGGCCTCAAGGATGCTCCGGGAATGTGTGTCAAGGTCAAGTCGGGATTGAACCGGGCCATCCTGTCAAGCGGATGGGGGGCTTTGGAGCGGAACCTGGACTACAAGGCGGGGCAGGTTGTTCTCGTCAATCCCGCCTACACGTCGCAGGCTTGTCATCGCTGCGGCGCTAGTGATCCGAACAGCAGGATCGATCAGAGCACTTTTCGATGTCAGGCTTGCGGGCACTCGGCGAACGCCGACGTGAACGCGGCCCTAAACATCCGGCGTCAGGGATTGGCGCACCTGGACGGCGAGGGCCGTGGGCGCAGGCGAACCGAAGGTTCGATAGCCCGCCCGATGAACCGTCAAACAGGTGGCGAGCTCCGGCAGGCCGCGTAGGCGGGCTGTGCGGATTTTGCTACATGATTCCCAAGGAGGTGCCATGAACATCCGGGTTGGCTTGTTGTTGGCCGTCGCCGTCGCACTCAGTGGCTGCGAGACCAGCCCCACGGGGCGCAGCCAGTTCCTCCTAGTGTCGCCGGACGCCGCCATCGCCGAGTCGCGGGTGGCCTACTTGGCCACGGTGCGGCAGTTGGAGCGCGAAGACAGACTGCTGGACGACCCGCTGCTGGCGGAGCGAGTGGGCGAGGTCACCGGCCGGGTGGTGGCGGCGACGGTGGCGCGCTATCCACGCACGGCGGGTTGGAATTGGAGCGTCGCCCTCATCGATGGCCCGGAGACGGTCAATGCTTGGTGCATGGCAGGCGGGCGCATGGCGGTGTACAGCGGTCTCGTCCACAAGCTGGATCTCACTGACGACGAACTCGCGCAGATCATGGGTCACGAGATTTCCCACGCGGTGGCCAACCACACCGCGGAGAAGATGTCGATGGCAATTGCCTCAGGGCTGGGCCTAGCTGCAATTGCAGCGAGCGCCGATAATCCGCGGGCGCTGCAGGGTGCTGCCCTAGCGGCAACTCTGGCCATCAATCTTCCCAACAGCCGGGTCAGCGAGTCCGAGGCTGACCGGATGGGCATCGAACTGGCAACGCGGGCTGGCTATGAGCCAAGTGCCGCAGTCACCCTTTGGCGCAAGATGGCAGCCCAAGGCGGCGGACGCCTGCCGACGTTCCTCAGCACCCATCCCAGCCCCGGCAATCGAGGTGAGGCGCTGGCCGCCTTGGGTGCGCGGATGAGCGCGCTTAAGCCAGCCGTACCGCCGCCACCCCATCCGGTCGAGATACTGCCCTAAAATCCAACATTGCCGCTTGGCAGAGGTGGGTAGTCGCCGACGGTCGGGCCTTGGCGTTCAACTTGATCGATGGCCTCGGCCATGAGGTCCAAGCCGTGAAGCAGCACTTCGGGAGCCATGTTCAAGGCTGGATAGAGACGCACCTGGGGTTCGTTGTCGCAGATGGCCCAGACGCCGCGCTTGAGCATTTCATCGCGAACCGAGCGCGCCACATGGACGTTGTCACCGCCGTCCGGCGCCTTGAAGGACACGCCGATCAACAGGCCCAGGGCACGGACCTCGCCGATGATCGCGAAGCGCGCTGGCCAATCCGCCATGCGCTGCGCCGCGGCCTTGGCCAAGCCCTGGGCATGGGCGATGATCTGGTCGCGCTCGTAGATCTCCAAGGTCTTCAGGGCTGCGGCGCAGCCTGCGGGAGTGCCGGCGAAGGTGCTGCCGCCGCTCGCCCGCGGGGTGTCGCCCAAGATCTCGTCCCGGCTCGCCACCCCGGCACAGGCCTCGATGCCGCCGGAGAGGTTCTTGCCGGCCACGAGGATGTCCGGCACCAAGCCGTAGTGCTCCACCGACCACATGCGGCCAGTGCGGCCTAAGCCAGTGAGCACCTCGTCGGCGATCAGCAGCCAGTCCCGCTCATCGCAGATGCGGCGCAAACCGGTCATGAACCGGGTGCTCGGAATCCAGTTGCCGCCCTCCGCCAAGCCGGGTTCAACCAGAATGGCGGCGATGTTGTCGGCAGGCACGACGTATTCGGGAATGTGGGTGTCGATGTGCCAGAGGCAGTACTCATCGTATTGCGCCTGCGTCATGTTCGCGGGGATGTCCTCGGAATAGGGGAAGGGGGCTTTGATCGCGCCCCCCGCCCAAGCCTCCATGTAAAGGTTGTTGTCGCTGCTGTAGGCGCTGACCATCTTGGTGCCCAACGCCTCGCCGTGGAAGCAGGACGTGAAGCTGATGATGTAGCGGCGCTGCTTGTGGCAGAGCGCCAAGTGAATCGCCGCTTCGACGGCTTCGGTGCCGGAAACCTCGAAGCTGAAGCGCGGCAGGGCCTGCCCAGGCATGATCGCCGCCAGCTTCTCCGCCAAGGGGATGCGCAGCGGATGTTCCCACTGAAAGCCATAGCGCTTGTGCGCCTCATGCACCGCCTCGATGATTTCCGGATGGCAGTTGCCGAGCGGATTTGATGCCCAGCCATTCTGCAAGTCGATGAAGCGATTGTTGTCGAGGTCCCACACGTAGTCGCCTTCGGCGCGGCCAACGATGAACTGGGCGGGCGGCCTGTGGCCCTTGGTCGCAGCTTTCTCGCTGGCGGACCTGTAGGCTAGGCCGTCACGCAAGCAGGGCAGGCCCCGGGCCAACAGCGCCCGGCTGCGCGGACCGGGAAGTTCCGGCGTCATGGATGCGCCCGGGCGACGAGCCGCCAATGTCTTACAGCCTGTGCAGAGATATCGACTTCCATAGGTGTTTTCGCGGTGTTGTACTGAACCGAAACAAACGAATTTTGGAGTCTATAATCATGCAGCAAGCGGTCAGGGAAATCACGGAGATGGCCGAGCG
>JAPPIX010000253.1 GCA_028820495.1 Gammaproteobacteria bacterium
GCCATCGAGACCAGCAGCCTATCCCCGTCACGGGTCAGGCCGGGGGTGGTGACGGATTCGCCGGCCATCAGCGGGACGTTCAGAGTCAACGCCCCTTCCGCCGGGGCGATTCGCGTCACTTCGGTCGCCACCCGCCAGTCGAGGCCAAACTCCAATGTCCGCTTTATGCGCACAAAGGCCGGAAAGCGGCTGCTCTCCCATCTCTGCTGTCCGGGCTGCGAGCCCTCCGCTTCGCGCACGCGGGTCAGGTGCAACGAGCCGGACAACAGCCGCCGGTTCTCGATGCCAGCCAAGTCCCAGCCACTGGCATCTGCCTCAATCACCCGCGGTACTGCGGGAAAGGGGATTTCCAAGCTGTCGGCGGCCGGCGTGGAGCCGCTCATTGCGATGTTGCGGCGACCGGCCTTCACATGCGCCCAGAGCGTTCCATCCGGCCCACGCAGCACCTCGCCCGCCGCCGACCCGCCGAGCAGAATGGCGGACGGGCGCCACCCCATCTCCGACCCGGGCAGCGGAAGCGCCACGTCAGCCAAGGCATGCACCTCGAGCCGCATGTTCACCGCATCAGCAGCGACGTCGATGCGCGCATGAACCACCTCAGCGCACCTTGGCGCGCATTCGGGCGGCTCGAGCAGGCGTTTCTCAAGTTCAGCCAAGAGCTGCGGGTCCGGCAGGTCGGCCTCCGCTGGCGGCGCACCGGCAAGCAACGAGCCCAAGGACACGGCCATCAGCAATCCGCCCGCCTTGGCCCCGCCAGTCAGCCATTGCGCCCCCTGCCTCGGCAGGGGCAACCGCCGCTTGAGCGCCTCGGCGGCCAGCAGGGCGGCAAAAGCCAGCAGCAAGAACACCTCCAGGAACCGCAGCGCGGTAACCAGCCAACGGGGAGCGACCACCAGCCGCACGGTTTGGCCGGCATCCACCGGCCCGCTCCAACTCAACTCATGCCGGTTCCAGCGCCACGCCGGAATGCCAGGCCCGGTCTGCACCATCGCATTGGGCATGTAGCGCGCGTAGCTCTGGCGGCGTTCTGTGGCGGTGACGACGACCTCCTCGATCACTTGGGAGGGTGGCTCCGGGCTGGACAAGGACCTTGCCCGCTCCTCAAGCCCTGCGGAGTCCGCGGAAACTGCCTGCGCGCGCCTAAGTTCTTCGAATTCCGCAGCGGTCTCCCCCATCCAAGCGATCGGCTGCGGTTCAAGCTGTGGATAGACGGCGATGCGCAATTGACCGGCAACAAAGGGCACCAGCCACAAGACGAGCGCCGCCGCGCTCAACGCCTGATAGACGAACGCCGAACGTCGCAACCGGCCCTCCGGGGCGACGCGCAGCAAGGCCATGGCGATGAGCAAGTTGAGCCACACCCATGCCGGGGCGTTGGCTTCCTGGTAGCTGAGGCCAACCGCCAGCAGGGCCACCGCGCCCGCCGCCGGCCCGAGCAGGCGCCAAGCGCCTATGGTGATGATCGAGATCAGGAAGAAATCCAGCAATCGCCACCGGCTCGCCCAACTGCCGTGGGCCAAATCGGCGCCCGGCGCCGCCAACAGCTTGTAGCCCGGCGGCAGGTTCAGGCCGAGATTCACGGCGTCAAAACGCGCGTTCCAGCCTGTGACCGGCATCCTGCCATCCCGTTCAACGCTGGCCAGCGACCGCATCATGACCTGCGGATGCCGCAGTTCGACGCCGGTCCAGCCCTGTTCAGCGCCCTCGGTGACCAGCAGGTGGTCATCCCAGTCGCGGGCACTTAGAAGCCGATACGGCGGGGCCATGTCCAGCCGCCAGCCACGGCGCATCCTGCCGCTGATCTCGTCGGCGGCCAAGAGACCCGCCCCCTCGAAGTCCAGCCAAATTTCGCGATAGAGCCTCAATTCATTGTCAGCGGCACCCATGCCGCGGCTGCGTTCCGTGATGAGCAGCTTCTCCCCAGGGCGAATGCGGAACGCGGCGAGCTGCCGCCAATCCAGCAGCACGCCAACCTGTTCCGGCTGCACGGAAGCCGGACCTTCGGCTTGGGTCACGCGTTGGCGAACGTTCGGGCGGTAGCTCCAGATCTCGCTGTCGGGAAGATTCCCTTCGCCGGCCTCCAAACCGATGGCGTCAAGCGTGTCCTCGGCCCTAGCCTGAATCTCGATGCGCCACTCGCCTGGCCGCACCTGCAGGCGCAATTGGCCATTCGATTCGAGCCGGGCAGGCAGTTCGGCGTCGAGCGCCAGCGGCACGAAACCCTCCGGCAGCAGCGGGCCAAACAGTTCCTCGCGAACCTCGCCGGATACATCGACGAACAGGACGGTGGTCAGGCGCGTCGGCACATCGTCTTCGACCAGGCGGTAGATTTCCGTGCGCACGGCGTTGCGCTCCGGGCTGTCCGGCCCCGCCTCGCCAAGAAACAACCCTTGCGCGGTTCGCATGGGACGCGCGACCCGGCGTCCATCCACCTGAAGCGACAACAGTCCGCTCTGCGACGGCAACGCCAAGACCCCCGGCCGCTCCGACCACGCAAAGCGCCCGGCAACCCGATGCCGTCCTGGGCCAAGCCACAGGCTGGGCGTGCCGTTGCGCATCACCACCCGCACCGGCCGGTCGTTCACCGTCACGCGCTCCGGCCAATGCGCTGCGCTGCCGGGCAGCGGCAGCCACTGTTCGCCGCCGTACAGCGTCCAAGCCTGATCGAACCGAGCCCCGTCCGCATCGACCCTCAGGTCAAGCTGACCGGGCCAAACGCAGGCGAAGTCAGATTCGCGCGATGCGCCTTGGTCAAAAAAGAACGGGCATTGGCGCCAGGCCTTGTCCTTGAGCACCCATTGCTGCCAGTCGCGCAACGCCTCCGGCACCGCCACCTCGCTGGCATGTACCGGGCACCACGCCAGCCAGCCCAGCAATAAAAACCACCGCAACGGTCGGACATCGCTCATGGCGGCATCTTCACACCCTTCCGCTCAACAGTAAACGCTTGGGCGCTGCAATTCGGTAGAATCGCGGCCCCTAGGGAACCATGCAGCGTAGGCGCTAGGGCGAATCCCGTGACTTTTCAGAACCATACCGATGAGATTGAGGATTGCGCACGTCATGCGGCCAGCCTATATGCCCGATTGGTGCTTGTCGTGGGACCGGCGGGGAGTGGCAAAACCACCTCGTTATGGGCCTTCCAGAACGCAAGCGGAGCACCGCTGGTTAACGTGAATCTACAAGTTTCCCGTGGGCTGCTTGATCTGGACCAGCGCTCTCGGGTTCTACAGTTCCCAAAACGCCTAAACGCCATCGTCGAGACCGAGGCACACGGCGCCGACACCGTTCTGCTCGACAACACCGAGGTTCTCTTCGATGCCGACTTGAACCAGGATCCGTTGCGCCTGCTGAAAACCCTGGCGCGGCACCGGACAGTGATTGCCGCTTGGAGCGGCATTGCGGAAGCCGATGCGCTAACTTATGCCGAACCCGGCCACCGGGAACACAAGCGCTATCCGCTTGGCGGATCCGCTGCACCACTCATCGTCAACATGGAGAGTGAGGCTTGACCACCTACGGCGACTTGATTGCCTTTGACCCCATCGAAAGCGTGGTCCAGCTACGGCACGCCGACGATGGAGAAGCGGCTAGGCAATTCGTGGAAACCTTCGTCATTTCCGACGAGATGGCAGAGCGGCTCGCCACGCTGGTGTTCCCGCAACTGCAGTTCGACCGCCCAATGGACAACAAGGGCTTGCTCGTGGTGGGCAACTACGGAACGGGCAAGTCGCACCTCATGTCCGTGCTCTCCGCGGTGGCCGAGAATGCCGAACTGGCGCCAAACCTCGCCAGCGAGGACGTGGCTGAGGCATCCAAAGCCATTGCTGGCCGATTCAAGGTTGTCCGGACGGAGATTGGGTCCACCACCATGCCGCTGCGGGATATCCTGGCAGCCGAACTTGAAGAGCACTTGGACGGGATGGGTGTGAGCTACAGATTCCCGCCGACCGACAAGGTGCCCAACAACAAGCGCTGCTTCGAGGAAATGATGGCTGCGTTCCACGAGCAGTATCCGGAGCATGGCTTGCTGCTCGTGGTGGACGAGTTGCTCGACTATCTGCGGTCGCGCAGAGATCAACCACTCATTCTGGATCTCAACTTCCTGCGCGAAATCGGCGAGTCCTGCCGTGACCTGCGCCTACGCTTCATGGCCGGCGTGCAGGAGGCCATCTTCGACAGCCAGCGGTTCGCCTACGTGGCGGACGACCTGAGACGGGTCAAAGACCGTTTCGAGCAGGTTCTCATCGCCAAAAGCGACGTCAAGTTCGTGGTCGCCGAACGGTTGCTTCGCAAGAGCGCGGACCAGCAGGCCCAAGTGCGCGAGCATCTACAGGGCTTCACCCGGCTTTACGGGCGCATGAACGAGGCGCTCGATGACTACGTGCGGCTGTTCCCCGTGCATCCCGACTACATTGATACCTTTGATCGCATCGCCGCAGTGGAAAAGCGGGAGGCCTTGCGAACACTCTCCAATGCCATGCAGGCGATGCTCGATCAGGAGGTTCCGCCCGATAGTCCGGCGCTGATCGCTTATGACAGCTATTGGCGCACCTTGCGCGAAAACGCCGCCTACCGTTCTTTGCCGGAAATCAAGGAAGTAATTGCTTGCAGCGAAGTGCTTGAAGGACGCGTCGAACAGGCCTTCACCCGACCGGCCTACAAGCCGATGGCCCTGCGTCTGATTCACGCCCTATCCGTCCATCGCCTCACCACCCGCGACATTCACGCCCCCATCGGAGCGACTCCGCGTGAACTGCGTGACAGCCTGTGCCTCTACCAGCCTGGAATCGAAGACTTGGGTGGCGACCCTGCAGATGACCTGCTTTCCCAAGTGGAGACGGTGCTGCGGGAGATACACAAAACGGTGAGCGGCCAGTTCATCTCGATGAACGAGGACAATGGCCAGTTCTATCTGGACCTGAAAAAAACCGACGACTACGACGCCTTGATCGAACAGCGCGCGGAGAGCCTCGACCCTGGCCAACTTGACCGGTACTACTACGAGGCGCTGAAGCGGGTGATGGAATGCACTGACCGCACCTACGTTTCCGGCTATCGAATCTGGCAGCATGAGCTGGCGTGGCCGGAACGCAACGCCGCACGGCAGGGGTACCTGTTTTTTGGTGCGCCCAACGAACGTTCAACGGCCGTGCCTCCCCGGGACTTCTACGTTTACTTCATCCAACCGGCCGACCCGCCAGCCTTCAAGGATGAGGGCAGGCCCGACGAAGTGTTCCTACGGCTTCGCATGGACGACCAGTTTCGGGCCACGCTGTCGAGCTACGCAGCAGCCTTGGATCTAGCCCACACATCCTCCGGCCATGCCAAGGCGACCTACGAAGCCAAATCCAATCAATTCCTGAACGGTTTGGTGCGTTGGCTGCAGCAGCACATGGCCGACGCCTTCGAGGTGGGCTACCAAGGGCGCACCAAGGCAATCACCAAATGGGCCAAAGGCAAGTCCATTCGCCAGCTATCGGGCATCGGCAACGACGAGACCATCAACTTCCGGGACCTTGTCAACACCGTGTCAGGCATCTGCCTCGCTCCGCACTTCGAGAACCAAGCACCGGACTACCCGACTTTCTCGATACTGGTCACAGGCGCCAACCGTCGGCAGGCGGCGCAGGAGGCGTTGCGCGCCGTTGGGGGCGCCCATCGCTCCCGGCAAGCGGTTGCGGTGCTCGATGCGCTTCAGTTGCTGGATGACGATCGCTTGGATCCGCGCCAGTCGCGATACGCTCAAGCAATCCTTGGCCGGCTCGAAAAAAAGGGCGCTGGGCAGGTTGCCAACCGCGATGAACTGATTGGCAACGACCAGGGCGTCGAGTATTTGGATCCCGAGACGCAGCGCTTGGAGCCTGAATGGGTGGTTGTCGTGCTTGCGGCGCTGGTCCACTCCGGCCACATCGTCGTGGCCATCGCCGGACGAAAGTTCGACGCCCTGGCATTGACCGAGATGGCCACCACGCCCGTGGACGAACTCGTGCAATTCAAGCACGTCGAACCGCCGAAGGAGTGGAACTTGCCAGCGCTCACAGCGCTTTACGAGTTGCTTGGCTTGGCCCCCGGCATGGCCCAACTGGTTACCCAGGGCAAGGACGATGCCGTGCAGCAACTGCAAAAGGCCGTAGCCCTTGCTGTGGACCGGCTGGTGCTGGCAAACCAATGCCTTCGGGAGGGTCTTCCGTTCTGGGGCAGAAATCTCATGGACGAGGAAGAGGCAGGCAGGCTCGGCGGGCGAATCGGCGACTCCAAAGCGTTCTTGGAGACTCTGCAAGCTTACACGACGCCAGGCAGGCTGAAGAATTTCCGCCACGATGCGGCCCAAGTGGCAGCGCACCAATCCGGCTTGGATGCGCTGGCAGAGGTGGAGACCTTGGACGCCCTCTGCAAGCGGCTGGGTCAAACGGCATCCTACCTTTCCACTGCCAGCGCAGGTATGCCACCGGAACATCCGTGGACGACGGAGGTGACATCGGCACGTGAAGAAGTGCTTGCTGAATTTCAAAATCCCGCAGAGCGTATGCAGACAGCTTTCCGCCAACGCACCGAACGCCGCTTGAACGGCCTCAAGAAGGACTACATACAGATCTATCTCGCCGACCACGCCAAGGCTCGCCTAGGCGTGAACGCGGACCGGCGTAAAACGGAGCTCCTGCAAGACGATAGGCTAGTGGCCCTGCATCGCCTGTCGGCGATTGAATTGATGCCCAGCGAGCACCTTCACCAGTATCAAGACAGGCTGGTGGCACTGAAGAGCTGCTTCGCGCTGAGGGAGGCTGAACTGAGCTTGCAGCCATTCTGCCCGCACTGCGGCTTCAAACCGGGCGCCGAAGCCAGCGCATCAGCGGAAAACACCCTTGGCGCGCTCGATGCTGAATTGGACAAGCACACCGACGATTGGACGCGGACGCTATTGACGAATCTCAGCGCTTCGACCACGCAGGATGCTCTTGAACTGCTCAGGGACGACTCCCGCAAGTTAGTGGAGGAATTCACCCAACAGGGTCGATTGCCCGAGAAGATCGAGCAGAACTTCATTGAGGCTCTCAACGAGGCTCTAGGTGGGCTGCAGCGAGTGACCGTCACTGCAAACGGCCTTCGAAGTGCCCTGCTTGCAGGTGGCACCCCAGCAACGCCAATGGACATCAGGCAACGCTTTGAAGGCTACTTGGGCGAACTGACAGAGGGCATGGACGCCGAGAAAGTGCGGATCTTGGTGGACTAGGAATCAACTGTGGACCAAGCCGCCCTGAAGGAATTGCTTGAAGCCCACGAGTGGCGCGACGTGGAGTTCAAGGAGGCACAAACGGACGTGCCGAAGAACGCCTACGAGACCGTGTCCGCCTTTGCGAACACCGAAGGCGGCCATCTCGTCTTTGGCGTGAAAAAGGAGGGCCAAGAGACGGAAATCGTGGGCGTCCTCAATGTGGACAAGGTGCAGGGCGACTTCCTGACGACATTGAACCAGCGGGACAAAGTCAGCGTCGCGGTAGACGTTCGAGAGGAACAGCTCCGCCACGATGACGCGGACCTGCTGATTTTCTACGTGCCGGAGGTTCACCGTACGGACAAGCCGGTTTACCTGAACGGCGACATTCGCCGAGCCTTTGTCCGACGCGGCGGCAGCGACTTTCGCTGCTCTGAAAGCGAACGCAATCGCTTCCTGATGGACGCAGCAACGGAGCGCTACGAAGGACAAGCCTTGGATTTCGACGTGGAAACCGCCTTTGACGAAGACAGCATTCGCTGGTACCGCGCCGTCTATGAGGCCCGACCGGGAAACCGGTCCTATGCGGCGCTTACGGATACGGAGTTCCTGAATGAAATGGGTCTGCTGGCGGGACACGGCGGTCACCGCCAGCCCACGCGCGCGGCGATCCTCCTATTCGGCGCAAATCGGACTCTGCTGCAAATTCTGCCGCGCCCCATTGTGGATTGCCAGAGATACCGTCTGCCACGCGACGAAGCGGACCCCGACGAGCGCTGGTTCGACAGACTGGTGTTGGAGGAAAACCTGGTTCGAACATGGCGCGCGCTGATTGAGGACTGGTACCCGAAAGTTGCGGAATACCCCTTCCAACTCGATCCCGCCAACATGCAACGTGTTGATGTGCCGCCGGGCTATCGAGCGTTTCGCGAGTCCATGATCAACTTACTGATCCACCAAGATTACGCCGACCACACCCGGAAGGCGGAGATTTGCCACTACCCGGACCAAACCCAATTCTGGAATCCGGGCGACGCTTATGCCGCCGATGCCGACCTGCTCGAACCCGGCGCGAAGGAGGTGCGCAACCCGATTCTGGTGCGAGCCTTTAGACGCATCGGATTGAGCGAAAACGCCGGCTGGGGATTGAGGGACGTATTCCAAAGTTGGCGCGAACTGGGTCATGTGCCTCCGATGGTTGATAACGACAAGGGTCGGAAGAGCTTCGAAGTGGTTCTGAAAGAGGAGGCTCTGCTTTCCGAAGAACAAACGGCCTTTCATCGCCACCTAGGTTTGCACCTCTCTGTGGAACAAGCCGAGGCGTTTGCTTTTCTTTGCCGTGCCAAAACGGCCACGATATCGCAAATCCGGGCGGTCATCGGGGGAAAGGCGGGGACAGCGCAACGGACTCTCAAGACGCTTGAGACACAGCAACTAGTGCGTCCTCTTGGGAAAGGTGCCGCCTACGCGCTAGCTCCGCACTTGGCCCCTCTAGTCGATGAAGCGGGCCACCCGCTTGCCCTCTCCGGAAACTCATCCTATCCCGACAAACACGCCTCTTCCAAGGGGCTTGCCAAACTCACACAGCAGCAGCGTTCGGTTGCGTTGGCCTGCGAGGTGCCCCGCACCTTGGCTGAATTGGCAGAATTGACAGGATTGCCGCGAAGAAACCTCCGACAAACGCACATCCAGGCTCTGCTGGACGCCAACATCCTACGGCCCACACAGCCAGACAGCCCTTCCGCTCGAAATCAACGCTACGTGCTTACAGACATCGAAGTGAAACTCAAACTGGCCGACATGGGTGACGAAGAGAGCAAGAGCGGTGACTGAGGTCGGCCACACTCCCACGTTACTGTCGGATCAAGACGCTGATGCGGAGCAGGAGCTGGTGGAGTGCTTGGGCATGACTTTCGACTCCGAGGATGAGCGCCGAGCCTATTTCTTGGAACGCTTGAAAGAAAAACTCCCGGAGCTGCGCCAGCGAGAGGACTTTCCCATCGGTGACGACGACGACATTCTGAAGCTGTCCGACCCCCCGTACTACACAGCCTGCCCCAACCCCTTTCTTCCCGATTTCATCACTCACCACGGACACCCTTACGATCCTGAAGAATCCTACCATCGAGAGCCCTTCGCCGTTGATGTAAGCGAGGGCAAGAACGACCCGCTGTACAGAGCCCACGGCTACCACACGAAAGTCCCCTACCGTGCAATCGTGCCGTCGATCCTCCACTACACCAAGCCGGGCGACATCGTGCTGGACGGCTTCTGCGGCTCCGGCATGACCGGCGTCGCCGCGCAATGGTGCGGTGCGGCGCCATTGTCCTATCGCATGGAACTGGAGGCGAACTGGAAAGCACAGGGACGCAAGCCACCTGAGTGGGGCGCTCGACGGGCTGTGCTGGGCGATCTCTCCCCCGCAGCCACCTTCATAGCCGCAAATTACAACATTCCATTCGATATTGAGACGTTCAGAGAGGCTGCGACCCGAATCCTGCAGGACGTTGAAACGGAAATCGGGTGGATGTACACAACATCCCACAGTGATGGCAAAACCAAAGGTCGCATCAACTACACCGTTTGGAGTGAGGTGTTTTCCTGCCCCGAGTGCGGGGAGGAAGTGACATTTTTCTTTGAAGCCATCGACGAGCACACAAAGCGCACACGATCTCTTTTTCCGTGTCCGAGTTGCAAAGCTCAATTGACCAAGAAGAAACTGCAACGGAACTTTGAAACAATAGTCGATCCGGTTTCCGGCGATCCCTGGAGGCGAATACATCTACGACCGGTATTGATCAACTACAGCGTCGGCAAGGCTCGCTACGAGAAGGAACCTGAATTTGAGGATTTCGAGAAACTTGAACGCATCGCCGATCTTCCCTTTCCATCTGAGATACCAACAGATGCTCTACCAATAGACACCATGTATCACGGATCACGGCTAGCCCCAAAGGGATTTACGCAGGTACGGCACTTGTTTCTGCCACGCGCAGCGCAGGGGCTATCCGCCCTTTGGCGCCGTGCGGAGGACAACGACGCTCATCGTTTGCGCGACATACTTCTGTTCTTTGTCGAACAGGCGATTTGGGGTATGTCAGTGCTGGCTCGCTACGCGCCGACTCACTATTCACAAGTTAATCAATATCTAAACGGGGTATATTACATCGGATCTCAGATTGCCGAGGTTACTCCGTGGTACATACTTGGTGGGAAGTTGGAGCGTCTATGCAGTAGTTTTGATGTCAAATCGTCTTCACGGACCACTACAGCAGTCTCGACTGGCGACTGCGCGGACGTAGCACTGCCCAACAATTCTGTTGATTATGTTTTTACGGACCCCCCGTTTGGAGAGAACATCCACTACGCAGACCTCAACTACCTGGTGGAATCTTGGCACCGTGTGCGTACGGCAACTGAATCGGAGGCAATTGTTGACCGGGCAAAAGGGAAGACAATCACGGACTATAAGCGCTTGATGCAAAGGGGCTTCTCGGAGTATTGCCGCGTCCTCAAGCCTGGCCGCTGGATCACCGTCGTCTTTCACAACTCGCGCAACGCCGTATGGAACGCCATTCAAGAGTCGATGCTAGCAGCAGGTTTCATGGTTGCCGGCGTCCGGACGCTCGATAAGCAGCAAGGGTCTTACCGCCAAGTCACCAGTACAGCCGTTAAGCGGGACTTAGTGATCTCAGCCTACAAACCAAACGGTGGGTTTGAGCGTCGCTTTGAACTGTCGGCAGGCACTGAGGAAGGCGCTTGGGATTTCGTCCGCATCCATCTGGCTAAACTGCCCGTCTTTGTCGCCAAGGACGAACGAGTAGAGATCATTTCCGAACGTCAGGACTACATGCTGTTCGACCGGATGGTTGCTTTCCATGTTAGGCGTGATGTCACGGTGCCGCTCTCAGCGTCTGAATTCAACGAAGGCCTGATCCAACGCTTCCCGGAACGGGACGGCATGTTCTTCCTACCGGATCAAGTGGTGGACTACGATCAAAGGCGCATCCGAATGCGTGAGGTCCCTCAACTCGAACTCTTCGTGAGAGACGAAGAATCCGCGATCCAGTGGCTACGGCAGGAATTAGACCGCAAACCCCGTTCCTTTCAGGACATCCATCCCGACTTCATCCCTGAGCTTGGTGGCTGGCTAAAGCACGAGCGAATGCTGGAGCTCTCTGACCTGCTGGCCGAAAACTTCCTGCGCTACACAGGCACCGGTGACGTTCCTCCTCAGATTCACGCCTACCTATCCACCAATTTCAAGGATCTGCGCAACTTGGCCAAGGACCATCCAAGCCTCCGCGCCAAGGCCAAAGACCGCTGGTACGTCCCCGACCCCAACAAAGCCAGCGACTTAGCCGAATTGCGGGAACGCTCCTTGCTCAGGGAGTTCGACGAATACGCAGCCTCCGACCAGAGACGACTCCGGCTGTTCCGCCTAGAGGCTGTTCGAGCTGGCTTCCGACGCGCATGGCAAAACCAAGACTATGCAACCATCGTTGATGTAACCAGAAAAATTCCGGAAACAACCCTCCACGAAGACCAGAAACTGCTCATGTGGTTTGACCAAGCTTCGATCCGAGTTGATGCCACGCGAAAAAACTGAGCGCTGGAGTCATTACCCATCTACCATCAAACAGCAGGCAGCTCCGGAAACCAAATGAACAAATCAATCGCTTGGCTAGGACCAAGTAGAACAGGCACCCACCGATAGATGCGCTGGATGCGACTTAAGAAACGCCGCTGCTGAAGTGGCCAACAGTAGCGAGCAGTCAAGTTACGTCAGTCGCCTTACTGAATCACAGTACACTGGTCAATCACAACATTACTCCATCCTACGTTTGACCGTTTGACATCCTTCTTTTGCTTACAACCTTTCTTCGAACATAGTCTTCGCCTTGCCTCTTAATTTCGTACGCAACAAAGGGATAAAAGTACGCCAACATGTCCAAGTCAATGCGTCCCTTTATGAAACAACTTACAATATTCATCCTTTCGTCAACATATCTATCCCTGTCATTGAGTCTCAAAACCCTAATTGTTCGCTCCACTCTTCTCCGCTGTTCTGAGGGTACGCGGGGACCAGGTTTTACAAAACAGTCCGGAAATCCAAGTTGAAACCACCCATGCCTGATTTCGAAGGGATCTACTATATCTTCTTTGTCACCCTTTATTCTATTTGCTTCGGACGAAGACAGACGGTAGTTCGACCACTCATATGCTAGAGATTTGTACTTTGACTTGGGGAGAAAGTGATCGATCTCGCCCAAACCAGCTACTCTCTGGCATGTGTAAGCACATATCTTTCGATATGTTTGCGAAACATCGCGCTTTGCCCTATTCCAATAGTTCGGAAGCGGCCTATTTTTGCGCTGACCGTCCTCGGAAGCCAAGTACTCGTTCCCCGCAACCCTTACCCTCTCATGGAAATAGCTAGCCCGGATATTGCACGAACGTAGTTGAAGAACGGCGGAATGCCCCTGATA
>JAPPIX010000039.1 GCA_028820495.1 Gammaproteobacteria bacterium
TTGGCGGAGAGGGAGGGATTCGAACCCTCGATGCGTTGCCGCATACACACTTTCCAGGCGTGCTCCTTCGACCGCTCGGACACCTCTCCGGGTTGGCGCTCGCTGGCCGACCCTGGGGCTTCGGCCAAACTGGGCCGGGCGGCGATCCGGTCCAGCCTCATCCCGGCACACGCTTTGGCTGCTACCGTTGCTCCCTTCCGGGCCTGGCGGGTTTCACAACCTGACGTTGCGGGAGGACCGGACTGGACCGCCATCGATCCGGCCATCCGGGCAGCGCAGTCTAGCGGAAGTTGGCGGGCAAAAGTAGATGGGCCCGTCCGTGGCGGGCTGGTTCGGCCTACTGCCTCGGCAGGCGGCGCTGCGGGGGGGTGTCGTTCTCGTTGGATCGATAGGGGTTGATGTCCAGGCCGCCGCGCCGCAGGAAGTGGCCGGAGACGGTGAGCCGGGCCGGTTGGCAGCGCTGCTGGATGTCCATGTAGATGCGTTCGATGGCGTCTTCGTGGAAGCAGGCGTGCTCGCGGAACGACACCAGATAGGCCAGCAGCGACTCGGCCACGATGGGCTGGCCGGTGTAGGACACTAGAATGGAGGCCCAGTCCGGCTGGCCGGTCACCGGGCAGAGGCTGCGGAACAGGTCGGTATGCCAGGTTTCCGGCACCGGCTCCCGCGACTGCGCTCGTTGCAGCAGCGTTGGGTTGTAGTGGTATTCGAATCGAGCGGGAGCCAGCCCATCAAGGTTCCGACCAGGCAGGGCTTCGTGCCCAAGCGCTGGGTCCGCAAGCCCCAACACACGTGCCGAGACCTCCGCTCGGGTTGCGGTGCCGAGATCCGTCGCCAGCATCTCGGCCACCTCGCTGCGATGGCTGAAACGCACCTGCGCCAAGCCGTTCAGGTACAGCTTGAACGACTTGCTTTCCACCATGTTCGGCGACGTGCAGGGCACCCGCACCTGCAGGCCGCCCACCTGGGGCTTGCCGCTTGGGTCCAGCCAAGACAACTCGTAGCCCGTCCAGCGGTCCTCGCCCCTGAACGGCAGGGCTTGGTCCGCAATGCCGAGCCGGCGCCGGGCATCGGCCCGTGGGATCGGGTGCAGGATCTCCGGGCGGTGGCCTGAGACGGGCGGCGATGGACGGCCAAGGGGCATTTCTGTTACGGACACGGCCGGCTGGGGTTCCCAAGTCATCGTCACTCTACAATACTAACGACGCGATGCCCTAGACCGACGGGTGGGCGGTCGCCCGACGCAAGAGTTGATCCATTGACAACCTTCTCCCGCGATCAAGAAAGATAGCCATGCTGGACAACCTGCAGCAGGCCGCAACCGGCTTTGCGCAACTCGCTTGGGGACCTTGGCTGCTGGTGCTGCTGCTCGGCGGCGGGCTGTTCTTCCTGATCTTCTCCCGCGGGGCGCCGTTCCGCCATCTGGGCCATGCTTGGCAGGTGCTGCGGGGCCGCTACGACGACCCGGCCGATCCTGGCCAAATCAGCCACTTCCAGGCGCTCTCCTCAGCCTTGGCCGGCACCATCGGCATGGGCAACATCGGCGGCGTGGCGCTGGCCATCGGCATTGGCGGCCCCGGCGCCATCTTCTGGATGTGGATGACCGCCCTGCTTGGCATCGCCACCAAGTTCTTCACCTGTTCGCTGGCCGTGATGTACCGGGGCCGGGACAGCGACGGCGCCCTGCAGGGCGGGCCGATGTACGTGATCCGCGAAGGGCTGCACCGCCGCTGGCGATTCCTGGCCTACCTGTTCGCCGCCTTCGGCATGATCGGCGCCCTGCCCGTCTTTCAGGCCAACCAACTGACCCAGGTATTGCGCGAAGTGCTGTTCGTGGGCAACGGCTGGCTGGATCCCGACGCCGACCCCCTGCCCTTCAATCTCAGCGTCGGCGTTGTGCTGTGCGCCGCAGCGGGCGCGGTGATCCTCGGCGGCCTCCAGCGCATCGCCCGGGTCGCTGCAGCGCTGGTGCCGCTGATGGCCGTGCTGTATCTGGGCAGCGCCCTGATCGCCATCGCGTTGAACGCGGAGCGGCTGCCCGGCGTGGTGGCCTTGATCCTGCGCGATGCCTTCACCGGCGAAGCCGCCGCGGGCGGCGGCCTGCTGGCAGTGATTCTCTACGGCGTGCAGCGCGGTGCCTATTCCAACGAGGCGGGCATCGGCACCGAGGCCCTGGCCCATGGCGCGGCGCGCACCCGGGTGCCGATTCGGGAGGGCCTGGTGGCCATGCTCGGTCCCATCATCGACACCTTGCTGATCTGCTCGGCCACCGCCTTCATGATCCTGATGGCAGGGGTCTGGCAGGCCGGCGAATCAGATGGTGTCACGCTCACCGCCGACGCCTTTGGCGCCCTGCTTGGCGGGGCGGGCCTGGTGGTCGTGTTCCTGGCGGTGCTGTGCTTTGCCACCACCACCCTGTTCACCTACGCCTTCTACGGCTCGCAATGCGCGAGCTTTCTGTTCGGCACCGGCGCGCAGCGCTACTACCGCTGGCTGCTGCTGGCATTCATCGTGGTCGCTGCGCTAATCACGCCGCAGGCCGCCATCAGCATCATCGACGGCGCCTTCGCCATGATGGCCATACCGACCATGGTGTCCGCCCTGATTCTCGCCCCCAAGGTGAAGGCTGCGGCTCAGGATTACTTCGCCACACTTAATCGGTAGGCGTTTTGCGCATCGACTGCCGTTCCCGCTTGAAGACGCCAACGTAATGGTCGGCCAACCGTACCGGTTCCGGCAGGCGCAGGCCGCCGCCACAGCGCAGCACCAAGTCCGCCGCGCTCTCGAAATCACAAAGGTGGCCGGGGCTGACGAACAACGGCTTCACGTCAGTGCGGGTACGCAGCACGGTGCCGATGCGCTCGGCTCCGAGGGTCAGGGGCGAGCGCTCACCACGATCCCGGCCGGGTTCAATCCAGTCGCCCACTAGGCGCGACTTGGCGCAGCCCACGGCGGGCAGGCCGAGCAGCACGCCCAAGTGGCAGGCCAAGCCGAACCGGCGCGGATGGGCGATGCCCTGGCCATCGCAGAGCAAGGCGTCCACTGGCGTGCGCAGCCGACGCAACGCCGCCAGCAGCGCCGGGGCTTCCCGAAACGACAGCAAGCCCGGCACATAGGGGAACTGCAGCGGAAGGCTCCGGGCGCGGCGCTCGATCACCTGGCGGCCCTCCAAGTCCCAAGCCACGACGGCAGCAAACACCCAGTCGCCGGCAAAGGCGCAGTCCAACCCAGCGACCGTGGACACCCGCTTCAGCGGCGCAAGGCGGACCTCAGCGGCCAACCTCTGCTGAATGGCGCGCGCCTTCGCAGGCGAGACCCGCCATTGATGCCGCCGCACCGGGGGACTACTCTTATTGACAGGCAATTGTGTAATGACCTCAAGTTAGCCATGGTCCGATGAAGCGGCATTCTAGCCAAACCAGCCAGCCCGGCTTGGCCGGCATCCACCCGCAATGGGCTGATGCTCTCGCCGACTACGGCACCGGCCCACCGGCGTATGACGAATTGCTGCGCGAAGGCGAAGTCCGGGCGCACTGGCTGCCCCTGCTTCGGCAACCGCTTAAACATGCCCGCGGCGCGCCACGCGCCTCCAACAGCTCACCCAACCGTCGCCGGGACGCCCTCCCCTTCATCATTGCGGCTGAGGAGTGGCGGTCCATTGAAGCGGGGCTTGAGCAACGCGCCCGGCTGCTAAACGCCATCAACATGGATCTCTACGGCGCACAAAGGCTGCTGCGTGAACAGGGCTTTCCCCCGGCCCTGGTTTTCGCCAACTGCCGGTACCTGCCAGCCTGCCGACCCGGCTTCTCGGCCAGCGGCGCGGCCCTCGGCCTGTTTGCCTTCGATCTCGGCCGGGCGCCCGACGGCGGTTGGCGGGTGCTCGCCAATCGCACGGAAACGCCCACCGGGCTCGGGCTCGCCCTTGAAAACCGGATCCACACCGCCAGCGTACTCACGGTTGCCGCCCAGGAGGCCGCCATTGCGTCCCTGAACGATGTTTTGGGCGGCTTCGGCGCCGAAGTGCGCCAGCGGGGACAAGCCACCGGGACGCCCCGCGATAGCCTTTGTGTCCTGCTGGCCGGCGATGCCACCCAGCCCGACTACGCCGACTGGATCGCCTTAAGCGAGCACCTTGGATTTCCCTTGTTGGAAGGCAACGACCTCGCCGTGCGCCGAGGTTCCGTCTTCGCTAAAACCCTCACCGGGCTCAAACCCGTGGCGGCGGTGCTGCGCATGGTGGAGTCGGATGGCTGCGATCCGTTGACGCTGTCACCCACCTCCCTTGCGGGTGCGCCGGGGCTGCTGAACGCAGCCACCCAAAGGGGTGTGGCCGTGATCAATCCGATCGGCAGCGGTGCCGTGGACAGCGACGCGCTGCATCCCTTCTTGCCCGCCCTATGCGAACACCTGCTCGATGAGCCTCTATTGCTGCCCAGCCTAGCCACTTGGTGGTGCGGCCAACGGCAGGAAGCGGCCCAAGTGCTGGAGCGCCTCGACCAACTCGCTGTCGGAGAAGCCTTCGGCAGTCCCTGCGGGCTTGACGGCGACCCGACCCCCACCCAGCCAGGTTCAGCATCCAGTGCGGCACTGCGAACGGCCATACAAACCCAACCCTACCGATTTGCGGGCCGGGAGCCTCTATGTCCTTCCACCGCGCCTTGCCTCACGTCTGATGGCCAGCTCAAGCCAGCGCCGGTGACCTTGCGGCTCTTCGCTGCCGCCACACCAAGCGGCTATCGGGTGCTGCCCGGGGGATTGGCGCGAACGGCCAATGGCTTGAATTCCATCATCAAGGACGTTTGGATCGCCGAAACGAGCCTAGCGCACGCTCCCACAACCACCGCCGACAATCAAACGCTACCCGGCGTAAGCCCAGTGCCCTTGAGGCGCCTCGTAGTGTCACGGGGCGCTGCCAAACCGGCGACGGCCAACGCCGCGGCCGGATCGGCCATTCTCACTAGGCGCTTAGGCGATGACCTGTTCTGGTTCGGCCGCTATCTCGAACGGGCGGGGGCCTCAATCCGAATCTTCACCGCTTTGGGGCACCTAATCGCCGAAGGACACCCGCCGAACCAGGAGGCCGCACAGGTGCTGCGCAAGCTACTGTCCACTGTGGGCTTCGCCGCCGCCGACGGCGACCGCTCAACGGGACCGCTCCACGAGGCGGGGCTCTGCCGCCTGCTCTTTGATGCGGCCGGTGACGACCGCCTGATCAACCTTATGGAGCGCTTGCGTCTCACCGGGATGCGCCGGCGCGGAATTTTACCAACAGCCGCTTGGCAGGCCATCGAGGGCATCCACCAAGCGCTACAGTCGCGCTGGCGGACGCGAGCCCTGGCCGATGCCCTCCGCCTGCTTGACGACTTGGCGTTGCGGCTGTCGGCGGTCAGCGGACTGCTGGACGAAACTCAGCCCCGGGACCAAGGCTTTTGGCTGCAGCGGCTCGGCAAGCACATCGAACGCCTGCGCCTGCTCGCCGCCATCAACATCGAGTTCGGCGTGACGGCAGAGCCCATGGACCCCAATCGGCTGCATTGGCTGCTGCAACTGCACCATCTGGCCAAACCCCAAGCCGCTTGGGCAGCGGATGCCGGCGCGGCTTGGCATCGATTGGTGTGCGATGCCGACCACCCCAAGTCCATGCGGCATCAGGCGGACCGCATCAGCCTATGCCTGGAACGGCTGTCGGCCCAGGGGTCGTCTACCGGCTTGAACGAAGTCCGCAACTGCGCCAGCGCCCTAATCGATGAATTGGCCAACGCCTGCCGCGTGCAGGAGGTCACCCAGGACAACGAAACGCAGCGGCTGTTGAGTTCGGCAAGCGCCCGTGCCACGGAAATCTCCGCGCTCGTCTCAGCGATGTGGCTCCAACCTCAAAACGTTTAGTTGTCCCGATCGCGGCAAGAGGTTGCCGAGTGAGTCAGCCTCGCGTCGGTTGACTGCCGGGTTGCCCTGAAATCCCCTCGCTTTGCCGTAGGCGAAGCGCCCGCAGCCGCTCGCGGTAGGCTCGGTGGCCGCTGAGCAGCAGGCCCGCGGCCAAGGGTCCCATGACCCAGGAAACCAGGGCCAAGGAGTAGGCGACAGCCTTGGGATCGGCGAAGACGTAGTCCGTGGCACCCGCCACCAGCGTTGGGCCAAGGCCTAAGCCGATGACGTTGGTGGTGACGACGTAGAGGCCCGATACCACCCCGCGCATGTCGTTTGGCGTCGCTAGCTGGATGGCCGAGGTCATCAGTGCCAAAGGCAGGGTGACGAAGAAGCTGGCAGCGAACACGCAACCTAGGGCCGCATAGGGGCTTGCCTGCCACGGCAGCAAAGCGAGGCTGGCCGCCGCTGCGACGGCGCTGAAGGCGGCGATGGGCAGGGCTTGATCCGCGTGGCCGCGGCGCTCAAGCAGACGGGCGACGGTGGGTCCGGTGAGCACGCCGGCGGAACCTGCCACGAGGGCGATTATCCCGTAGATCCGCCCGACCTCGGCCAGTTCCCAACCGTAAACGCGCACCATGACGGTCGGCACCCAGCCCTGCAGGCCGTAGAGCATGACGACGATGCAGGGCACGCCCAAGTGCAGCGACAGGTAGATGCGCCAGTGGCGGCGCAGAAAGCCAACCACGTCCCGCCAAGGCGGTGCTTCGACCCGCTCGCGGTTCTTGCGTTCCGGTTCGCGCACCGTCAGCAGCAGCGCGGCGATCAGCAAGCCGGGCAAGCCCACCGCGATGAAGGTGAACTGCCAAGGGGCGAGCGCGCCCACCAAGGGCAGTGCGATCTCGCCCGCCTGCTCGGTCCAATCGAGAACCGTGGCACCGGCAATCATCGCCATGCCGCCGCCGATGTAGGGTCCCATCAGATAGACGCTTATCGGGCGCGACAGGCGCTCCGGGGGAAAGTAATCCGACAGCAGCGACCACGAGGCGGGGGTGACGGTGGCTTCGCCGGCACCAACGCCGAGGCGTGCGGCGAACAACTGCTCGAAGCTGCGGGAGAGACCGCAGGCTACCGTGGTCGCGCTCCAGACCAGAACCCCGCCGATCATGATGGCGACGCGGTTGAAGCGGTCCACCATGCGCCCGATGGGCACGCTCAGCGCCACGTAGGTGAACACGAAGGCCAAGCCTTGCAGCAGGCTGATCTGGGTGTCGGACAAGCCGAGGTCGGCCTGTATGGGCTCGACCAGCAGGTTGAGCACCTGGCGGTCCACAAACGAGAAAGTGTAGGCCAGCAACAGGGTGAGAGTGACGTACCAGCCGTAGAGGGGATTGGGCCAGCGGTTCCGGTCCGCGGTGGGCGTCGTCATGGTTGCGGCAAAGGCGAGCCTCGAACCCTCGCGGCAGCGGGGCGGGCCATCATTCCTTAACGGGGAAACGAATATTATATTGCGTTCGCAGCTATATTGCGTTTGCCACAAAAATCAGCGTTGGCCACAAAATCGCGTTCGCTACAAACAAGCGAAACTCAAGGAGAGCGGCTATGCCCACCGCGGCCCGTTCAGTGAGTGTCGTGGTGCCGGTGCTCAACGACGCACCCGCGCTGCGCAGCCTGCTCGGCGCGTTGGATGGGGTGGCCTTTGAAGTCATCGTCGTCGATGGCGGCAGCCGCGACGATAGCGCCCAAGTGGGGGAACGCGCGGGTGCGCAGGTCATTCGGAGCGCTGCCAACCGCGGCTTGCAGTTGGACAAGGGCTATCGGGCGGCGACCGGGGACTGGATCTGGATGCTGCACGCCGACGCAGCGCCGTCGCCGGCCAACGTTGCGGAGGCCGCAGGCTGGCCGTCGATGGCGCCCGGATGGGGCTGCTTTGGCGTGCGCCTCGACGGCGGCACCCCGCTGCAATTGGTGGCATGGATGATGAATCGCCGCTCCGCCCTGACCGGCATCTGCACCGGCGACCAAGGCCTCTTCGCGCACCGCAAACTGCTTGATGCCATTGGCGGCGTGCCACGCCAACCGCTCATGGAAGACATCGAGCTCAGCAAGCGACTGCGGCGACTGACCCGCCCCCGACGAGCCCATACCCTCTTGAGCGCCTCCGGACGGCGATGGCGGCGTCATGGCGCGGCGCGGACCATTGCCACCATGTGGTGGCTGCGCGCTCGCTACGCGCTTGGCGCTTCGGCTGACAACCTGTATCGGCATTACTATGGCCGCTGAGCCGCGCCTTTGCGTGTTTGCCAAAGCGCCGGAGCTCGGCCGAGTCAAAACCCGCTTGGCCCGCCACCTGGGCGCCGCCGCTGCTTGCCGTGCCCATGAAGCGCTGGTGGCGCACGTTCTCGGCCGTTTGGCCGGCTGTGCGTTGACCAAGGAGTTGTGGGTGGCGGGCGATGCCGGCCATCCGCAAGTGGCGGTTTGGTCGCAGCGCCTTGGCGCCCTGGTTCGGGTGCAGCCACAGGGCGATTTGGGCGACAGGATGCACGCCGCCGTGAGCGCTTGCTGCGCCGCTGGCCAACCGGCCTTGATCGTTGGCTCGGACCTGCCGGAAATCGACGTCCCCTACATTGAGCGAGCGGCGGCGGCCCTCACCGCCCATGACCTGGTTCTTGGTCCGGTCGAGGACGGTGGCTACGGATTGGTCGGGCTAAAGGCCCCAGCGCCGCTCCTGTTCAGCGGCATTGCCTGGAGCACGCCGACCGTGTTGGCCGAGACCCGGTCCCGGGCCGATCAGTTGCGCCTCAGCGTCTCCGAATTGCCAACCACTTGGGACGTGGACGGCATCGATGAGTGGCGCCGTTTCCTGGCTCTGAACAATCAGGCCGCGGCGCGCTCCGCTTCCTGATGGATGCGCGCCACCATGGCCCGCAGGCCGTTGCCGCGGGTGGGCGTCAGGTGCTTGATGAGCTCCAGTTCCGCGAACAAGCCTTCGATGTCGAAGGTGCGGACCTCGTCCGGCGTTCGGTCTTGGAAGACGGTTAGGATGATGGCGATCAGTCCGCGCACGATTTGCGCGTCACTGTCGATGGCGAAGCGCATTCGGCCGCCGCGCAGCTCGGTCAGCAGCCAGACCTGGCTTTGGCAGCCGCGCACCAAGTTGGCGGGGGTTTTGTGCGCGTCGTCCAGATGGGCAAGATCCTTGCCGAGGTCGATGACGAAGCGATACTTGTCCTCCCAGCCATCGAAGAAGGCGAAGGCCTCGCGGATCTCGTCCAGGTCCATCTCAGAAAAGGCCAAGTTCGAGCTGGGCTTCCTCGCTCATGCGATCCCGCGACCATGGCGGGTCGAACACCAGCTCCACTTCCACCTCGGTAACGAAGGGCACTTGGGCGACGCGTGCCTTGACCTCATCGACCAGCACCGGCCCCATCCCGCAGCCGGGCGCGGTGAGGGTCATGTCGATGTGGACTCGCCCATCCTGGATGCGGCGGTCGTAAATCAGCCCCAGATCGACGATGTTGACCGGTATTTCCGGGTCAAATACGCTCGACAGCGCGGCATCAACCTGCTCGGCATCCACGGCGCCGTCGGCTGGCGGCTTGAACTTCAGTGTTTCTGGGGTTAGCCCCAGCGCGTCGCCATCGGCGCCGTCGATGCGCGCCATGTTGCCGTTGAAGATGACGGTGTAGCTGCCGCCCAACGCCTGGGTGAGGGTGACGAAGGTGCCGTCGGGAATGCTGACCGGATCGCCGGTGGGCACCAGCTTGCCCTGCACTGGCCGGGCGGTGGGAATGATCCGCCGCTCCATGGGTCAGCCCTCGTCGGCTTGCCCCAGGGAGAAGCTTTCGCCGCAGCCGCACTGGGCGGTTGCGTTGGGGTTCTTGAACTGCAGGCTGGTATTCAGGCCTTCAGTGACCAAGTCCACCTCGGTGCCCTGCACCAAGCGCAGTTCGTCCTGGCGAACGTATAACGCCAGGCCCTCGGCAATCTCAAAGGCGCGGTCGTCCGCCTGTGGCCGGTCGATGTAGTCGAGCACGTAAATGTAGCCATTGCAGCCGCTTTCCTTCAGGCCCAGGCGCAGGCAGGAGCGCCCGGATCGGGTGATCTGACGGGCGATGTGCTGCACCGCGGCGTCGGTGACGGTTATCGCGGCGGCGGCGGGATTGAAGGTGGCAACGCTCATGCGGCAGCCTCGGTGTCAGCAAATCAAACAAATTCAATGGCCTTTTCAACGCCGGCAACCAAGCGCTCGACGTCTGTGGCCGAATTATACAACGCGAAAGAGGCGCGGATGGTGCCGGGAATGCCGAGCCGCTCCATCAGCGGCATGGCGCAGTGGTGGCCGGTGCGCACGGCGATGCCCTGCTGGTCGAGCAGGGTGCCGAAGTCGTGGGGGTGGCCGCCATCGACTAGGAAGGAAACCACTGACACCCGCTCACGGAACTCACCAACCATCTGGACGCCGGGAATCTGCTTGAGGTGGCTGATGGCTTGGTTGACCAGCGACGCCTCCCGTTCGCGCAACGCGTGAAGAGGCAGACCGCAGAGATAGTCCACGGCCGCCCCGAATCCGATGGCGCCAGCGATGTTCGGGGTGCCCGCCTCGAACTTGTAGGGCAGTTGATTGTAGGTCGTGCGCTCGATGCTAACGTGCTCGATCATCTCGCCGCCACCTTGGTAGGGCGGCAGCTCCTCAAGCAGGGCGGCCTTGCCGTACAGTGCGCCAATGCCGGTGGGGCCGAACAGCTTGTGCGCGGAGAAGGCATAGAAGTCGCAGCCGAGGCGGCCCACGTCCACATCGAGGTGCTGCACCGCCTGGGCGCCGTCGATCAAGACCAAAGCGCCTTGGCGATGGGCCGCGTCGATCATTTCCGCAACCGGATTAACGGTGCCCAGCGCGTTGCTCACATGGCCGATCGCCAGTAGCTTGGTGCGCGGGCCGAGCTTGGCGTGGAAGTCCTCCGAGTCAATCTCCCCGGTTGGCGTTACTCGGCAGGCGGTCAGCGCCGCGCCAGTGCGTTGACAGAGCAGTTGCCAAGGCACGATGTTGGAGTGGTGCTCCATTTCCGTGATGAGCACTTCGTCACCGGGCCCGAATCGGCCGGTCAGGCAGGCCGCAACCAGATTGATGCCCTCAGTGGTGCCCCGGGTGAAGATGAGCTCCCGGGCGTCGCCCGCACCGATCAAGGCGGCCACCTTCGCGCGGGCATCTTCCATAGCCGCGGTCGCTTCCTCCGCAAGCGCATGGGCAGCTCGGTGGACGTTGGCGTTGCAGCGTTCGTAGTAGTGGCGGATGGCGTCGATGACCACCCGGGGCTTTTGCGTGGTGGCGGCACTGTCGAGGTAAGTGAGCGGATGGCCGTTGACTTGCCGGGCGAGGATCGGGAAGTCGCCGCTGATGTCTAGTGAGGGAGCCATGTGATGACTAAGCTGTATCAGGCGCTCGTGAAGTGCGCGGCGAAGGCCTCCGCTGCCCGCTCCGCGTATGGTCCGGCGAGGCCGTCGCGCAGGAAGCCGAGGCTGAGCAGGCGCTGCGCCTGCTGCGGGCCCAAGCCACGGCTCTGCAGATAGAACAGCGCCTCGGCGTCCAACTGTCCGACAGTCGCACCGTGGGCGCAGCGCACGTCGTCGTTGTAGATCTCCAATTCCGGCTTGGTGTTGACCTCGGCGCTGGGGTCGAGAGCCAGATTTCGATTGGAGAGGTCCGCATCGGCGCCGGACGCACCAGCGTGGATGTGGATGCGGCCGTTGAAGGTGCAGCGGCTCCTGCCGGCTGCCAGGTTGTGCTGCTTGATGCGGCTGACGGTGCCTCCACTGGCGTGTTCGATCACGAGCTGTTGATCCAGCCGTCCGCCATCCTGCACCAGCGCTGCACCAACGCTTGAAAGCCGTGCGTCCCGGCCGCTGAGAACCACGTTGAGGTCGTGCCGCTGGAAGTTGGCCACGGCAGCCTGATGATTGAGCGTCAGCGCGGCGTTGCGGTGCAAATGGGCTTGCAGCAGCGACCATCGATCGGTAGTCGGCGCGAGTTCCGCCTTTGCCCAGTGCACTTCGGCGTCCGCGGCCAGCGACAGCACGAGGACTTGCGCGCCGAACTCGGCTGGCTCCTTAGCTGGCACCGCCTCCTGTTCGATTTCAGCGCGGCATCCCGGGGCCACTTGCACCAGCAATGGGGCGCTGATCCCGGCGGCGGGGGCGTGAAGGCGAAGGGGGCGACTCGGCGTTTGCTTGACCTCGATCATCCAGCCAGCCCTGGCGCGGGCGGCGGCAATGCCCGCCAGTGGATAGCGATCCAGATCAACCCCCATCTCCGGCGGCGCATCCAATTCATCGAAGCGATGCAGAACCGCTTCCGGCGGCAACGCCACGGCGGGCGGCTCTTGATGCACGTCGGCGTCGATCAGCGCTTCGGTGACCTTCGGCAGCCGCGAGTATTTCCAAGTCTCCCGCACCAACTTGCCGTCCAGCGCTTGTCGGCAGCGCACCAGGCCCTTGGCGCCAAGCCAAGGCGGCGGCTCCAGCGTTTGCAGCGCTCGCATGGAACTGCCCTAGCTCACCGAGGGCAAGATGCCCTCGCTCCGGAGTCTACGCCCGAATCCGGCGTTTTTCCCCGGAGCGAGGGCGTCCCGCCCTCGATTGGGTTGCTGGAATGCGTTGGCGTTGGGGATAGCCACAGGGTTCAGTCCGACAGCCATGTGTAGCCTTCGGCCTCCAGCTTCTCGGCCAGATGCTTATCGCCGCTGGCAACGATGCAGCCTT
>JAPPIX010000122.1 GCA_028820495.1 Gammaproteobacteria bacterium
GTCCCCCGCAACGCAAACCCCGCCCGATCAGGAGCTGGGGGGCGAGTAGTTACGACTTATGAAGGGTTTCTTCACAAGGGCATCACTGTCCAAAGAGAACGATTTATGACCTTTTTTGAGCGGAAATCTTGCTACCTGCCACCAGTCCTCTGCTTTCGGTTCAATACCCAGGCCAAGCTCATCCATACGGATATCAAAATCGCTTTTCGGCCGAGCGCCTTTAAAATCGTAATACTCCGGCGTAATAGGAGGAAACATGGAGTTAAATTCAGGGTGTCCTGCCTGGCAGTGATAACATTCACGACCATTTTCCATCACCAGCTTCCAGTTCGCTTCTTCATGAAGCTCCATGACGTGCGCTACCTTTGCATCCCACAGATTATAGGGTGCAAGAGCAGGTGCGAGGGTTTGACGATACGGCTCAAAGTCGGGCGGCGAATCTGATAAGCTCACATAGATGCACCCCTCCACAACCTCGACTCGAACTGGTCGCAAACCGAATTCTTTACGGTCGATCTGATCATTCATGTTTCGTGTTGAAAGCAGTCCACCTCGAACATCGTATGACCATTGGTGATAAGGGCAAACAATGCGATTCCTGATCTTGCCTGTACCCGTTACACATAACTGCGAACCTCGATGCCGGCAGGTATTATGATGGCCGACAATCTCATCTTCCGAGGTTCTGATCAGTAGAATAGGCGACTCGCCGATTTGTGTGGAAAGATACGAATTCACCTCTGGCAATTCTGCTGTGAATCCCACCATAATCCACGATCGATAGAAGATCGCATCAAGATCATAGTTGTGAATCTCTGGATCCCGATAAAACTCTCTTGGCAAACTGAAGTATGCTTGCCGAGAACGCAAAAGCGAACGAATTCTTTCAACGTTATACATGGTTGCAACCATCCAATTTGATGAATCCTATCAATACCACGGCTACTTGCTTTTCTCTGGGGATCTGGAGAATGCTAGGCCGATACACGCGATTACAAGGGCAGCACTAAGCCCCGAGTAGATTTCATAACCGAGTGGTAAGGAAGGGTTGAGTATCCGAGCAATCAGAGCGCCTCCACCACCACAGAGAATCACTAACCCCATTACACGACCATCTACGGATATTCTGAAAATAAACATAAGCGCCGGTATTGCGAACGCGCTTAATAGTATTGAGGCTGCCTGAATGACTAATTGAGCAACCAAATCCAGTTTTAGAAAGAGAAGCGCCGTAAATGCTCCGATGGCCACTACAATTCTTCCCGCAATCATCGCTTTTCTTTTTGCACTATCACTGAGTTTTTGAAAACTATTCGGAACCAAGTCCATTACAAGAGCGTTTGCAATAACCAGAAGCTGCGCCTCTCCTGTAGACAAGGCTGCCGCCGCAATTCCAGCAATGAATACACCCAGAACGATTGGCGGCATTACGCCTTCAGCAAAAGCAATACTGGCACTATCGGGATCTGAAGCGGTGACGGCCAGTAAGGCGAGGGAAACACCAACTGCCGTCATGATCCACCATAAGGTCTGCATAAACCCCATGTATACCCAGCGAATCCTGGGGATTTGATCGACATTGCCCTTGGTAATTCGCGTTAGAATATGTGGGTTGCACATCGCAAAGAGTAAGCCCTGAAAGATAAACGTAGTCACAAACAAGGCTAGGTTCATTCCTGAATAGCCGTAAAACGGATCGAGCAGTCGTTCAGCGCCCTCCGCATTGGATAACGTCGAAAAATCGGCAACAACAGCAAACCCCACGAAGGCACAGATAATTGCCGCTGAACATATCATCAGGAATGCCTGGTAGACGTTCACCATCATCGATGATCCGAGTCCACCCAACAGAATCGAAATTACTCCAACAAAAAGTACAAGGGCAACGGCATGCGTAACTTCGATGTTGAAAAACTCCATCGCAATTTTGCCCACAGCAAGGAACTGCGCGATGCAATAAAGGCCGACGGCAATAATGGCGACTAGCGCTCCAACTCGTAGGGGAATCAGGGGTCTGCTATGCGACTGTTGAGCGATGAGTTCACTGATCGTATCAACACCAGTTTCCTGAACCCGACGAACAAGTTTATCGGCAAAAAGGTACCAGAAGATAATATCGCCAATCCAGAACCCTAGAGCGAGCCATAACGCGCTAACGCCCATGACAAAGCCCAAGCCTGCCGCACCGATGAGAACAGAGCCGCTATTTGCCGACGCCGACGCACTCAAGCCAGTAACGTAAGTACCAAATCGTAAATCGCTTTCGCTGTGTCCCTGTGTCCGGGAGTGCCTTCTTGACGTCCAAATCCCTATTATAGGGCCGACAAGTATGAGCAAAAAAACAACTAGGCTGGTCGTAACACTACTTGCATCCGCCATGGTGGCTCTGTCCTATTCATTTTTGACAACCGGGAAGTCTGAGCACATTTGCTCGACGGTGAAAGCAGATATCCTCCTGCGGGGATCATAACTACTGCCCATTCTGGCTGGTACCTGTCCACGGCGCATGTCAATATCGGCAGGCGTCAGGTCTTTCGGGTCTCGGCACCCCGGTCGCGTCGTAGCTTCCGTGCCGACGAAACCCGCCGCCCGTCGAATCCCCCCTGCTCCTGCGCATACCAATCCAGCGCCAGCCACCGCCCGTAGCGGAATTTTTCCGGCCCCCGCTGCCCGGTGTGCGCAAAGTAATCGTGCTGCCACCAGTAGGACCGGTGCGAATCCAGCCGCCCGCTGGCGCTCCCCCCGCGTGCTGCCCTGGTACGCCAGCGTAGTCATCGTGTTCGTGATCCCGCTGCTGACCTACGGCGTGTACTTGGTGTGCAAGGGGCGGGCAAGCGCTGAGTAGCGGAAGAAAGTCTGTTATTGCAGGATAGAGTCTGTGCCCCTTATGACAAGCCGCCTTGCCTTCACGGCGAGATAATAGGTTTGGGTACGATTGCGCTGCCCCGGTTCGACAAATGTCCGCCAACCCTCGGAGAGACAACATGAAAACCCTCAAGCCAATAGCCTGCATCCTGACCTTGTGCTTGTGCGCCAGCGTGGCGCCCTCGAGCTGGTCGCAACAGCCGGATGCGGAGTCGGCTTCGGGCACGACGACATTCATTGAAGAGATATTGGTCACAGCCCGCAAGCGCGCCGATCTGGAAGACGTCCAGGACGTGCCACTGGCCGTTTCCGCTTTCTCGGGCGATCAGATCGAAGCCATGTATGCGGCGGACCTCACCGACATCACCGCCAACGTGCCCAACGCCACCGCCTACTCCAGCGCCACCTTTCCCGGCTACGTCAATTTCTTCATCCGCGGAATGGGCGTCGCCGGCACCGTGCTTTCCGACGACCCGGCGGTCGGGGTTTTCGTCGACGGAGTCTATCAGGGCATATCCGCCGGCATCGTCTTCGACAGCTTCGACCTGGAAGCCGTGGAGGTTCTGCGGGGGCCCCAAGGCACCCTGTTCGGCCGCAACGTTACCGGCGGGGCGGCGTTGCTGCGCACGCGCAGGCCGACCGAGGAGTTCAGCGGCCGGGTTCGGGCCATGGGCGGCAATGATGGCAACCTGCAGGTGGCCGCTTCGATCAGCGGTCCGTTGGTGGAGGGCAAGCTGCTGGGCAAGATCGCCGTGTTCCACACCCATTTGAGCGACTGGATGGACAATCCCGCCGGGGAGGCGGCGGGTTTCGATGACTTGGGCGAAATGGATCAACAAGTCGTTCGGGCCGCGTTCACCTGGCTCGCCAGCGACACCTTCACCGCCGACCTGCGCTTCGAATACGGCCAGTCCGAGGAGGATCCCCTGCCCACCTGGGCCGTGGACAATACACTGTTGCTGGGCGTGCAGCCGATTCCAGGACTAAGTGAGGCGGGTGCCCGCGACAGCGACGACCCGATCGCCAACGGCGTCAACGACCATCCCGCGGACTCCGACTGGATCAGCGGCTCCATCGAACTGAACTGGGACCTTCCCGTGGGCTCCCTGAAGTCCATAACCGCGCTGCGCGACTTGGAGCAGGAGGACCTGACCCAAGACTTCGACGGCAGCATCGTGGCTATCTTCGATGTGAACAACTCCTTCATTGAACAGGACCAGTTCAGCCAGGAGCTGATCTACAACGCCAGTCTCACCGACAGCGTGGATCTGACGGCGGGACTCTTCTACTTCGATCAGGAGTTCACCTACGGCGAGCGCCGCTTCGGGGCTCTGTTCGCGGCGGCTGGCGGCGGCCTGCAGGCTCACAGCGTCACCGACCACCAAGTGGTGGGGCTATTCGCCCAGGCTGACTTCGCGCTGTCCGAGCAGTGGATCCTGACGCTGGGCGGCCGGCAATCCTGGGAGGAGAAGGACACGCAGATCGGCCAGTTCGGCAGTTCGCTCAGTTGCACCGGCTTCGGCGGCGACGATCCCAAACAATGCACATTCAACTTTGAAGGCGGCGACGACTGGTCCAACTTCACCTACAAGGCGGGCATCCAGTTCCTCGCCTCGGAAGACGCGCAGCTCTACGGATCCTATACTCGGGGCTTCCGCAGCGGCGGCTTCAACATCCGGCAGAACGTCGGGGCAGTTCCCGGACCCTACGATGAAGAAACCGTGGATGCGTTCGAAGTGGGGGCCAAGGCCGATCTGGCCGAGGGCCGGGCGCGCATCAACCTGTCGCTGTTCCTCAACGAGTACGACGACCTGCAACGCACGGTGGTGGGCACCGACGGCTTTCAAACCGTCTCAAACGCCGCCGAGGCCTCCATCAAGGGCATCGAGTTGGAAACCTCTTGGCTGATTGCCAACGGACTGCTGCTGCAGGCGAACATGGGCTATCTCGACGCTGAATTGCAGGACTTCGTGAATCCGCGCGGCGGCGCCGGTGGTGCGCCGAGCGTCATCGACGGCACCCGCATTCCCTACGTTCCGAAGTGGCAGCGCGAGCTGCACCTCACCTACGACATACCCGTGGGCGCGGGCAATCTGACGCTGCGCGGCAGCTACCGCTACGTCGGCGATGTTCATTCCACCGATGACAATCTAGGCTTCCAAGGGTCGAGTTACGAAGAATACGACGCCAGCCTCGCCTACTCGCCCGCCTCCGGCAACTGGCGCGTCTCGGTGTTCGGCAAGAACCTGACCGACAACATCGAGAGCAGCCTGATCACCAACGCCGTGAACCCCGGCTGGATCCTGAACCAGGCGCGCAACCCGGCCCGTTACGGGGTTGAGTTGATGATGGAGTTCTGAGCCGACCCAGTGGGTGACGCTGAGGTTTCCACAGCCTTTCGGGGCAGTGGGGTAGTGAGATGACAACCTCCGGTGGTAGCGCCACCTTGAGCGGGGCGTTCAACATCGATGACGTGCGCGAATTGGCGCGGCGGCGCTTGCCTCGCTTCATCTTTGACTATCTCGACGGCGGTGCGGACGATGAATACACGCGCGGCCAGAACGCGAAATCCTTCTCCGCGTTGTCGCTGATGCAGCGAGTGCTCGTCGACGTGTCCTCGGTGGACACCTCAACCACCCTGCTTGACATGCCCACCTCGGTGCCCTTCATCCTCTCCAGCACCGGAGCTAGCCGCTTTTTCGATTCCCAAGGCGAACTGGCGGCTGCCCGCGCGGCGGCCGCCTCGCAAGTCATCTACGGCACCACGTCTTCGGCCATGTTCTCCTTGGAGGACGTGGCCGGTGTGGGTGCAGGGCCGCGATTCTTCCAAGTCTATGTACTCAAGGACCGCTCGATCACGGGCGAATACGTGCAGCGCTGCAAGGCGGCGGGCTACGGCGCCATGTTCCTCACGGTGGATTGCGCCACCCACGGCAACCGGGAGCGGGATCTGCGCAACCGGATATCGATACCGCCTAAGGCCACACCGCGCATACTCTGGCAACTGCTGCAAAGACCAGGCTGGACGCTAGACTACTTGGCCCATGCGGGCTGGCGTTTTCCGAACATCGAGGGCTATGTCGATGACACCACCCGGGACGATTTTGCCTCCGTGGCGGAGTGGTTCGCCGATCAACTTGACAAGAGCTTCACCTGGGACGACGCGGCAGCGCTTCGCAGCGATTGGGGCGGGCCCTTCGTCATCAAGGGCATCACCTCCGTCGCCGATGCCCGGCTCGCGGCGGAAATCGGCGCCACCGGCATCGTCATCTCGAACCACGGTGGACGGCAGCTCGACCACGCCCCAACCCCGCTGGAGGTGTTGCCGGAGGTGGTCGATGCAGTGGGCGACCAAGTGGAAGTCCTAGTGGACAGCGGCTTCCGACGCGGCACCGACATCATCAAGGCGCTGGCCTTGGGCGCCCGCGGCGTCTTGATCGGCAAGGCCTATCTCTACGGGCTGGGCGCCGGCGGCGAGGCAGGCGTTGCCCGGGTCATCGAAATCCTCAAGGGCGAACTCGAGCGCAACATGACGCTGATGGGGCTGCGATCCCTCAACGAAGTCACCAGCGACTGCATTCGCTGGCGCGACCCGCGCTTTGTCCGTTGAAGGGCTTTGCATAATGAACGTATTGACTGACGGGAAACTGAAACGAATCGCACTGGCCTTCGGGCTTGCGGTCGCCTGCTCGCTGCCGCCGGCATGGGCAACGGAGTACGACGTCGTCATCACCGGCGGGCGGGTGATGGACCCGGAAAGCGGATTTGACCAAGTGGCCAATGTCGGCATCCGCGGCGACCGGATCGTGCGCATCTCCGCCGAGGGCTTGCAGGGCGTGACCGAGCTCGATGCGCGCGGCCTCGTCGTCGCGCCGGGTTTCATAGACACCCATGTACACGGCCAAACCCAGTTCGGCAGCAAGCTGATGCTCCGCGACGGCGTCACCACCACCCTCGACCTGGAGGTCGGCGGCATCAACGTGGGGGCTTGGTACGCCGAGCGCCAGGGCCGCTGGCAGACCAACTACGGCGTATCGGCGTCGCACGAATTCGCCCGCATGGCGGTGCTGGACGAATTGCGGTTCGACGGCCCCCTCGACGCCCAGCACATCGGCCCCACTCGGGCTCGGGCCGAGCGCAACAACGGCGTGCCGGACTTCGCCGTCACCATCCCCGCCCCCGAGCAACTGGCCGCCATCTTGAAACTTGTTAACCGCGAACTGGCGCAAGGCGCACTCGGCCTCGGTTCCACCGTGGGTTACATGCAAAAGGGGGTTGCCACCTGGGAGATGTTTGCCCTGCAACGCCTCGCCGCGAACTACGGCCGGGGCACGTTCAGCCATGTCCGGTTCCTTGGCAACAACCTGCCGCCCGCAGAGGGCACATTGGGATTCGCCGAAGCCTTCGCCAACGCCATGGCGCTGGGGGCGCCGTTCATGGCCGTGCACGACAACAACCGCGGCTGGCAGGAGAACGAGGCCAAGCTGGCCGGCGCCCGCGCCCAGGGCCACAATGCCTGGTCCGAGTACTACCCCTATGTTTCCGGGTCCGGACCCATCGGCTCCGAGTTCCTCAAGCCGGAAACCCTGCTGCACGGGTGGCAGCTCACCTACGAGGACGCCATGATGGATCCGGCCACCGGCGAGTTCTTCACCCAGGCCACCTATGAAGCCAAGCGCAAGGAGGACCCCGGCTACATTGTGGTGCTCTTCATGCGTCAGCGGGAGGCTTGGCTGCCCCAGTGGCTGACCCGGCAGCACGCCACCGTTGGCAGCGACGGCATGCCCACCACAGACGCCGATGGCAACGGCCTCACTTGGGAGCATCCCTACAGCGCGTTCGTCGGCCACCCGCGCACCGCGGGCAGCCACGCCCGGGTATTGCGCCTCGGCCGCGAACAGGGCGTATCCCTGATGCAGACACTCCGCCAGCTCAGCTACTGGTCGGCGCTGCACTTGGGTGATGCGGGCATCGAGTCGATGCAGGTGCGGGGCCGGATTCAGGAAGGCATGGTCGCGGACATCACGGTGTTCGACCCGGAATCGGTCACCGACAACGCGACCCACAAGCGCGGCGAGCAGGGTGCGCCTTCCACGGGAATTCCATATGTCTTGGTCAGCGGCCAAGTGGTCGTGCGCGATTCCACCGTGCAAAGGGTGTTTCCCGGCCAGCCGATCCGCTACGAAACAACGGCCGAGTCTGACTCGTGAAGCCAGTCAGCACGGCCCATTAGAGGCAGGACGTTCCGCATGGACTTCTCACCCACCGACGAACAGCGAATCGCCGTCGATTCGTTCCGCCGCTTCCTGGAAGCGGAGATTGCTCCAGAGATTGCTGCATTCGATGACACATTCATTCCCAAGGACCGCATGCGCGAGTTGCTGGGTAGGTTGCTGCCCTTCGGCATGGGCAGCGGACTGGTGGATGAAGCCCAGGGCGGCCTAGGTCTAGACCCGCTTTCGGTGGGCCTACTGTTCGAGGAATTGGCGCGGGTTTCACCGGACCTCGCCATCGTGGCCCTGATCCAGATGGAAGCCGGGTTGCTGCTGGCCGCAGGCTCCGAATCGATCCGCGCCGACTACCTGGCTCCGCTGCTCAGCGGCGAGAAATTCGCCTGCATTGGAATCAGCGAGCCCGAGGCGGGCTCCAACATCGCGCAAATCCGCTGCCGAGCGCGTCGGGACGGCAGCGGCTTCCTGCTTTCCGGGGAAAAACAGTGGATATCAAGCGGCCACTACTCGGATTTCTGCATCTGCGTGGCCCGGGACGGGGAAGGCCCCGGTGATGGCATCGGCCTGTTCATCGTCGATCGGGAAGCGGGTTACGAGAGCCGCAACATTCCCAAGATGGCCCTCAACCGGCAATCAACCGCTCAGTTGCACTTTGACGACGCAAGAGTGCCGGCTGAGAACCTCCTCGCATCGCCTGGCGAGGGGCTGAAACGGCTGATGGCACTGCTGGCCGGCTCAAGGCCGCTGGTGGGGCTGCTGGCCGTTGGCGTTGCCCAAGCCGCGCTCGATCACGCCGTCGAGTATGCAACTTCACGGGAACAGCATGGCAAGGTCATCGCCCGCCACCAGTTGGTGCAAGCACGCATCGCCAGCATGGCCGTCAAGATCGACGCATCCCGGCTCCTGCTCTACCGGGCGCTCGATCTGGCCGGACGCGGGGAGCGTAGCGATCTAGAGAGCAGCATGGCCAAGTACTTCGCAACGGAAGCCGCCTGCGAGGTCACCCGGCACGCCCTGGCCATCCACGGCGGCAACGGCGTGGCGCGGGAGTTTCCGGTCGAGGAGCTCTACCGCGTGGCACCCATTCTCGCCGTCACCGAAGGCACGCCGGAGATGCAGCAACTCATCATCGGCCGCAGCTTGCTCGGCGAATCGGCCTTTTAGCCCGACCTAACCCAACTTGACTGACACGCCGCGCGGAAGCGGGGCGCAGCCCTTAAGCGTTTCGCCAATTCCCATGAGGCGTGAACGGAACCCGATGCGGCAATGCAATGGTGGCCAGGGGTCCGCTCGACAAGTTCTCCGCATCAAGTATGACGTAGTCTGTCTTGTCTTCGTTGAAGTGGTAGACGTTCAGCATCAAGTAGCCTTCGCCTTCCGGACCGTTCTCGCGCCGGGGGACGAAGATTGCCTCTGACAGGTAGCTGCCCGCAGGCAGTTCATGTTGTTCACTGCTTGCGCCGGCATGAAGATCGTAGCGAATGACGCTGGTGAAGCCTTCATAGATTTGGCCTGAAGCATCGCTGGAGCCTATGTCGAACAGGTAGCGCGCGTCTCGCCCCATGAGTCGCTCGTCCATGCGCGGAAACTCAACGCTGCGGTCATCGAGCCGCTCTTTCGACATGCCGCCTGATTCAAGGTCGAGCGTCCATCGGGTGAGCACGGCCTTCTGGAATTCCTGCCAAGTGTTTTCAAGGCCGTCCGCAGGGAAGGCGGCCACCGGAAACTCCGGCGACACGCAGACAATCTTGCTGTCTTCGGCATAGGCGTTTCCGGTGTGCAGCACATAGCATGGGTCGCCTTCAAACCACTTCACTTCACCGCCGCCTCTAGGTATGACGGCAATTTGCGTGCCCAGGTCCGGCTCCCATCCCATGATGCAACGCTTCCGTTCAACGCGCTCATGCCGAAATGTCGTTGGAAACAAGGGAATGACCACGTGGGTTTCGGTCAAGAACATGTCATGAACGTAAGCAGGGAAAGGCGCGTCGATGTCTTGTTTCAGAGTTAGCCTCCCATCGGCAGAAACGACGTAGTAGGTGAGATAAGGCTCTTGGGCGCTGAAGCCGTAACCGAACATTTCGCCGGTCACGGGATCGATCTTCGGGTGAGCGCAGAAGAAGCCATCCTGCGGATTGACGCGTGGCGTTACGCCATCACCAAGCTGGTTGGACCAGTTCACGATGCCAGTGGTTTCCAAGGACTCAGGGTCCAAGACCAATGGCGCCACCGCGTCCTCGCCCATGGCCAACAACTGGTTGCCATGCCAAACGATGTTGGTGTTCGCAACGCCCGCAGGCACGCCTTGGGTTTCCGAAGAACGCTGAATCCTCTCCCATCCCATGTTGCGATGATCGGGGAAGCCGCCTTCCCACTCGAAGGCGCCTCGGCCCAATGAATCTTCAAGCGCGAGCTTTGGGGTGTTAACCCAGCGGTTCTTGAAGTGCGCCATCCCATTTTCGAGATAGAGGCCGTAGGCCATGCCATCACCCATGTGGAAACCGTACACACCCTGCTGCGGTCGATACTTCAAATTGGGGCCAATTCGATAGTAGGCACCGGAGATGTCGCGAGGAACCTCTCCTTGCACGACCGGCAGGTCATGGAGTTCGTGTTCGACGTGCAGTGGTTGGAACGGTCCCTGCAGCATCGGATGTTCAGGCAGTGACTGTACAGTCATGGGTTCTCCTCTTTTTGATACGATTTTTCTATGAAGCGGAAAGCCGTCCGAGCACGCGCCTGCCGGGGAACCGGTCGGGCACGACTTCGCTGTTGCGGACCACCGGAACGCCGTTTACGAGCACGTGCGTAATGCCGGCCGACGGTTGGAATGGCCGCCGATAGGTTGCGCGGTCCGCAATTGTTGCCGGATCGAAGATCGTCAAGTCGGCGTCGGCGCCCACGGCAATCCTGCCCTTGCGCGCCAGGTCGTCACTCAGGTGTTCGAGCAGGCGGGCTGGCATGATGGTCATCTTCGCCAAGGCGGTCATGAGGTCCAAGGTGCCTTCGTCGCGCGCATAGTGGCCCAGCACCCGGGCGAAGGTGCCGACGCTCCAGGGGGCGACCAGTTGCGCTTCGCTGACGGCGGGCAAGGCGTCGCTGGCCACGACGACGTCCGGGGCCTCGGTGGCGATGCGGGTCCACCGTTCCTTGTTGTAGTGGTGAATGACCGTCCCGCCCGGTTGCGTTTTGCGATACTCGTGCCAAGTCTCTTCCGTGAGGCGTTCGCCGGTGGCCGCCCATTCCACGTCGCCGTAGTCGATGGCGAAAACTTCGCGCCAGTTGCGGCTGAACACCGCGGCCGAGATGGCCGTCGAACCCGCATTGTAGGGGAACGACTCGGTGGTGATGCGCAAACCCGCTTGCTGCGCTGCTCGAATCTTCCCGAGAAAGACCTCGATGCCCCCCATCGCGCTCGCCTGCAGGTGGCAGACATGAACGGCGGCCCCGGTCTCCTGAGCCAAGCCGATGACTTCGTCGAGGCCGAAGGGATCGCCGGCCACGCCGCGCCGAATGTGCACGATCACCGGCGCATCGGCCTCGGCCGCCACTTCGAAGACCGCGCGAAGCTCGGCAGCGTCCACGGATTCGCTCATGTAGTCGAGCAGCATGCCAATGCCCAACCCCCCGTTGGCGAGGTCTTGGCGCAGCAATTCCTGCATCACCGGGAGTTGCTCAGCCGACAACGGGGAGTGGAACGCGGGCCGCCCCATGGAAAGGCCGCCGGTTCCCGTGCCGTTGAGGGTGTTCGCCATGAGTTGATCCATTCCAGTGATGGCTTGTTCGGCCTCCAGAATTCGTGAGCGCACCCACGCATGGCCCGTGGAGGCGCCGTAGTTGATCAGCGACCGCTCCGCAATGGCGATGGGCGGGTGGATGCCGTGGCTCGTCGCCGGGTAAGCGCCGCTTTCGAGTTCAAGAGCCGTGGTCACGCCGTCGAGCAACTGGTAGCGCTGGGAAAGGGGCGTCCAGCCGTGGCTGTGCAAGTCCACGAACCCCGGCGCCACAACCTTGCCGGCAGCATCGACGACCACGCTGCCGTTTAGCGCCGTTTCCGAAATCGCCGCAATGCGGCCGTCGCGAATGCCGATGTGGCGCACGGCATCGAGGCCGCTGGCCGGATCCATGACCCGGCCGTTGGCCACGACGGCATGGAAGTTCTCCACCGGCTGCGCGGACGGCATCTCCTGCGAATCCTCAGGTGCCTGCCCGCAGGCGCTGACCACGAATGGCAGCGTTGCCCCCAGTAAGACCTTGGTGCCGATGTTCATACAGGCTTCCCCCCTTTGCGCTTGGCGTCAACGGAGCGCATGTTTCTTGTGCAGGTGCGTGCGTAAGCTTGAGTGTATTGCCGGGGTGGGTCAATGCGCACCCGCTTCGCGGATGTGTTCGTATCCTCTAAACAAACTTGGAAAGACGATTGTTAGGCGATCCGCGTTTAGCAA
>JAPPIX010000160.1 GCA_028820495.1 Gammaproteobacteria bacterium
ACGACGTCGCCGGACTCGGTGCTCCTGAGCGTGGCACCGTCGGCCTCGTTTGGCGCTGGCGGGGCGGGCAGTCTGCTGATGGTCCAATTGGCGCCCACGATCACCGCGATGGCGACGACGATCAGGACGATGGCAAGCTTGCGCATGGGACTTAAGCCTCAAGTGGTTTCAGGGCCAAGTTTAGCTCAGTATCGCAACAGCCTTTCGATCTCGGACGTGCGAAGGATGAGCATGAGCGGCTCTGGCGGTCTTAACGCTCCCACTGCGGCGAGCGCGCGTAACGCGCCTTCACGGCGGGATCCACCTCCACCGGAGCGTCGAGCGCAGCGAGGAAGTCGTCCCAAGCCTCGTCGCCGAGAGCGATGAGGGGGCACTCGGACAGGACATCGATCGCCGCCGCTCGGTCGACGACGCCCAAGCGGTTGCGTTTAGTCAACCCGATCACCTGCGAGGAATGGATTGGTCACGCGAAGACGCCCGAACTCCTGGCCATGTTGCAGGTCCTCGGTCAAAAGCACGGTGGCGTCTGCCGCCAGCGCGGTTTCGATGATCAGTGCGTCCCAGTAGGACACTTGCGATCTGGCGCTTCTGCGCACCGCTGAGCGCACGACCTCGGCTCCAATCGTGTGGACGGGAAGTTCGCGCAGCGCATCCAACGCCTCGATCGCTTGTTCGATCGCGAGTGGCCTGCCGAGCTTGCGCGTCACGGTCACGTAGAATTCGCTGAGCACCTGCGTGCTCAGCACGATTCGGTCCGCCTCCTCGTCCAGAAGCTCTCCGGAGACCTTCTGCTTGCGGGGCGAGTCGTCGTCGAAAACGTAAGCCAACACGTTCGTATCGACGAACCACAGGTCAGCGCTCATGCAGTTCGTCACGCGTCCAAGCGGCGCCCCCGCGACCGGATTCGGTGGATTCCGCCAGCCGCACCAGCCGGTGAACGGCTTCACGGTTCCGCCCGGTGCCGCCAGCGTACGCTTCAAGGCAATCGCCGAGCACGGCGTTTACGGAAGTGTCCTCCTCCAAGGCACGGAGCCTGGCTCGCTTGAGGACGTGGCTGTCAACGGTGATTGTCAGGTTCATGCTGGCATTCCTCGTGGAACACGGAATCAGTGTAGCACGAGACCGGGTCGGGATATTGGAAAATGGTAGCATTTCGGCTATCCCGGTGGAGGTCCGATGTCGAACAAGCTTTGGCCCACTCTCGCCATAGTGCCGCCGAGCAGTGTGCTTGGGTGGGTGCGCTGGGCGTGACCCTCACCATCGGCATTGTCGCTGGGGAGGCGTCCGGGGATCGGCTCGGTGCGGGCTTGATGCGCGCCCTTTCCCGGCGCTTCGATGGCGTTCGTTTCGTCGGCGTGGGCGGCGAGGCCATGCAGTCGGCAGGGCTTGAGTCGCTGGCCGACGTGGACGCGCTGGCGGTCAACGGCTTCACGGAACCCCTCATCAAGCTGCCGGCCTTGACGCGCTTGCTGTTCGACCTGCGCCGGCGCTTGTTGGCCGAGCGCCTAGCGGCCTTCATCGGAGTGGACTTCAACGTATTCAATCTGTGGTTGGAAGGGCAGTTGAAACGCTCCGGCGTGCCGACGGTTCACTACGTGAGCCCGTCGGTTTACGCATGGCGGCGGGGCCGGGTCCGGCGCATCGGCCGGGCCGCGGATCTGCTGCTGGCGCTGTTTCCCTTTGAACCCGCCTACTACCAAGACACGGACCTTAACGTGGCTTTCGTCGGCCATCCCTTGGCGGATGCCATTGGCTTGGATGAGGGCGCAGAGGCTTCTCGCAGCGCCGCCCGTTCCGCCTTGGGAATTGGCGAGGAGAAGCGGGTCATTGCGCTGTTGCCGGGCAGCCGCTCCGGTGAAATCAAGCAGCATCTCGATCTCTTTCTCGATGCCGCCGCGCTGCTGGCCAACCGCTTGGGCAGCACGGCGTTCCTGATTCCCTGCGTGCGGCCTGACTTCGAGCCGCGCCTCGAGCGGGCGGCTGCAGCGCGGTCCGGGCTTGAGGTCAGGATTTGTCAAGGTGATGCGCACCAAGCGCTGACCGCGTGCGATGGCGCCATCGTCAAGTCCGGGACGGGCACGTTGGAGGCGATGCTGCTGCGCCGGCCCATGGTGGTGGCCTATCGGCTCGGGCGCTTAAGTTACGCCCTAGCCCGCCTGCTCGTGCGCACCGAGTTCGTGGCCCTGCCGAACCTGCTGGCCGGACGCGAGCTGGTGCCGGAGCGGCTGCAAGGCGAGGCGACCCCGGAAAAACTGGCCGATGCGCTGCGGATTCAACTCGACAAACCAGCCTTGCAGGCGGAAACTCTGCAGGCGTTTTCCATGCTGCATCTCGAACTGCGCCGGGAGGCCAACGAACGGGCCGCGGATGCGGTGATGGCGCTTTTGGGGGATTCACCAAGCCAAACATGAAAACTCCCGACCGCTCTCCAAAAGCCCAATCGAGGGCGGGACGCCTGCGCTCCGGGGGATTGCGCTGGGCTTGGAACCTGCGGTCGGCGGGGGTTGACGAGGCGGGACGCGGGCCGTTGGCCGGTGCGGTCGTCGCCGGGGCGGTGATGCTGGATCCTCAGCGCCCCATCGACGGGCTCAAGGACTCCAAGCGGCTGTCCGCCAAGCGCCGGGATGAACTCGCGGCTTTGATTCGCGAGCGCGCCATCACCTATGCCCTAGGTCGTGCGGAGGTCGCTGAGATTGATCGGCTCAACATTCTGCAAGCTACCCTGCTCGCCATGCGCAGGGCGGTTGCCGGTTTGGCCGTGCAGCCTGAACGAGTGTTCGTTGACGGCAATCGCTGCCCGGAATTGGACGTGCCCACGGTGGCGGTGGTCGGCGGCGATGCTTGGCTTGCGCCGATCAGCGCCGGAGCCATCTTGGCCAAGACCGCCCGCGATGCGGAGATGGCCCGATTGGCCGCCGACTTTCCAGGCTACGGCTTCGAACGGCACAAAGGGTACGGCACCAAGGCACACCTCGCTGCCCTTGAGGCGCTAGGACCTTGCCCGATTCATCGCGCAAGCTTTGCGCCGGTGCGGGCTGCTGCTAAATTGAACCACCGAGGTAATCAGGAAGGGTCGCGGTCCGATGAGCGCTGTTGAGTTTGTCCATCTGCGTACCCACAGCGAGTACTCCATCGTTGATGGACTCGCTGGCGTCGGCGACCTGGCGCGGGGCGCCGCCGAACTCGGCATGGGCGCCATTGGCCTCACCGACCACGGCAACCTGTTCGGGTTGATCAAGTTCTATCGCGCCTGCCTCAAGGCGGGGGTCAAGCCGATCGTTGGGGTGGACTTGCCGCACCAAGCCGCTGATGCGGGAGAGCCGCTGCGCTTGACGGTGATCGCCTGCGGCCAGACCGGCTATCGCAACCTGATTCAACTCGCCTCGCTGGCCTATGTGGGGGGTGAGCTGCACGGCGCGGTGACCACTGCGGAGGTGCTTGAGCGCAGTGACGGCCTCATTCTGCTCGCCGGAGCCCGTGACACCGAGGTGGGCCATGCGCTGCTGCGCGGCGACCACAAGGGTGCCGAGCGCGCTGCGGGAGTCTTGGCGGAGCGGTTCGACGATCGTTTCTATCTAGAGGTGCAGCGCACGGGCCGTGAGAACGAGGAAACGTGCCTGCGGGGAGCCGTTGCGCTTGCGGAGCGGCTCGAACTGCCGACGGTGGCCACCAACGAAGCCTGCTTTCTTGCCTCGGAGGACTTTGAGGCCCACGAAACCCGGGTCTGCATCCATGAAGGCAAAGTGGTCAACGACCCCCGCCGGCCGCGGCGCTACTCTGCGGAACAGCACTTGAAAGGCCCTGAAGACATGGCGCAGTTGTTCGCCGACCTGCCGGAGGCATTGGCCAACAGCGTGGAGATCGCCAAGCGCTGCACCTTGGAGCTTGAACTCGACAAGCCGCAACTGCCTGACTATCCGGTGCCTAAGGGCGAGTCCTTGGAGAGCTTCCTGGCCAAGGCCGCTGAGAAGGGGCTTGCTGAGCGCCTTGAAGAGCTGCGTGCCTTGAATGCCTATGCCCTTGACAAGTCTGCCTATCGGGATCGCTTGGCCGATGAGCTCCGAATCATCAACCAGACTGGCTTTCCCGGCTATTTTCTCGTGGTCATGGAATTCATCGCTTGGGCCAAGGAACAGGACATTCCGGTCGGACCGGGCCGGGGCTCCGGTGCGGGGTCGCTAGTGGCCTACGCGCTGCGCATCACGGACTTGGATCCCGTCCACTACGACCTGTTGTTTGAGCGATTCCTCAACCCGGAGCGGGTCTCGATGCCGGATTTTGACGTGGACTTCTGCGTGGAGGGCCGCGACCGGGTCATTCACCACGTCAGCGAGCGCTACGGCACTGATGCGGTCAGCCAGATTGCCACCTTCGGCACCATGGCCGCCAAGGCGGTGGTCCGCGATGTGGCCCGTGCCCAGGGCAAGCCCTACGCCTTGGGGGACAAGCTCTCCAAGCTCATTCCCAACGAACTCAACATCAAGCTGCGCGACGCCGTGGCCAAGAGCCCGGAACTCCGCGACTTCATCAGCGGCGACGAGGAAGCCGCCGAGATCATGGACATGGGCTACAAGCTCGAAGGCATCGTGCGCAACGTCGGGCGACACGCCGGCGGCGTGGTGATCGCGCCGTCCCGGCTGACCGATTTCGTGCCGCTTTACGTCGATGAGCGCAGCGGCAGCCTGATTTCGCAATACGACAAGGACGATGTGGAGAAGGCGGGCTTGGTGAAGTTCGACTTCCTGGGATTGACCACGCTGACCATCATCGATTGGGCTGTGCAAACCATCAACCGCGCCATCGAAGCTCGGGGTGGCGGGACGCCGGTGGATATCAACCGAGTGCCCCTGGACGATGCAGCCACCTTCGATCTGCTCAAGCGCGCCGAGACCACCGCCGTGTTCCAACTGGAATCCCGGGGCATGAAGGACTTGGTGCGCCGCCTGCTGCCGGACCGCTTCGACGACATCCTGGCATTGGTGGCGTTGTTCAGGCCCGGCCCGTTGGACAACGGCACCCACGACGACTACATCAACCGCAAGCACGGCAAGGAGGGGGTGTCCTATCCCCATGATGACTTGGAGCCGGTGCTGAGCAGCACCTTCGGCACCATCATCTACCAGGAGCAGGTGATGCAGATTGCCCGCCTGCTGGCTGGGTTCAGCCTCGGCCAGGCGGACATCCTGCGCAAGGCCATGGGCAAGAAGGACCCGCAGGAGATGGCCAAGGTGCGCAGCGACTTCCTCGCCGGAGCCGATGCCAACGGCGTGTCGGACAAGCTCGCCCAGGGCCTGTTCAAAGAAATGGAAACCTTTGCGGGATACGCCTTCAACAAGTCCCACTCCGCCACCTACGGCCTGATCGCCTACCAGACGGCTTGGTTGAAGGCCCACCACCCGGCGGAGTTCATGGCCGCCAACCTGTCCGCCGCCATGGACCACACCGACAAGGTGGTCACGCTGATCAACGAGGTGCGTCGCATGGGCCTTAAGCTGCGGCCACCCAGCGTCAACCTAAGCGAGTTCCGCTTCTCAGTCATCGACGGCGACATCATCTACGGATTGGGCGCGGTGCGCGGCGTCGGGTGGATGCCGGTGGAGAGCATCATCAATGCCCGCAAAGCGGGGCAAGCCCGCCAAGCGGGAGTCGAAGGGCGCCAGGACGGGCGCTTTGAGAGCTTGGCCGCGTTTTGCCTGCGGGTTGACGTCAAGCGGGCCAACAAGCGCGTGATCGAGGCCTTGATCCACGCCGGGGCCATGGATGAGTTGGGCGCTGCGGGCGAGGACTTGGGTTTGGTCCGCGCCAAGCTGCTCGGTGAACTCGACCAGGCCCTGCAGGCGGCGGACCAGCAGTCTCGAGACGCGGCGCTCGGCATCGGCGACCTGTTCGGCGGCGTCGGCGAGGATCGCCAGCCGGCCCTGCGGGCCGCCATCAAGCCGCAACCCTTCCAGGAGCGGGTCGAATTGGAGCGGGGCGCGCTCGGGCTGTACCTCACCGGTCATCCCGTGGAGCCCCTCTTCGCCGAATTCAGCGCCCGTTGCCAGCGCCTTGATGAACTGCGGCCAAAGGAGGCCGAGCGGGTTTTCGGCCTCTTGATCGACTTACGAAGAATGCGCGGCAGAAAGGGCCGCAACGCGGGCCAGGAGTGGGCGGTGGCCGTGATTGACGACAGCACCGCGCGCGTTGAAGCGATGGTTTACGCCAAGACCTACGAGAGAATCGGGCACAAGCTGGAACAGGGGCAAGTCCTCGTCCTGGAAGGCGAGGTGCAGCCGGACGAATACAACGGCGCCCACAAGATCATCGTGGAGACAGCCTTCACCATCGACGAATGGCGTGAGGAGAACCGGCCGATCCTGCGCATCGACATGAGCCACAAGGACGCACCCGCAGACTTTTCCAGCCGTCTGGCGGCCAGCTTGCAGCCCTATCGAGTGGCGGAGGGCGGCTCGCCGGTCTTCGTTGACTACCAAGCGCCGAAGACCGCTGGCAGCATTCGCTTGGGCTGGCGGGTCAAGGCCAGCGAAGCCTTGGTGACGCACCTGAAGACCGAATATGGCGACGACCGCGTCAGGGTGCGCATGGACGGTCGGTGAAGGATCTCATCCGCCACCTGCGCGTCGAACTAACGAGGCTAGGGGTCAGACCCACGAGCGGGCGGTCGCCGGGCGCAAAAGTTAACGCGTGGGACAACCCTGCCCCGCGATCAGGAAAACCAGCAGGCTTTGACCACCAACGCTTGGCCGTGGCCTTCTCCGGTGGCCTCGACTCGACCGTTCTCCTGCATGCCGCCGCCGGTGCCGCCCTGCCGGCCCCGGTGGTGGCCGTACACGTCAATCACGGCCTGCATCCAAGCGCCGACCAGTGGCAGGCGCATTGCGCAGCGGTCTGCAGGACCTATGGCATCGAACTGCTGTGCCAGCGCGTTGAGGTGGCGGCGGGCAACGTCGAGGCGCAAGCACGGCGCGCCCGCTACCAAGCCTTTGACGCCCTATTGGACGCTGGCGATCTCTTGCTGCTGGCCCACCACCAAGACGACCAGGCGGAAACGGTGCTGATGCGGCTCGCCCAGGGGCGGGGCGCTGCGGCCATGCCCCGTACCCGGCGACTGCCTGGCGGCGCGGCGCTGCTGCGTCCGTTCCTCGGCATCCCGAAGCGCACGCTGCAGGCCGCCGCCGAAGAGCTTGGCCTTGACTGGTTGGAGGATCCCAGCAACGCCGACGCCACCTACGACCGCAACTTCCTGCGCCATGAGGGTCTGCCCCACCTGGCCGAACGCTGGCCCGGCCTGAATGCCGCCTTGGCGCGCGCCGGGAAGGCCCAAGCCGACACCGAAGCGTTGTTGCGCCATCTGCTGAATCGCGAGGCGCTGCCCTTGAACGACTTGCCGCCCGGCCTTCGGCCGCTGGCGCTGCGCGCTTGGCTGGCCCGTTTCGATGAACAGGGCGCCAGCGAACGGGCGTTGGCTGAATTCGCGGCCCAATTCGAGGCCCCAACCGACGCCCAACCGGAACTGCGCTTGCGCGGTGGGTGCCTGCGCCGCTGGCGCGGTGCGGCGCACTACGTTGCGCCACCTCCGGCCTTGGCGCTCTGCTATGAACTGCAGCCGCCCGGCGCGCTGCGGCTGCCCCACGGCGAATTGGCGGTTGAACGGGCCGGCAGCGGCGGGTTTTGCGCGGCGGGCGTTTTGACTGTTCGATTCCGCCGCGGCGGGGAACGGCTTCGGTCAGCCCAGGGGTCGCGGTCGCTCAAGCAGGCGATGCAGGATGCCGGCCTGCCGCCTTGGCTAAGATCCAGCTACCCGTTGCTGTACAGTGGCGATGCGTTGGTCGCGGTTCCGGGCATTGCGGTTGCTGCCTGCGATGAGCGGAAGACGGAACCGCGCTGGCGAGCGATTTGGAACAAGGGGGGAAAACTTGGCTGAAGCCGGCCCCAGGAAGGTCACCATTTTCGATGTTGCCGAGCGTGCGGGCGTTTCAATCAAGACCGTCTCGCGGGTGGTGAACAACGAATCCAACGTGCGCGATGCGACCCGCGAGAAGGTGCTGGGCGCCATCCGTGAACTGCACTACAAGCCCAATGCAGCCGCCCGGGAACTATCCGGCAAGCGTTCGCGCCTGGTGGGGCTGGTTTACGAGAACGCCCAGGAATTCAGCTACCTCAAGGACGTGCTCAACGGCACGCTCGAGGCTTGCGAGGCGCGGGGCTACTCGCTTCTGCTTTGCCCCCTCGCTTTGCCGAACCCCGACATCGCGGCGCGGGTCAGGGAGTTCACCACCCAGGCCCGCGTCGAAGGAATCGTTCTGCCTGCCCCATTGGGGGACGTTCCGGCCGTCACCGCGCTGCTGCAGCAATTGCGCATTCCCGTTGCTGCGATAGCCCCCAAGGATCCGGAGCCCGAGGAGATCAACGTGAGCTGCAATGACGGGGAGGCGACCCATTCTCTCGCGGAGGTCCTGATTGAACAGGGACATCGAGCCATCGGGTTCATCAAGGGGCATCCGGACCATGGCGCGAGCGCCGTGCGATTTGCCGGATACCGGCGTGCCTTGGAACGGCATGGCATCGCATTCTCGGCCGCCTTGGTTCGGCAGGGCTACTTCGATTTCGATTCCGGCAAGACCGCGGCGAGCGAACTGCTCGATCTGGCGGAACCGCCGAGCGCCATCGTCGCGAGCAACGACGACATGGCTGCGGGTGTTTTGTTCGAGGCCCGGGAGCGGGGCTTGTCCGTGCCCGGTGACCTGTCCGTTGTCGGCTTTGACGACACCCAGATCGCCTCTCGCCTGTGGCCGCCGCTCACCACGGTGCGCCAACCCATCATGCAGATGGCCGAAACCGCCGCCGGGCTCCTGATCGACAAGTTGAACGGCGAGGTGGTGCAATCGCCGGACGAGCCGTTCGAATGCGAAGTGGTCATCCGCAACTCCACCGCACCCGTGCCGTTAATAGCCTGACCCCTACGATCGCGGAGTTTCGCGTTAGCGAAACTCCATACGCGACCGTCAGGTCGCGCATTGACAGCGCTGTCAGCAACTTGGTAAAACACCGCGCTTTGTAGTTGCCACAGTTGAAGGGGAGGCAATGGGCGTACGAGCGCCAGCCCGTCGGGCGTTGCTGTGCCTGGCCGGCGTGTCGATGATCAGCGCCGCCATTGCGCAATCCGCTCCGGTGCCCGTGGAAGTCAAGGGCGAGGCCGGCCACTTCAGGCTGTTCCGTGGCGGCGAACCCTATGAGGTCCGGGGTGCCGGCACCCAGTCCGTGGACGATCTCGAGTCGCTTGCCCGTCACGGGGCCAACTCGGTGCGGAACTGGGCGGTTGGCGACGGCAGCGTTCTCGACCGGGCGCAGGAACTCGGTCTCACGGTGGCCCTGTGCCTCGACATCGAGCGGGAACGGCATGGCTTCGACTACAGCGATGCAGCGGCGGTCAACGAACAGTTCAATCGCGTACGGGCCGAGGTTCTGGCGCATCGGCACCATCCGGCGCTGCTGGTCTGGATCATCGGCAACGAGCTGAACCACGACTACCGCAACCCTGCCGTTTACGACGCCGTGAACGACATCTCGAAGATGATTCACGAACTCGACCCCCACCATCCGACCACCACGACCACGGCGGGCATTGACCCGTCGTTGGCGCGGGTGATCGAGGCGCGGGCGCCGGACTTGGACTTCCTGAGTGTCCAAGTTTATGGCGGGCTGGTCGATCTGCCGGAAGCCTGGGCGAATGTTCGCTTGGAGATGCCGCTGATGGTGACGGAGTGGGGCACCATCGGCCATTGGGAAGTGCCGCGGACGGCTTGGGGAGCGCCCATCGAGCCTACGAGCACGGAAAAGGCGCACCGCTTCCTGGAAGGATACGAGCGGGTGCTGGCGCCGATGTCCGGCAGGCTGATCGGCAACTATGCGTTCTTGTGGGGTCAGAAGCAGGAGCGCACCCCCACTTGGTACGGGGTGTTTACGGCGGACGGCCGACGCACGGAAGCGGCCGATGCGTTGCAACGCGTTTGGACCGGGCGCTGGCCAGCGAATCGCGCGCCCCGATTGCGCGACCTGCTGTTGGACGGCAAACGCGCCACGGACGACGTGCGCTTGGCGCCAGGCGGCTCCTATGTCGCGTCCGTGCAGGCCGCAGACCCGGACCGGGATGTGCTGACCTATGACTGGCGCGTGATGCGGGAAAGCGACGCCACGCAGTCCGGCGGCGACCCCGAGGACATCCCTGAGGAACATCGTCTGCCGAACCCGAAGGTCCGGTCCGCCGAGATCTCTTGGCGCGCACCGCGGGAGCCGGGCGCGTACCGCCTCTATGTTTACGTGGACGATGCCCAGGGTGGTGCCGCGCACGCCAATGTCCCTTTTTTGGTCGTCGGAACCTGATTGAACTGGAGGTCGTTCGATGTTGAACTCGGAGCACGAAGCCGTCGCCACGAATTTGCTGAAGAAGATGAGCCTCCGGCAGAAGATTGGCCAGATGGCCATGGCGGAGCGCCTGTCGGTGGAGCCGGCGGACGTCAAGCGCCATGGTCTCGGTGCCGTGCTGTCGGGGGGCGGCTCCCATCCGGGCGGCAATGCGCCCGAGGACTGGGTGCGCATGAACGATGCGTTCTGGCAGGCCGCGATGGCCGATGACGATGCGCCGGGCATCCCGATTCTGTATGGCTGCGATGCCGTGCACGGACACAACAACGTTCAGGGCGCCACGATTTTTCCCCACAACATCGGGCTTGGCGCCGCGGGAGATGCCCGATTGGTCGCCGAAGCCGCTCGCGTCACGGCCCGGGAGATGCTCGACAGCGGCTTGGACTGGAACTTCGCCCCGACCCTTGCGGTGGTGCAGAACTGCCGGTGGGGGCGCACCTACGAGAGTTTCGGGAACGACCCCGAGCGGGTCGCCTCCTATGGTCGGCACTACGTCGAGGCCCTGCAGGCCGAAGGCATCATCGGTTGCGTCAAGCATTGGGTGGGGGACGGAGGCACCCGGCACGGGATGGACCAAGGGGAGACCACGCTGCCTTGGCAAGAGCTGGAAAGCACGCACGTTGCGCCCTATTACCCGGCGCTTCAAGCGGGCGTCATGACGCTGATGGTGTCCTTCAATAGCTGGAACGGCGAGAAGTGCCACGGACACCGCTTCCTGGTCACCGATCTGCTCAAGGAGCGGCTTGGCTTCGACGGCCTGGTGCTGTCCGATTGGGACGGCGTCAACTATCTCGACGAGGACTACGGCACCGCCATTCGCCTGTCGGTGAATGCTGGGCTCGACATGTTCATGGTTCCGGAGCGGTGGCGGGAATTCATCGATGCCCTGGAAGCGCAAGTTCGGCTAGGGCATGTGAGCACGGCTCGCATCGACGATGCGGTGCGGCGCATCCTGCGCACCAAGTTGCGCTACGGGCTGTTCGACATGCCGAGGCCCGCCCAGCGGCGGGGCGCTGGCACGGGCTGCACGGGCAGCGCGGAACACCGGGATGTGGCGCGGCGCGCGGTTCGGGAATCGCTGGTGCTGCTGAAGAACGAGGGCGGCCTGCTGCCGTTGGGGCGGCACCAAAGGATGCTGGTGGCCGGCAAGAACGCCCACAACCTCGGCCACCAGTGCGGTGGCTGGACCCGGAGCTGGCAGGGCGAGACCGGCAACGACACCTTGGAGGGAACCTCCATCTGGGAGGGCATTCGCGAACTTGCGCCCCATGCGCAGCTCAGCGCGGACGGGACGGGCGAGGACGCCGACTCGAGGGAGCACGAGGTCGCACTGGTCGTCATCGGCGAGACGCCCTACGCGGAGGGCTTCGGCGACATCCGCTCCGGCGATGCCTTGGTCGTGGAAGCCGGTTCCACGGTCAATGGCCTCATGAATCCGCTCGAGCCCTACGCGCGCTCGCTGGAACTGGCTGAATCCCACCCGGAGGATCTGGCCTGCATCCGCCGCATCGCTGCAAAGGGCATCCCCGTGGTCGTCGTCCTGGTTTCCGGCAGGCCGTTGGCAGTCGGCCGGGAACTCGCCGCTTCCACCGCCTTCGTGGCGGCTTGGCTGCCGGGGACCGAGGGTGGGGGCATCGCGGAAGTCCTGATGGGAAATGCCGACTTCAAGGCTCGGCTGCCGTTGCCTTGGCCGGGCGATGCCGACCCTGATGGCGCTTGGCCGCTGTTCCCGGCAGGGTACGGCTTGAGCTACTCACGGGGCGGTTGCGGCCTGTTGGGGGCTTGAATGCCGAACTGGTCTCCAACTGGTCCAGCAATTCTCATTTTGTCGGAGCGAGGGCATAACGAACCGCAGGCTCGCGCCCTCGAAATGAACCGGGGAATTCCATCGAGGGCGAGACGCCCTCGCTCCGGAGAGCTTCGCTTGGCCCAATGAAGAAGCCAAAATGAGAA
>JAPPIX010000109.1:0-8804 GCA_028820495.1 Gammaproteobacteria bacterium
AGCTGCGGTCCAAGGCGGCCGCCCTTCCAACGCAGCGGGAGCCGGGAAAGCGCGAACCGGAATCATGCGGGGGCGGCGGCCGGTCGGCGGAGGCGCGCATCGCGCGCACCGCGCCCGAGGGCGAGCGGCCAACTTCAGACATACGCAACCCAAGTGTGCTGTAGAATCCGCAGCTCCATCAACTGACTGCGGTTAAGCTCATGTCGCGCGCCAAGTGTTTCTCCCTCGGACTTTCCCTTGCCTGCCTCATGGCGGCTCCATCCCTAGCGGACATCCTGGGCGGCAGGGTGTTCGAGGACTTGAACCGCAACGGCCAAGCCGACCCGGACGAGCCCGGCATCGCCAACGTGCGCGTCTCCAACGGCCGGAACGTGACACTCACCGACGAAAGCGGGGCCTACGAGCTCAGGGTGAATGGCGACAGCATCGTCTTCATCACCAAGCCGTCCGGCTACATGACGCCGTTGGACGGGTACCGCCTGCCGCGCTTCCACTACCTGCACCGCCCCGACGGGTCGCCTTCCGGGCTGCGCTATCCGGGCATTGAACCCACCGGCCCCTTGCCGGAGCGCATCGATTTCGCCCTGCATCGGCAGGAGGAGCCAGCCGCCTTCGAGGCCATTCTCTTTGCCGACCCGCAGCCGCAGACCGAGGAGGAACTCGACTACATCCGCGACGGCGTGGTGAGCGAACTCATCGGCACCGGAGCCGCCTTCGGCATGACCATGGGCGACATCCTCTTCGACGACCTGTCCATGTTCCCGCGCTACAACAGCATCATCGCGATGCTTGGCATTCCCTGGTACAACGTGCCCGGCAACCACGAACTCAACCTGCTCGCGCCTTCGGACGAATACTCGCTGGAGACCTTCTCGAAGTGGTACGGCCCGCCTTACTACGCCTTCGAATACGCCAACGCGGTGTTCGTGGTGCTCGACAACGTGCGCTACAAGGGCGCAGCGCCGACGCCCGACAATCCGCGTGGCGGCGGCGGCTACGACGGGGCGCTGGGCGAGGCGCAGCTCGCTTGGCTCAAGGCCGAACTCAAGCACGTGCCCACCGACCGGCTGCTCGTGCTGGCCATGCACATCCCGCTGCTGACACGGGGCGACCCGCGTGGCGTGGAAGACCGCCAAGCGCTCTTCGACCTGCTCGAGGACTACCCCAACCTGTACGCCATGGCCGGACACACGCACACCACCGAACACGTCTGGATCGGTGAAGAGGACGGATACCGGGGCGAGGAGGCGTTTCATCACCACGTGCTGACCACCGTGTCGGGCAGTTGGTGGAGCGGCCCCTTCGACGCAGACGCGCTGCCCATCTCCGTGCAGCGCGATGGAACGCCGAGGGGATACCACCGCATGCAGGTCAACGGCACGGACCTGCGGGTGAACTTCAAGGCCGCCGGGCGTCCCGAGAGCCACCAGATGCGCATCATGGTGGACGCTGCCCACCATGGGCCGCAAGGTGGCTATCGCGATTTTCGTCCGGGCGAACTCTACGACGGCCGCATCAACGAAGACCAGGTCGCCGCGGCCTCCGTCGTCGTCAACCTCTTCGACGGCGGCCCCAGATCGAAGGTCCGGTTCCAGGTCGATGACGGGGCCTGGGCGGACATGCGCCGGGTGACGACAATCGACCCCAGCTATCTCGAATGGGCGGAACGCCACGCCACCGTAATCAAGCCCTGGGTGCCGCCGTCGCCATCGACGCACCTGTGGGTCGCCGACCTGCCGGACGGCCTCGGGCCGGGCACGCACTTGGTGTCGGTTGCCGCGACCGACGAATTCGGCACCACCCACCACGGCCACAAGGTGCTTGAGATCACTGGATCCAGCGCTAACAGATGAGGCGAGCGGCTGGGCCGCAACCCGCCCATCGATGGGCTGACATCACCCCCAATCGAGTCGTGGACTTCGGCGGAGCGGCCGGCTTGCTCGGCTACGCCGCCTTGGCTTGGTACTCCCAAGGCACGGCCGCGGCGCCGGAACTGTGGGGATTCTTCGCCTTGATCGGCTGGGTTTCCCTGCCGGTGGCGCTGGTCTTCGCATTCTTTTGGCGAACGCCCGACCGGCTGCCGGTCCCACGGCTGCTGATCTGGGCGGCGCTGTTCCGGCTGTGCGGGCCGTTCGGCGTTCCGCTGTTCGAAGACGACTGGTTCCGCTACCTCTGGGACGGCTACCGGTTCATGGAGACCGGCACGCCCTATGGCTTCGCCCCGGCCGAAGCCTTCGCCGACCCGAGCGTGCCGCCGGCGTTTCAGCGCCTGCTCGATCAGATCAACTACCCGGACCTGCCCACCATTTACGGGCCGACCACCCAATACGCCTTTCTGGCCAGCCACGCGCTCGGGCCCGGCAGCTTGGTTCCGCTGCAGCTTCTGCTGATCGGCGTCGATTTGGCACTCATCCGGCTGTTGCTTTCAGTCGCCCCTGCAGGCTTCGTTCTGCTCTACGCCTGGTGTCCGCTGGTGATCAAGGAAATCGCCTTCACCGCCCATCCCGACGGCTTGGGCGTCTGCCTGCTGTTCGCGGCGCTGCTGCTGCACCGACGGGAGCGGATGACCGGCGCCGCGGCCTGCCTGGCGCTGGCGGTGGGCGCCAAGGTGTTCGCGCTGCTCCTTGCGCCCATGATTCTGTTGCGGTCGCCGCCGCGGGCTTGGCTTGCCTTCATCGGCGTCCTGGGGCTGCTCTACGCCCCCTTCCTGGCGCAGGGCAGTTCCGACCTGGCCACGCTGGCCATCTTTGCGCAGACTTGGGAGTTCAACGCCGCTCTATACGGCTTGCTGACCCTGTGGCTGCCGCCCTTGAACGCCAAGCTGGCGCTGGGGGCCGGGCTGGCGGCCTTGGGCATCGCCTACTGGCTGCGCCCTCAGCGAACTGCCGCTGGCGATCTGCCTCGGGGCGATTGGATCTACGGGCTGTTCCTGTTCGCCGCGCCGGTCATCAATCCGTGGTATGCGCTGTGGCTGTTGCCGTTCGCCGCGATTTGGCCAAGTTGGTGGGCCTGGACCGCCGCTTGGGCGTTGTTGCTGTCGTACATCACCAGCGCCAACCTCGGCGGGGTGGCCGGGCTCGAAGCCTTTGCCCATCCCGCCTGGGTGCGCCCGGCGGAGTTCGGCGCAGTTCTTCTGGCCTTGTGCGCCGACGCTTGGCGGCGTTACAGTTCGCCCGCGCATCAAGCAAAAAGGAATTCGAATGGCTAACGAAACGATGCCTCAGACCGACGAATGGGCGGTCGCCGGGCGCAGAAGGTGAAACATGCAGCAACCTAATCCCGCGATCAAGGAAACTAATCCCGTCAACATCACCGTTTTTCGCTGGGCGGGGGCCTGGGGACCGTTCAAAGTGAACATTCCCTGCGGCGAATGCGCGCTGACCCACGACATCATCCAAGACTGCATCGAAACCGACTTGGCGGGCATCGAGGTGGAACTCGATCTTCGCGACTGGCTGACCGAATGGTGGAAGCCGCTGCCCAAGGGCGGCTGGCACGCCCCCATCGTGCTGGTGAACGGCAAGGTCATCTCCCAAGGCTTGGCCCTCAATCGAGGCGTTCTGACCCAGGCCGTCATCGAAGCCGCGATGTCCGACAACCCCCTAACCGGCAACCACGTATTTGGCAAGACCGGTTGCCCGCACTGCGTCCGGGCCAAGGACTACCTCGCCGAGGCCGGCGTCGAGAACCGCTACTACGATGTGGTGAAGGACACCCGGGCGCTGTATGAAATGCTGGCCCGCGTCAAACCCATCATCGGCCCCAAGACGCCGGTCACGGTGCCGCAGATCTGGATTGACGGCCGCTACGTGGGCGGCGCGGATCAACTTAAGGACCTATTGGACCTCGACAACGTGGAGCCGAATCCCGATCGAGGACAATGCTCGCTGTCGCCGGCCCGGTAGGCATCCGAATCGCGATACATGCTCACGGAAAAAGACAGCGCCCGAGCTTTCATCCGCAAATTGCCGACTTGGCAAACGGTGGCGCTGCTTGTTGTCGTGGCGGCGATGGCAGGCGCTTTGGTTGCGGTCTTTTCCGGGCCGCGCACGGAGCCCCAGCCGCTTGATGCCGACCTCTGCCCAAAGACGACCGAGGAAATCAGCGGCAGTGCCATGCTGCTGTACGACTTCGTGAAGCCGTTGAGCGGGGACCAAGCTTCGCTGCCGTCCAACCTGCTCAGGGAAATCGGCAGGTCCATGGAGCGGAATGCCGAACTGAGGGTGTTCTCCCTCGCCCAGGCGCCGGGTTCCCCCCGGACGCTGCTGAAAAGGCTCTGCAAGCCGTACGCCAACGCCGACCTGCGGGTTGGGTGGGCTTGGGACCAGGACAACCACGAAACGCCGCCGGACTGCGGCAATCTCCCGGCCCAACTGCCCAGCGACATCCGCGAACCCGCAACGGCGTTTTGCAACCAGCTTCAATCGCTGGAAAACAAGATTAAGGAGATGGTGCGCACGGAATGGCCGAAGGAACGGAACATTCAAAACGCGTACCTTGTCGAAGCGTTGGAGGATATGGTGCTCGACCTCGGCAACCGGCCGGAACCCCATGCAATTTACGTCGTTTCGGACATGATGCAGCATGCAACGTGGTACTCGCACTTGAACCCCAAGTGGGCGAATTGGAGCCACGAAGCGTTTGCGAAACTAATGGCTGAGCAGATTTGGGGAAACCTGAACCCCCAGGGCACGGCTGGCAAGCAGGTTGAAATATTCTACGTTCCCCGCCGGGGATTGACCGATCAAACGCAGGTGCGGCAGATTCACCAGCGCTTTTGGCGTTCCTACTTTGCCGGATCGGAACTTGCCTTTCACAATCAGTTGACGGCCCCGGCCTACTCCTTCAATCCGCTCGTGAACGTGCTGACGGAGGCGGAGCAGGCCAGTCAGGAACGTCGGCCTCTTGAACCGGTTTTGCCTCAGGTCAGGGAGGAATCGGCCCAACCCTTGGAAGAGGAACGGCCTCAGTTGGAGCGGGAACGGAGTCGTCAGCGGTTGTTGGACACGGGGCCGACAGTGGCCGAAGCCAGCGACGCTCGAAGCGAAGAAGGGGAGGAACAGGAGGAGCGGAAGGAGCGGGTGGAACGGGTGGAACGGGAGGCGCATCCACCAGAACCGGAGCAGACCCGTTCGCAGCCGCCGTTGGAACCAACCGCCGCAGACGCAGCCGACGCCAGCGAGGCGCAGCTGCCACCGGAGGGAGCGCCCCGACCGGAGCCGGAGAGGAGGGGCCCGCCGCCGCCGCCGCGGGAACCAAACGCCGAAGACGGAACCGGCGTTGGCGCCCACGAAGCGCCGCCGGCACCGGAAGCCGCCGAATCAGGCAGGGTCGCGGAGACGGCGCCTGCGACTGAACAGCCCGGGGTTCGGGAGACTTCGACCCAAGGCCAACCCACCCGGGCTCAAGAGCCGGCGGTGGGGCAGCCGCAGCCTCCAGCCACCTGCGCTTTGCGGCCTTGGCAGGAGACCGGCAACGTCGGCCCGGAGTATCCGCGCGGCGGCAGGATGAACATGGGTTCAGCCACGATCACTGTGCGATTCGAGGTTGATGCCCAAGGCGCCACCGTTGACGATGAAGTGGTGGTGGTGGCCGATGAATCCCATGCGGAAAGCGAGCGGTACCTTGAGTTGTTTGCCACCGCAGCCATAGCCGCCGTCCAGGACTGGCAGTTGGCGTTCGTCGAGACCGCCGACGAGGGATGCGTTAAGCGCCAGACCGATACGGTTGAGCTCAAGTTCGAATACTCAGGCCGCTTTTATCCGACCCGCAATGTGCGCTAAGCTCAGCACCAAGCGGAGGTTGGGGCCCGTATTGGGCACCTCCGATGACACAGCACCAGAGGGCAGTGAGTGGGTGCGCGAGTTGACGCCATCCACGCCCTGCGCCGGTGCTGCGGACCAAACCAAACATCTCGCCGCTGGGCGTTGAGCGACCGGGCGGCGAGGCGCGATTCTAAGGAGGTGAAATCGTGATGACCCTAAAAGAACCGTTAGCCGCTGGGCAACTGCTCTTCGGGCTGCTGTCGGCCTTAATTGTGGCGTTCTCGCCCCCCGCGTTCGCTTCCGGATCAGTCGGTGCCGGGGCGGGCGGCATCAGCCAGTACGGCGCACTGTACAAGCAGGGCAAGTCGGCGTTCTTCCGCAAGCTGGCCTGCAATCGGACGCAATGCGCCTTCAAGCGTCGCGAGGTCAGCGCGGAACTGGCGCGAACCCTCGTTGCCAGCCTCGCCGCCCGCGCCGAGGTGCGGTTTGACGTGTCGGAGACCGACGCGCTCATCAACCGGCTTTGCCCCGGCGAAGGCGCCACTGGATGCGACGGCAAGGTGGATGAGCAGGAAGCGGTTCAGTACTACCTCAGCCGACGTTTCGGAGTAAGCCTCTAATGAAGTCGCTAATCCTCGTTCCGCTGGTCTTTTTCCTGTCCGTTTCGGCTTGGGCTGAAGGATCGCCTTGGCTGCCTGTGTCGAAGTCCGGATCGCTCAACCTCTCCTACGTTTCCGAATCATCAAAGAAGTTCTACCGCGGCAAAGTCCGCGGCGACCTGCCCTTCATGAAAATCGAGCAGGAGACATTCCACCTCTCCGCCGACTACGGCTTGACGGACTCGCTGGCCATCGACCTTGAAGTTGGCGTCGCCGACGTATCCGGCAAAGCGCCTTCGCCCCCCGGCCCGCCGGACAAGGACGGCACCACCGATGTCAACTTTGGATTGACCTGGCGCGTCCTGGACGAGGACATCAACTTAGGCGCACCCAGCATCGCCCTGCGGGTGGGCGCCACGATAGCCGGCAACTACGGCACCGGGGTCCCGACCTCCATCGGGGACGAGGCCAGCGGCATCGAGGCATCGCTGATCGTCGGCAAAATCCTGGGCGGCCGATTTGCGCTTTCCGGCGAAATCGGGCACCGCACACGGAACAACAAGGTGCCGGACGAGACCTTTCTCAACGCCGCCACCTTTCTAATGGCCACTCCGCGGCTGATCCTGAACGCCCAGTATCAGAACATCATGGCTGGCGGCAGCCTGGACATCGGCGGCCCCGGCTTCAATCCAGGGCGATTTCCGGAAACCACAGAAGACATTGAGCGCATTGGCTTCGGCGCCACGTTCAACGTCAACTCGCGACTGGGGCTTGGATTGAACTGGTTCATGGTCATCGACGGCCGCAACACAGCCGATTTCGATACCGTTGCAGCAACGATCTCCTATACATTCGACACTTATGGATTGGGCGGACGGTAACCGCTGGAGCCTTGAGTTCCATCCCCTCCCCGGCCCGACGCCATGTATGAAGGTCTGACCGTTGGCGCCGCCATCCCGGCATTGAACGAGGCGCAGTCGGTCGGCTTGGTGGTTCGGGATCTGCTTGCTTTGCGCAACGAGGACCAATCGCCCGCCATTGATGAGGTCGTGGTCTGCGACAACGGCTCCTCCGACGCCACCGCCGAGCGTGCGGTCGAGGCCGGCGCCCGAGTCGTGCACGAGGCGCGGCACGGCTACGGCAGGGCCTGCTTGGCGGCCATCCGGGCATTGGCCCCATCGGACATCGTGCTCTTCACCGACGCCGACCACGCCTTCCACGCGGCCCAAGCGGTGAGCCTGCTGCATGTCATCAGTACCGGGGCGGACTTGGCAATCGGCTCGCGCACCTTGGGCGAACAGGACCGGGGCGCTCTCACCCGCAGCCAGAGGGCCGGCAACTGGGTGGCCACCACCCTGATTCGCCTGCTCTGGGGTCAACGGGTGACGGACCTGGGCCCCTACCGCGCCATTCGAGGCACTGCCCTTGCCGATCTCGACATGCGGGACACCGCCTTCGGCTGGACAGTGGAAATGCAGGTGAAAGCTGTTCAGCAGGGTTTGATCACGGTCGAGGTGCCGGTGGACACCCGCCAGCGCATCGGCCAATCCAAGATTAGCGGCACGCTGCGCGGCGCGGTCAGCGCCGGTTGCGGCATCCTAGGCATGATCGCGAAGCTCCGCTGGCAACAGCAGCGGCGAACGCGGAGCCCGTTGCCAGCACCACCACCCATCTAGAGCGAGGCAAAACTGACGATGAAGCGAACCCGCCCGAGCCTTGGATCTTTCCTGGGAGGCGTAACCGCTGCCTTGGCCATTCTGCTGGGCATGGCAGGCCTGCCGGCCGCGGCCCAAGACGCCGAGCTGATCCCCATGTGGGATGCCGGCGAAGAGTCCAACACGGCGACCATCGACCATGCGCCTTGGCAGGAAATCCTCGACGGCTATCTCGTCGCGGATGATCCATCGGGCGTAAACCGTTTCGATTACGGTGCGCTAAAGGCCAACGCCGAGGATCGAAAAAAGCTGGGAGGCTACCTCCAAGCGCTCGCCAAACTCGACCCCCGCGCCTACGCCAAGGCTGAGCAGATGGCCTACTGGATCAACCTTTACAACGCGCTCACCGTGTTCGTCATCGTGCCCCGCTACCCGGTGGACTCGATCAAGGACATCAAGAGCGGCCTCATCGACTTCGGCCCATGGAATCTCGAGCTCATTCCCGTGCAAGGCGTAAAGCTGACGCTGAACAACATCGAGCACGGCATTCTCAGGCCCATCTGGCGGGATCCCCGCATCCATTACGCAGTGAATTGCGCCAGCATCGGCTGCCCCAACCTCGCCCCCGAGGCTTACCGATCCGACAACCTGGAGCGGCTTCTGGAGCAGGGGGCCACGGAGTACATCAATCATCCTAGGGGTGCGCAGGTGAGGGACGGCAAGCTCCTCGTGTCAAGCATCTACGACTGGTTCAAGGCGGACTTCGGCGGCACCGACGAAGGCGT
>JAPPIX010000109.1:8904-12281 GCA_028820495.1 Gammaproteobacteria bacterium
TGTCAAGCATCTACGACTGGTTCAAGGCGGACTTCGGCGGCACCGACGAAGGCGTTTTCGCCCACCTGGCTCGGTACGCGCGGCCCGAGCTGGCCGCCCAATTGAGCGGCTACGACAGCTTCGACGACGACTACGACTGGAGCCTGAACGCGCCCTGATCGCGGCCGTCATTCCGGGGAGGGGAGGCGCAATGAAACGCAATCAAATCATCCTGGTGGCTGCGCTCATCGTCCTAGTGGCGCTGTTCTTCTATTTCGATCTGCAACGCTACCTGAGCCTGGAATTCCTTCAGGCCCAACGCAGCGCCGCCGTGGATTTCCACCAAGCCAGCCCGTGGCTGACCAGCCTCGGGTTCCTGGCCGCCTACGTCGCCATCACGGGGCTCTCCCTGCCGGGCGCCGCCATACTGACCTTGGCGGCCGGCGCCATTTTCGGGTTGGCGCTGGGCACGGTCATTGTCTCCTTCGCCAGCACCATCGGCGCCACCCTCGCCTTCCTGCTGGCCCGCTACCTGCTGCGCGATACGGTGCAAAGGCGGTTTGAGAAACAGCTCGGGCCGATCAACGAGGGCGTGCAAAAGGACGGCGCGTTTTACCTGTTCGCCCTGCGCCTGGTGCCGGCCTTCCCCTTCTTCGCCATCAACCTCGCCATGGGCTTGACGCCGCTGAAGGTTTGGACGTTCTTCTGGGTCAGCCAAGTGGGCATGCTGGCTGGCACCCTCGTGTACGTGAACGCCGGCCAGCAAATCGGGCAACTGGAGTCGTTGGCCGGCATCCTCTCACCGACCTTGATCCTCTCCTTCGCCCTGCTCGGCCTGTTCCCGCTGATCGCCAAGAAGGCGGTGGACGCTATCAGGAAGCGCCTTAAGGACTGATCCCCACGATCAGAAGGCTAAGACGTCCTGCATGTCAAACAGGCCGTGGCCCTTGTCAGCCAGGAACTTGGCCGCCCGCAGGGCGCCCAGGGCGAAGTTCATGCGGCTGGCGGCTCGATGGGTGATCTCGAGGCGCTCCCCGCCGCCGGCGAACATCACCGTGTGGTCACCGACGATGTCGCCGCCGCGCAGGGCGCTGAAGCCGATGGTGCGCCGATTGCGGGCACCGGTTTCGCCCTGGCGGCCGTACACCGCGTCCTCCTCCAAGCTGCGGCCGAGGGCGCCGGCAACAATCTCGCCCAAACGCACCGCAGTGCCGGAGGGCGCATCGATCTTGTGCCGGTGGTGGGCCTCGACCACCTCGATGTCCACTTCGTCGCCCAAGGCCCGTGCCGCCTGCTCCACCAAGCGAAACATCAGGTTGACGCCAATGCTCATGTTGGGCGCCATGAGAATGGGCACCGCCTCGGCGGCGGCGCGAATGCGGGCGAGGCCCGCCGCATCGAAGCCGGTCGTGCCGATGACCAGCCCCCGGCCCGCGTCATGGCAGACATCGACCGCCGCCAAGGTGGCGCTCGGGACCGTGAAGTTAATGAGCGTCTCGAAATCGTCAATGACGTCGGCCACCGAATCGGCGATGGGCACGCCCAAAGCGCCCACTCCAGCAACCTCACCGGCGTCGGCCCCCACCGAGGGAACGCCCGGCTGCTCGATGGCCGCCCCAAGCTGTAACGCGCCATCCTCGGCAACGGCTTGAATGAGGGTGCGTCCCATGCGCCCGGACGCGCCCGCGATGGCAACTCGAATCATGGCTGCATCCTTAAACCGTTTCTCAATCAGTGCTTCAAGCTGTCGAAGAAGTCCTTGACGCCGCGGAACCAGCCGCTTTCCCTCGGCGAGTGATGCTCGCTGCGCTTCTCTAGGCTGTGCTTGAACTGGCGCAGCAACTCCTTTTGCGACTCATCGAGCTTGACCGGGGTTTCCACCACCACGCGGCACAACAGGTCGCCCACGCCGCCGCCGCGCACCGGGGTCACGCCCCGGCCACGCAGGCGGAACATTTTGCCGGTTTGGGTTTCCGGCGGCACCTTGAGCTTCACCCGTCCGCTCAAGGTGGGCACCTCGAGTTCGCCGCCCAAGGCGGCGTCGGCGAAGGACAGCGGCACCTCGCAGTACAGGTGCCGGCCATCGCGCTCGAAGATGGGATGCTCGCGCACCTCCACCTGAACGTAGAGGTCGCCGGCCTCGCCGCCGCGCCCCGCCTCGCCTTCACCGGCCAAGCGGATGCGATCGCCGGTGTCCACCCCGGGCGGAATGCGCACCGACAGCGTTTTGCGCTCCTCCACCCGGCCCTGCCCACCGCAGCGGCGGCAGGGGTCGGTGATGATTTGCCCGGCGCCCCGGCAGCGGGGACAGGTCTGCTGCAAGGAGAAAAAGCCTTGGGCGACGCGGATCTGCCCGGCGCCGGAGCATTCCGGGCAGATGCTCGGCTGGGTTCCCGGCGCCGAGCCGCTGCCTCGGCACTCTTCGCAGGCGGCGAGCACCGGCACAGAAATCTCCACCGTGTCCCCATGGACGGCCTGCCCCAAGTCGAGGGTCAGGGCATAGCGAAGGTCCGCGCCCCGGGAACGGCTGCTGCGTCCGGAGCGGCCGCCACCGAAGATGTCGCCGAAGACATCGCCGAAAATGTCGCTGAAGCTGCCGTTGAAGCCAGCGCCGCCCATGCCGCCAGCGCTGGGATCGACGCCGGCATGGCCAAACTGATCGTAGGCGCCGCGCTTCTCGCGGTCGGCAAGCACTTCGTAGGCCTCCGAGGCCTCCTTGAACTTCTCCTCCGCCTCGGCGTCATCCGGATTGCGGTCCGGGTGCAGCTTCATGGCCAAGCGTCGATAGGCCTTCTTGACGTCGTCGTCGGAGGCGTCCCGGTTCAGCCCCAGGACCTCGTAGTAGTCGCGCTTCGCCATCAGTTGGTCCTAGTGTGCTCAGTCGCCGGTCTTCTTGTCGCCGTCCTTGTCGTCCTTGACCTCTTCGAACTCCGCGTCCACGGTGTCGCCGCCATCGCCGCCCGCTGGCCCGCCGCCGTCCGCATCGGTGCTGTCCGCCGCCTGCTCAGCATAAGCCTTCTGCGCGAATTCCGCAGAGGCGTTCGACAGCGCCTCGATCTTGGCTTCGATGTCCGCCTTGTCCTCAGTCTGGATGGCCGCCTCCAAGGCCGAGGCCGCCGACTCCACGGCAGCCTTCTCGGCGTCGCCCGCCTTGTCGCCGGCATCCTTGACGGCCTTGCGCGCCGCATGCACCAAGCCATCGGCCTGATTGCGCAGATTGACCATCTCGGCGAACTTCTCATCGTCGGCCGCGTGGGCTTCGGCGTCGCGCACCATCTCATCGATCTCGTCATCCGACAGGCCGCTCGACGCCTTGATGACAATGGACTGCTCCTTGCCGGTGGCCTTGTCCTTGGCGGAGACGTTGAGGATGCCGTTGGCGTCGATGTCAAAGCTCA
>JAPPIX010000093.1 GCA_028820495.1 Gammaproteobacteria bacterium
TTCCCGCCATCGGGCAGGTCGGCAATCATGACTTGGTCGCCATTGGCGAGAAACGAGCGGGCGATGCCCCGGCCAATGCCGCGGGCACCGCCGGTGACTAGGATGGTTCTGGGCATGGGATTGGGTCCATTGTGGTTGTTTGGTGTCGATTATCGGGCATAGATGGCCCGCCGTCCCAGTGTTCCCAAACGTTGCCGCCCGGGTTGGTGCATGGCACGAGTGAAGGCGTCCCGTCCTTGCGCCGAGCAATGGCTTGGAACGGCGCCCGGACCGAGGGCATCTTGCCCTCGACGTAAATCAGCACGGCCCCATGCCCACGTTCGCCACGCAGGAGAGATTCTCTACATTTGGCGGTCAGGTTTCTCTAGCGCATCCTCTTTGCAGCGCATCCTCTTTGCGCTTAAGGTATTCATCAACGACTTCGGCCGTCTCCTTCCCGCATTGCCGCAGCAAGTCGATTTCGTATGGTGTCAGCATCCGGGGAGCGGGCGAGGTACCGAGCCTCTGATTGAGTAAGGCAATCGAAGGTGTGGCCGAACTGATCTTGCCACCACTTTTCGAAGTCTGGGCCGTGTCTTTCTCTGAGGTCACGGAACGGCACCTTCGTCGGACACAGCAAACAACCCCAGACCGTAGTGGCTCCCGTAACCTAGAGCTACCGGGCCATCTACCGGTACTGGAAATGTGATTTTGAGCAACGCACCTTCCGTGTCGTGCTGTCTCTCGCCGCCTCGGGAACGGAAGCGATGGAAATGGAGGGAGTGGCGTGCAGAACCCCCGATTTGGATGCTGCTCAGCTTCTGGATGTTGATCTTGGCGGCGTCAAAGCCGAATGCACTATCCATCCCCGTTCGCCGGGCAAGCCGTCGGAATTCGCCCGCGTGACCTTCGGACTTCAGGTGGCCCGCCGCTAGGAAAGGTGTGACACTCTCCCAGCACCTGGAGCGCCCGAAGATGGAGCCGCTCTCCGAAAAGTCCCCTGGCTTGCCGAACCCTTCGAGAGCTAGCCGCCATTCTTTGGTTCCCGCGTCTTCGAGATCCTCGTCGTCCAAGCGCTCTTTCCGTTCCATCCATAAGTGGGTAATGCGGTCCAACCTAGCTTGGACGTCACGATCAATGCCGTCCGGTATGAACACCGAGACATGATCGATCAGACCATCCGAGTCTGCGTCTTCGGGAAGCCAGAAGGCATGGCGGTGCCTCGGGTCTCGGAGGGGTCTGCCTTCGGCGTCGCGACCGGAAACTTGCCAAGGCGCTTTCGGCGCTCGGCGACCGGTCGATGCGTCTTGCCGCCAACCAAACTTCGACAGCGCAGCCAAGCGCATGAGCTCTCCGATCCTGATCGTGTCTTCAACGCGGGGGCGAGGGCGTCCTGCAAGCACGTATCTGGCCACAGTGGGCAGATGTGCGCTGATACGTGAAACAGAGCGTCGCCTACGAGTCGAGGGAGCAACCACCGGCGCGGCCTCCTCGGCACGGGTGTATAGGACCTCCCGAGCAGCGGGAGGACGTGGCCAGCCTCGGTCCTGATAGTCCGCCGTATCGAGCGCAAGCGCGTCGGTTAGCTGCACAGGGAGAGTATCGCGCCCGCTCGGCTTGCTCTGGAATGCCTTTGACACCTGGTTCTCAAGCTGCCTTTGTGAAAGCGGCTTCGTAATCGACATACGAATGCGCTGGGCTTCGTTGGCGATGAGGCGTTCGCGCTCGCTACCGTATGTTGCGGGAGAGAGAGCCGTCAGAAGCCTGACCGGATCCCCCTGAAGTCCTGCCTCATCCAGGCGACAGTTGGGCTCTTCGTCCCAATTGTCGAGGGCTTCACACTCTGTCCAGCTTTCGGCTCGCCCCAGATAGCCGATTGCCTCGGCAAGATCAGCGCTAAGGTCGAACAGATTGGTGTCCAGTGTTGCGCCCGGCCAAGCTACGACCAACGATGCTTGCTTAGGCATCCGCAAAAACGCATCAAAGATCAGCGTTGTCCTGCCACGTGCCTGTTGGGGCATGTAGTGGCGTGTGTGTGCATGGACTGCGCCTATCGGCAACCGATACACCGGGGGTGTTTCGGCCAAGATGTCGATCAGGTCGTTGAGTGACTCTTCCGGCCAGCGCACATGGTCTCCTTTGCGCCAGTAGGTAGCAATCAGTGTGCGCAGTATCCGCCAAGGCTCAGGTGGCCAAGCAATGTCCGCTTCGTTGACGTTTCGACCCCACGGCGTCGCGTGATAGCGACCAGCGGGGAAACGGAAGGCAAGCGCAAGCATGCATCACTTCCGGTATTCGACGGTGAGTGCGCGTTGGCTTCCAAACAAGCCCTTTGAGCCCACAGCCTCAATCAATGTCGGCAATTCGTTCTCCAATTCGGCAAGGCTGGGCATGTCAAAGGCTTCGGGTCGGGTTACAGTGAGCTTCGTTACATCGAGATCGCAAGCCGTGCGTAACCTAAGGCCCTCCCGTAGAAGTCGTTGGACCTTGAACAAGGCGAGCGTGACCAAGAGGCGCTCAACTTCTTCGCCTAGTCCGAACGCTCGCACTTGGCGAAGGTCCAGATTGAAATATGCGACGACGCACTCGGCTACCCATTCGTCGCGCGAGAACGGGACGTTGCCGAATCCCCTTGCAGTGTTCCCCTGCGGATTGACACTGTCGTTCTTAACGCCGCCGCTCGTCGCTACCTGCGCATTGTCGGCCTCAATGAAAGCCGACAGTGACCGCGGAAGGCGCAGCCGACCACCGGCCAACTCCTTTTTCGCGAGAAAAACCCCGTGCAGGAGCGCATTCGTATCGAACTCGAGGAGTGCCTTCGCCAGTTCGCGCAGATCAACTCGTCCCTCGTCCATCGCGGCAAGCCGACTTTTCAGGAGGTTGACTACGGTCTTGTCTTTGCCCTCAAGTATGTATGGCGAGTTGAGGCGGTGCGCTTCCAGCAGGGAATTCGTGAGTGGAGTTCCTTTTTCGTCGATCACCTTCACGATAGGAAGGCCGCGAAGCGGTTCGACCCAGTCGTCAGAAATCTCGTCCCAGCACACCGCTTCAAGACGATTCGCCATCGACTGTGCGCTCTCGACGAGAATCATCGTTCCTCCCCCGTCCGGCGATGTGTATCTAGCGTGGCCGAGATTAGGGAATCCCGTTGGCTGGAACCGATCCCCTTGAACCGGTTTCAGTTCCGCTTCCAAGAGCAGACGGGGTTCGTTGTTGAGGGGAGCAAAGTTAAGCGGCATCAGTGGTGTCCTCCATAAGCTCGTTGTTCGGTTCGGTGAGTGCCTCGGTGTACACACGTCTCACCAAGGTCTTTAGGTCGTTGTCGTCTAGCGGAATCAGGAGGGCGGCAGCAAGACGGTCAGCCGCCACACCCGCTCCGTACTGACTGTGCTCTAGAACTCCGGGACGTCCACCCGAACGCGCTGGGTCGAACGCTGATGGAACACCTGATCCTCGGGCACGCGCTAGGGCGATGCGGACCGCAACGTCTGTTGCGCGACCATCGGAACGGTCGCCGCCTGAGCGTAGTCGTGTGACAAGCCCAGGCGGCACAGGTAGTCGCGCAGTCTCGGTGAGGAGACCAATATGGCGCAAAGTCGCATCCGGAGTGAAAAGGGGTTTGAGCGCAGCGTAGGCAAACGGCGAGGACGCAAAGTGTGTCGACGTGTTCGTTCCTATGCGGGTAGGGCGGACCCAGATCAGCCCCGCGAGAAGCGCTGCGCAGCGTGCGTCGTCAAAGTCACCGGAGAGAAATCTCGCGACATCTGCGAGGTGGGCATGTGTCCCACTGGCGAACGGCTTGTCCGATAAACCGCGAATTGTTGCTTCGACAAGCCGACGCTCCAACACTGCGATCATGTTGGACACGAGACTGCCCGTGCCCCACATGACATTTGGGGTACTTGTGCTCTCAGACCAAGCCGGCTGTCGATTACGGGCAAAGCGGTCCTCGTCGATTGGCGCAAAGTGCGCGGCCATCGGCTGTGAATGCGGCGACTGGCCCACATCCGGTGCTTCCGCGCCCTTGCCGTCGTCTGCAGACTTGGTTCCATCCTTCGTTCGTCCGGCCACTCCGAGTCCCGCAAGTGCGGCTGCGACCCTGAAGTCCGGAGAGCCATCATCCGCCGCTCTCATCCATCTGCGGCGCATCATTGGAGGTGGCAACAGATCGTTGCGCACTTTGGCGTTTGTCGTCATCCAACGCATGAACTCTCCAAGTGCGATCAGCGCATTACGTGTCCCCTCCCCACTCTGGCGGGCATCTGTCATCTGGAATAGCGCGTCTTGCAAACGACGCATTACCGACTTTGCGTGTGCGGGGGATGTACTGCTGTTGGCGAGGCGCCGCGCTTTGGCCAACCAACCGCCGACCTCGAGATCTGCAATCAGATCGATACGCGGTCTGGTAGGTACGTTGAACCGGCCAAGCGGTGTGGCTTGATAGGGCATCTTGCTGTCAGGCTGGATTAGCGAGTAGCGCTCGAAGCCGCCGATTCCTCGCGCCTGCCCGATTTGTGAGATTGATCGTGCGGCATCCAAGCCCGTGCGGGCTACCCGCCTCCCGAGCGTAAGGCGGCCCTCGGCGAACATGGCTGACACCTCAACATACGTCGCAGGCTTGTACCACATGGGCGTCCAGATCTCTCCGCGGGAAGGGTTGGGGTCCGCGACCGACAGACCGCCCGCTCCAGCGCCAACGGGGTCGAATGTAAAGGGGAACGCGGCCCGGGAGCCGCCTGTCGCTTCCAAACGCCGGGTCAGAGCACCCGCGAACGCAATGGTCCCTTCCATCGTCAGCACTACGTCCCAACGGTTGAGCGCACCATGACCTTCGTATCCAGTTGTCGAGTTCGCACCACCGTGTCCCGGACTAAATTGGCCCATGGACCCGGAAGCACCGAGACGCTCCCCCAAGCCGAATAGCGCACCTTCAAGCTGGATGTGAGCATCTTCCGCTGGAACTCCATCGTCGGGAGCAAACAGTTTGAGCAGATGCTCGGCAAAATTGACACCGAAGTCACGGCTGCCATCGTTTCCTCCAGAGCCTAGCAACGGCGCTGGTGTTTCATCCGCCGCAAGGACGTAACAGGCTTCAAGGTATGCAAGATGATTCGAGTCGGTCGTGGCTCTCAACGTTGGGAGCAACGCACTTTTCGATTCCGATGCCTGCTTTTTTGCAATCTTCAGTTCATCCTGCACACCGACTTTTTCGTCACCCTTGAGTTCCCCCGCTTGGCTGGTCAGCCGTTTTTCCCTCGCGCGTAGTTCGTCGTACCCCGCAACGGCTGAGTTGCTTCGCAAGGACTCAACCGTTCGCCGCATGTTCGAAAACCGCAGACACGTACTCCGTTGAATTGCGCTCATGAGCAGCGCACCGGTACGTGAGGATTCCGCCCCTGCATCGCCTTCAAGGAAGCCCGCACGCCCGTTCCACGGCGCGATGAGCGGGCTAGGCGCGTACTCGTGGAGAAAGAACCTGCACAAAGCAGTTCGGTCGAGCTTCGTCCAGAGATGGAAGCGCTCGCCCTCCCACCATCCGCGGGCGTTAGGGTCCGCTGCCTGCCCGCTCAGATGGTTCGCATCGCATGAAATCAGCCGTAACACTCCGAGCGCCTTCAGATAGGAAGCAAGGGGAGTCGGCCTACAGCCATCGAGCGTCATGGACTTAGCAATCGTCATAGACTCCCTCTTTCTCCTTGGCGGAGGCCCGCCAGTCCGCTAGCCGTATCAAGGTCTCCATCCAAGCGAGACGGAACGGACCGAAGCGTGCCAAGAGATCGCGGGTGCGCTCCGTCCAGCTTGCCCTTGTGGTTTCGTCCCAGCCGAGTTCCATCAATGAAAGGGTGAGAGGCCCACCCGCCCAGCGATCTCCGCCACCCAAGTCAACAGGCTTCAATTCGTCGCCATCCCATATCCCGCGAGCAAATCGGGCACCGAGTCGATCCGTATCCGTCGGTGCTCCCTCCCTCGGCAACGCTCGCAGATTCATGCGGACCTTGCCGTGGTGGGCGGCCACTAGATAAGCAGTCAAGTCCGCGTCACGCGACCAATCTTCCTGCGCTAACAGGGCAAGTGCGGACGCAAGTTCGTGACGGAAGTACGCCCGACTGTGACGCAGATTGGACTTGACCGTCTTGGCAAGAGCACCGGAGACCACCGCCCCATCGGGAAGGCCCCGGCGCATGGTGTCTTGGAATACGTCATGCGCTTTCCCGAGGTCATGCCACCGCGCCGCCCGGATGATTGCAGCACGGGTGTCCACATCAACGTGGAGTCTGTCGCACAGCTTTGTGGCCTCAGCCTCGACGTGGCGAAGGTGGGCGGTAAGCAGCACTTGGACACCAATCTCGCTGCGAGGGTCCACATCGTGTGTTTCGGACTCGCCCCCGACATCCCCGTCCTGAACATGTGGTGTCTCTCCCGACCCATCGACAAGGGTGCCGTTGTCTGAAATGGGGGTTGGAACATCCTTGGGGTTGCCAGTGAAACCTGATGCTTCGCTGTATCCTCCGACAGTAGCGTCAGCGAGGACAACGAGGCCGGGCCAGGGATCTTGGGTCAGTCGGGTCCAGCCGGGCGGTGCCACACTAGTTGCCCCGTCCGCGTGTCGCCACTGGGGGTCGCGAACGAAAACGGACAGTTGCTGTTTACGTACGGTCTTGAGCCAGTCTCCAGCCATGCCGATTGGTACCGAACATAGCTCCTCTGAATGAGGATGAGGCGGCTTGTCGCCGATACTGGACACATCCCGCCAGAAGACGCGCACGTCGGTATCGTCAGCGTCGCGAACGTATGGAGAGATGTCGACATCGAAGCCCGTGAGATCTGGGTCCGTGTCGAAAAGGTCATCAAGATCTTTACGGCGAATGACTCGTGTCGGTGGGTCGATTTCTCCAGCCGGAGGCAGCTCAGCAGGGGAAACGCCTGCCAGTGGTAGCAGATGCTCCCGCGCCGCCCTAAGTTCGTCGGCCGAATACGGAAGGGCGAGCGCTTCAGCAGTCTTTGCGTCCTGGGCACTTGCTAGCAGGTCGATCCAGCGTACGTCAGCGCCTGCTTCAAGCTCCGCGTAACGATTTGCTCGGCCAAAGCGCTGCACAAGAGAGGGCCAAGGCGCAAGTTCGGTCCAAAGAACGGTGGCGGAAAAATCAACCCCAGCCTCTACTGACTGCGTTGCAACGACGATGATATCCGTGGCCCCACCACGCCCATCTTTCCCCACGGCCTTCTCGAACTCTCGTCGTCGATCTTCCGGACGAAAGCGGCCATGTACCAATGCGAGCGTCGGACTGGCCGCCACACTCTTGATCTTCGCGGCGAGGGCGGCATGGAGAGTCTGCGCCCGTTGCACCTGATTGAGGATGATCAAGGACATGTGGCCTGGCTCGTGCGCATTAAGAACCGAATCAGCAAGCTGGCTGATGTAGCTTTGAACTTCGGCTTTATTGCTCGTCGCCGGCACATCTGCGACCCGAGTCAATGTCTTCTTCGCAGTCGCTAGCCGTTCGAGGCGTTCATCGGGTTCCTGCGACGGGATGACCCGGACTACAGCTTTGGTTCCCTCCACGGGCATCGGGAAGTCAACTGTCCTCAGCCAATCCGGCTCCAATGTGGCCGATATCCAAAGGCTGCGGGCAGAATTCGGGTGTGCGTGGCATGCCTTTGCTTGCTTGATTGCGTCGCTGCGTCTGAAGGCTTCGAGTTGAGCTGAGGTTGCGCGGCCTGCGCCCATGAGTTGAACTTCGTCGAAGACCCACAGTGTGTCCGTATGGAGCAGAGCGAACTCCATGGGCCAAACAGCGCGGGAGGAAGCATAGCCGCGCATAAGGGCACGGCTGAGCAGCATGTCTTGAGTGCCGATGATGACGGCTGGGTGCTCGGCTCGGTCAAGCCATTTCGCAGCTTCGACACCGCCCATGAGGACGTGAACATCACCCGGCCCTGGAAGCAGCGCCTCCCCATCCCTGTGATCGTTCAGCCTGCCGAACCATTCTCTGGCCATGCTTGCGGTTTGTTCGACCAGCGTCCGCATGGGCAGACACCACACCAATCGACGAGGTGTCTTTTCTGGGCTGCGCAGTCTATGCGCCACCCAGCCGAGGGTCACGCCTGCCGTCTTGCCGGAACCTGTGGGTGCTACCAATACCTCTGGCCATTCGTCCATCGTCGCAAACTGCTGCTGCCAAAGGTACGGGCACCAGTCCTGCCCGAACGCTAAGCTGTAGATATCTGAAATGTTCACCCGCTCTGTTTGCCCAAATTACATCCTCTGTATAGCGGCTATCGACGCAGTTTGGAGAACCCCAGCCAAGCATTCAGCTGCGAAGCTCGCAAAACACTAACTGTGTCCAAATTGTGCCTTCATTCCCCAGTGGAGGTGCTTAGTGACGTTCTCTTCCCAAATTGGCAACCGGGCCAGACTACTACGCTGACACCACGCATCCAAGCGAGCCGGACAAATCGGTATCGGGATTACTGCGCGTCCCTATCGCGGTAGCAGCCGCACTCTCGTCGAGAGTGTCCGCAAACGTCACAGATGAGGGCGAAAATGTCACAAATGACGTATAGAACAACACCTACGAGCCACTTGATCATCAGCCAGCCCCCGATGAGCAGCCCAGCTATGGCGAGAACTTCCATGCGCTTCCCCCTATGTCCTAGTGGCGGCGGCGACTCGTACTGCCAGCCACTCCCCCAATACGCGCCCGGGCCATAGTTCTTGGTCCTTCAACTGCATGGGGCGGGATCATAGGGAGTGGCTGTGTCAAAACCCGACACACGCTCACTTGTTCGGGGAATCAACACCAAATCCCTGAAAAGCGGGCACGGGGCTGTTGGCTTAACTCAACACCTTTGGGAAGTAGCGGACGAGGGGAAAGCCTTCAAAATCGCCGTCCTGAGTCCACAGCGTCGCCTGTTCAAGACGGGCCGTGGCTAAAATGACACCATCGGCCATCGCCAAGGCGTTTTCATGGGCGAGCCGTGCCGCCTCCAGCGCGAGCGCGGATGTCAGTGCAACTTCCCGGCCACTGCCCATCAATGCAGCGGCACGAAGCGCATCGGGTTCGCCCCGCTGCCGCAACACCACTCGGAAGACTTCATACACGCAAATTGCCGGCACGATCAATCGGCTGGTGTCCGCAAGCGGCTCAGCAAACACATCCGCATTCGGCCCATCCGTGAAATACTCGATCCACCCCGACGAGTCGACAAGGTAGGGCCGCTCCACGGCCATCCTTAAAGTTCGCGATCCGGTTCGCGCTCAAACCGCGGATCCATGCCAGCAAGGAAACCCCGCATCTCGCCGATTGTCCTCATGGGCACGAGTTCGATGCGGTCACCGTAAGGGACGACTTGCAGCCTTTGGCCGGGGCGGATTCCCATCGACTCGCGTACAGGCTTGGGAATGACCACTTGAAACTTGGGGGACACTTTGACTTGTTGCATCGCTTTCCTCATCGATACGAAAAACGTCATACGACTCTAACACGACTACGCCGGTAGGTACCCTATTCATCGCACCGCGCAGGGGACGGTAAAGCCCTCTGTACCGTCGGACATCGGAATGCGTCTCTCGGCTGGAGAGAGGCCCGCGCCTTTCTTGTCCTGCCCAAGCCCTATGGCGAAACGGACATGTTCAACACAGTCGCTTGATGCGCACACTAATAGTACAAATTGATACAATTTCCGCATACATCAAGAATGATGTGTGCGGCAACGGTGCCGCCGTACACGAATTGAGGTGGAATGATGACGCTCGCCGAGGCAGTGCAAGTGCTCGTGCTGGGTGCGGGGCGGACCTTTCCGGTCCTGGACACCCAAGGGCTGCGGACCCTGTTCCCTAGCGATGGAGATGGGGCGTTCAACCGGGGGCTGCGCCGCCTCAACGCGCTGGGCCTGCTCGAACGTGTGGGGCGCGGCGTCTATGTCAACCGGGGCGCCAGCCCGCTGGGGCGGAGCGGCATCGGCCTCATCGCCGGGCATCTTCGCCCCCGCCACCTGTGTTACCTGAGCTATGAGTCCGCCTTGGCGGAGTTCGGTTCAATCAGCCAAGTGCCCATGATCTACACTGTCGCCACCACCGGAAACGGGGGCCAATACCGCACTGGTTGCGGCGACCTTGAGTTCCGCCACACCAGCCGGACCGAGACGGAGATTTTGGCGAACACCGCATTTGACGACCGGTTCGGCATGCGGGTTGCCTCCCCTGCCCTGGCCTACGAGGATCTTCGCCGAGTGCGGCCTACTAATCTGCACCTGATCGACGACGAGATCCATGCGGAGGTGTTGGCGGACTGGGCACGGCCGCAGCTTGGGGAGAACCATGCGTGACTTCATCGGGATTGCCGAGATGATTGTGAGCAGCCAGCCCAAACTGAAGGGTTGCCTGCCCGCCATTGAAAAGGAGCTTTTGCACTTCGAAATTCTGCACGCCATGCATGATGCCGGGCATCTGCGGAAGCTGACGTTCAAGGGGGGCACCTGCCTGCGGCTGTGTCATGGTGGCCAGCGGTTGAGCGAAGATCTTGACTTTTCCGGCGGCGCCAGTTTCCAACCGGGATTTCTACGCAACATTGAAGAAGTCCTGCGCACTCGGATTGGCCAAGTCTACGGCCTTGAGGTCACCGTCGCCCCGCCTAGGCTCGCGGATGGCAAGGGCAGAACCGCAAGCCGCTGGGTGGCTAGGGTGGTTACGCGCCCAGCTTCTCGACGAGCGCAGCTTGGTGTGCAGCGCATCAAGATCGAGATCGACGGCCACGACCCCCAACCCGACGTAGCCCCCCTCCCCATCCGGCACCCGCATGGAATCTTGATCGGAGATAGCCCCCCTTTTCCGGTGCGGGCGACGTCAATGGCGGACATTTGCTCCGACAAAATGATCGCTTATCCGATGTCCGTGCTGACGCGCAGCAATCCCCGGCATCGCGACGCCTGGGACATGGCGTGGCTCGCCAGCCGTCTTGGAAACACGCCGTCACTGGCGGAGAGAGCGGCAAGCAAGGCGTCAACCTGGGGGTTAGACAGCGAACTTCAGGAGGCGCTGCGAATCACCGCGGAGCGGAGTGCGGAGCTGATCGAGTCGGAGGGCTTTCGAACGACCATGGGCCGTTTTCTTCCCTTGGACTTGGCTGAACGCACCTTGCATGACCCCGAATGTCGGCAGATGCTCGCCTTGACAGTGAGTGAGTTTTGCAACGCGACGCTGAAAGCCTTGGATGACCGCTTGCCTTCGCCGCCAGCCCCCTAATCTCCCTTGAGGCACCCCCAACCCCCTCACTGATTGACCTCCGATGCGTTCTCAAGCAGTTCCTCCGCGGCACCCCGAAAATCGACATCCGGCAGGATGACCCGCGGTTTCCAGGTGATTCTGTGGTGGTACTGGCTCACGTCAATGCCCGTGAGCTGCTCCTCGAAGTTCTCCGCCGCCTTGCTCAGGCTCTGCGGCCCTAAGCATCAGCGCATCGACCGGCATGAGACGCCCGTTCACCAAATCGATGCCCAAGCTGAAAATCTCTAGGGTCACAGCACCAAGCAACGGTCGGGCGCTCTCGTCCCAGAACACCACGGGCGACAAATCCTCACGGCCATCGAGCCGCATCCAGGTTCGACCGAAACCCCGTTCTACTCGGCTGCCATCGGCAAGCACGAAGCGGCGGGAACTGTGGGGAACCACTCCTAGTCGCTCAAGAACGGAAGCGGGGAGAACCGTATAGGTCGCCCCGGAATCCACCAAGGCGTCAATCGTCTCGTAGTGGCGACGTTCGGGACCGGCCACTTCAAGCGGGATGGTGAATGTGCCCATATCAACTCTCCAAACGCCTCAACGCATCAAGCCCATTGTCTTAGCGGGTCTGCAGAACGCCAGTTAACGTCCGCCAATGATTACCGTCTCAGCTTAATGGGCGCAAGTGTCAAAACGTGACACACGACCTCGAAGGCGCCCGTGCTTCCCGCTCCCTCCATACGCCGCCAATTCACCCCCTCACTGATTGATCTCCGATGCGTTCTCAAGCAGTTCCTCCGCGTCACCTCGGAAATCGATGTCCGGCAGGATGGCCTGCGGCTTCCAGGTGATCCTGTGGTGGTACAGGCTCACGTCAATGCCCGTGAGCTGCTCCGCGAAGTATGTGACGTTGTCAGACAGGCCAAGGAAGTGCTTGATGTACTCGTCCTCGCCAATCTTGCAGGTGACTTCACTAGTGTCCGGTTAAAAGTCGAATAAATTCAATTGGTTGGGATGGCCATGAG
>JAPPIX010000233.1 GCA_028820495.1 Gammaproteobacteria bacterium
AATTATCAGGGGCATTCCGCCGTTCCTCAACTACATTCGTGCAATATCCGGGCTAAAGTGGTATTGTTATTGGTTTTAGCACTAGCCCTGCCATGAGCAACGAACACGACCGCTATTCGCCCGAAGCCGTGGAGCGCAAGTGGCGGGAGCGATGGGAGCGCGATGGCGTCAATCGCCTGACCGAGGCGCAATTGGCGAACGCCGAGAATCCCTACTACAACCTGATGATGTTCCCCTACCCTTCCGCGGAAGGGCTGCACATCGGCAACATCTACGCCTACACCGGCGCCGACGTGAATGGGCGCTTCCAGCGGCTCAACGGCAAGGACGTCTTCCAGCCCATCGGCTTTGACGCCTTCGGCATCCATTCGGAAAACCATGCCCTGAAGGTCGGCAGCAACCCCTACGACCTGATCCCCAAGAACATCGAGAACTTCACCCGCACCCTGAAGCGCTTCGGGGGCATGTTCGACTGGAACCATACCGTGGACACCACCCACGTCAGCTACTACCGCTGGACCCAGTGGGTGTTTCTCAAGCTCTACAAGGCCGGCCTCGTGGAGCGCCGGGAGGCGCCGGTCAACTGGTGCCCGTCATGCATGACGGTGCTGGCCAACGAGCAGGTGCTAAGCGGCTTGTGCGAACGCTGCGAAGCAACGGTCGAGCAGCGCCAGTTGCCGCAATGGTTCTTCCGCATCACCGATTATGCCGGCCAACTGCTCGACAACCTGGCCGACATGGACTGGTCCGACGTCACCAAGAAAGCGCAAGCCGCTTGGATCGGCCGCAGCCAAGGCGCCGATGTCAGCTTCGCCATCGCTGGAAGCAGCGGCGTCGCCGATGGCGCCGTGGATGCCGAAGACGGCAGGGGCGCCCGTATCCGCGTGTTCACCACCCGGCCTGACACCCTGTTCGGGGCCACCTACATGGTGCTGGCCCCGGAGCATCCGTTGGTGGACGCCATCACCGCTGCCGATGCGCGGGCGGCAGTGAATGCCTATCGGGCCGAAGTCGCCCGCCGGGACCTCGTGGAACGGCAGAAGACCGACAAGGAAAAGACCGGCGTGTTCACCGGCGGCTACGCCATCAATCCGGTGAACGGCGCCCGGATTCCCGTCTGGATAGCCGACTACGTGCTCATGGGCTACGGCACCGGGGCGATCATGGCGGTGCCCGGCCATGACGCCCGCGACTTCGAGTTCGCCCAAGCCTTCGGCCTGCCCATCGTGCGCGTGATCGCCGGACCGGGGGAGGATGCCGAAACGCCCTTGGCCGAGGCCTATTCGGGCGAAGGCACCTTGGTGAACTCCGGCGATTTCGACGGCTTGGCGGTGGCGGACGCCAAGCGGGCCATCGTTGCAAGGCTCGAAGCCGAGGGCGGCGCCAAGGCGCAGACCAACTACCGGCTGCACGACTGGTGCGTGTCCCGGCAGCGGTACTGGGGACCGCCCATCCCCATCATCCACTGCTCCGATTGCGGCGCGGTGCCGGTGCCGGAAGGCGAATTGCCGGTGGAACTCCCCTACCTGCAGGACTTCCGCCCCGACAACAGCGGCCAAAGCCCCTTGGCGCGGGCAGAGGACTGGTTCAACGCCCCCTGCCCGGCCTGTGGCAAGGACGCCCATCGCGACACCGACGTCACCGACAACTTTCTGTGCAGCGGCTGGTACTTCCTCCGCTACCCCTCCACCGGCCGCGACGACCTCGCCATCGAGCCGCAATCGACGGCGAAGTGGCTGCCGGTGGACTGCTACATCGGCGGCAACGAGCACGCCGTGCTGCACCTGATGTACGCCCGCTTCCTCACCATGGCCCTGCATGAGCTCGGCATCGTCGGCTTCAGCGAGCCTTTCAAGCGGTTTCGCGCCCACGGCCTGCTGATTCGCGAAGGGCGCAAGATGTCCAAGAGCAAGGGCAACGTCATTTCCCCGGACGCCATCATCAACCAGTACGGCGCCGACACCCTGCGCCTCTACCTCATGTTCCTGGGCGCTTATGAACAGGGCGGCGACTACCGGGGCAGCGGCATCCAAGGCCCGTTCAGCTTTCTGAACCGGCTCTGGCAGAGTGTCGCCGAGGCCGACCGCGACGCGGACCTGCCGCCGGAACCCCCGGTTGAACGGGCGTTGCACCGCACCATACGGCAAGTCACGGAGCAACTGCCCGAGCAGCAGTTCAACACCGCCATCGCCGCCATGATGGAGTACATGAACGTGGTCCGCGCCGGCGGCCGCACCCCGCGCATCGCCGAACTCAAGCCCTTGGTGGTTATGGTGGCGCCCTTCGCGCCCCATGTTTGCGAGGAGCTTTACGAACGGTTGGGGTTCGAAGGCGGCCTGTTCGCCAGTGCCCGCTGGCCCGCTTACGACGCGTCCAAGGTGGTCGATGAGACCCTGAACATCGCCGTGCAAGTCAACGGCAAGCTGCGCGCACAAGTGACGGTATCCCCCGAAGCGGGCGAGGACAGCGTCCGGCAGGCGGCCGAACTCGACGGCAACGTGGCCCGCCATCTGGCCGGCAAGCGCGTGCGCAAAGTGATCTACGTGCCCCACAAGCTCATCAACCTGGTCGCCGCATGAACACTCGGCCGCAGCGACCGTTGACGGCATTGCTGCTTGCCGAAACCCTTGGAGCGAGGGCATCTTGCCCTCGAAGCCCAAGGAGGGGCCCCCCGCTCCGGTGGCCCCCCGGAGCGAGGGCGTCCCGCCCTCGAATTGCCGGCAGGCACCTCTTGGCTAGCCTACTGCTCATCGGAACGGCGCTTCTGGCCGGAGGCTGCGGCTTTCAACTACGCTCCTGGGACTTCTCCGATGCCGATCTCAGTGTCCGCGTCCAAGCCGACCCCTTAAGCCGCATGGCCGCACCGCTGCGGGATGCCCTGCGTCAAGCCGGCGCCTTGGCGAGCGCCAGCGCCGACGATGCCGACCTGGTGGTCCAGATCGTCAACGAAAGCCGCAACCGCCGCGTGGCCTCGTTGACCGCCGGGGCGCGGGCGGCGGAATTTGAACTGACCCTAGGGGTGCAGTTCGGCATCCGGGCCGGTGAGAGGAGCCTGATCAACCCCGCTTGGATCAGGGCATCTAGGACCTTCCGCATCGACCGCGACAACCTCGCGGGCAGCAGCGAAGAGGAGGCCCTGATTGAACAGGAACTGAAGTCCGCCCTCTCACAGCAAATCCTGCGCAGCCTGAACGCCGTAGCCGCAACGCTCAGCGGCGTCGAATCCGATGCAGATCAAGCCTGAAGCCCTAAGGGGGCGATTGGAGAAAGGGCTTGCGCCCATCTACCTTGTGTCCGGCGATGAAACCCTATTAGTCGAAGAAGCTTGCGACGCCATCCTCGCCACTGCCCGCCGCCACGGCTACTCCGAACGCCGGGTTGTGCATGTCGAGAGCGGCTTCAACTGGAGCGAGCTCATCGCCGAAGCGGCCAGCCAGTCGCTGTTCGCGGAACGCAAGGTGATCGATCTGCGCCCACCCGCCAACAAGATCGACCGCAAGGCATCCGACATCCTGCGCGAATACGCTGGGGCACAACACGAGGACGTGCTGTTGCTGATCCGCACCGGACGCCTCGAAGGGCGGCAGCGGTCAAGCGCCTGGTTCAAGGCCTTGGACAAGGCCGGCGTCATTGTCCTGGTCTGGCCCGTCGGCATCCGCGAACTGCCCCGTTGGCTGGCGGCGCGCCTTCGCGACGCGGGGCTTGAACTCAACCGCGAGGCTTTCGCCTATCTCGCCGAGCGGGTGGAGGGCAACTTGCTGGCTGCGGTGCAGGAAATTGAAAAGCTCAAGCTGCTCGACCTGCGCCAGCCCATCGATGCCCGCAGCATCGCCGCCGCAGTGGAGGACACCGCCCACTACGATGCCTACGAATTGATCGACGCGGCCTTCGCTGGCGACGCCAAGCGGGTGCAGCGCGTGCAGCGCACCCTGCGCGAGGAGGGCGTTGCCATAATGGCCCTGCTCGGCGCCTTCACCAGCCAACTGCGCCGCCTTGAATCCGGCGGTTGGATGCCCGCCCACCGGCGCGGCGCGGCAGCCGACTTCAAGCGCCGAGCCGGCGGCGTCGAATCGGTGCTGGCGGAACTGGCCGTCATCGACCAGCAAGTCAAGGGCGCCGTGCTCGGCGACCCCTGGCTGTCCTTGGAACGCTTGCTGTTGCGCCACTGCAGAACGAGGCCCGAGATGCCCATCACGCCCTTAGAGGATGAGTGGGGACTCTTGCGCCGCGCCGACCTTTAGTTGGCCTTGAACAGGTGGCTGTAGGCCCGGCTGGAGCGCAGTTTTTCGGTGCGATCCCGAAGGGTGAGCACGTAACGGCCGCGCAGGTCGCGGCTAGCGGATACGATCTGATCGACGCGCACGATGAGGCCCCGATGGATGCGCCAGAATTTGTCCGGGTCGAGTTGCGATTCCAACTGGCTGATGGCACGCCGCACAAGGTGTTCGCGTTCGCGGGTCATCACGCTGGTGTACTTGGCGTCGGCGCGGAAGTAGATCACTTCATCCACGGATACCAGCACCGTGGCATCGCCGATGCCGGCGCGAATCCACTGCAGATGGCTGGGCGCCGCGCCAACGCCAATCCGCTGCAGGAGCGCCAGCACTTCCTCCCGGTTTTGGGTCTCGTCGCGGCGCAATCGCTTAATGGTGGCCGCAAGGCGCTCGTTGCTGACCGGTTTGAGCAGATAGTCCACCGCAGCGGCGCGGAAGGCCTCCACGGCAAACTCATCGTGGGCGGTGACGAACACCACCTTGGTGTGCTCCGGCAAAGCGGCGGCCACTTCCAGCCCGGACATGCCCGGCAGGCGGATGTCGAGAAAGGCGATGTCCGGCTGCGCTTCTCGGGCCAGGCGCAAGGCCTCCCGGCCCTCTAGAGCCATGCCGACAATCTCAAGGTCATGCCACAACTGCTGCAGCTTGTCGCGCAACTGTTCAGCCAACAGCGGCTCGTCCTCAAGGATCAGGGCGCGGGTCATTTGTTGGCCAAGGGTATGAATATCTCGGCGAGCAACCCGTCTGGGAAGGTCGGCGTCAAGGTGAGTTCCGCGTCCGATCCGTAGCGCAGGCGCAGCCGCTCGCGCACGTTGCGCAACCCCGTGCCACTCGATAAGCCGTGTTCGCTGATGCCGGGTCCGGTGTCGCAGACGCTGAGCACCACTTCATCGTCGAATTGCCGAGCGGTGAGTAGGATGTCACCGCCTTCCGGCAAGGGTTCAATGCCGTGGATGACCGCATTCTCAAGCAGGGGCTGAATCAGCAGCGGCGGCAGCGGAACGTCCCGCAGTTCCTCCGGCAGCTCGATCTCATAGCGCAACCGGCCCTGCAAGCGGGTGGCCTGGATCGCAAGATAGGCCTCGGCGAAATCGATTTCCTGACCGAGCGTGCTTTCACTGGAACGGGTGCGCGCCAGCGAGCCGCGCAGCAAGGTGGTGAGGTTTTCCAAGGTGCTTACGGCCAGATCCGGATTCGAGCGAATCAGCTGCGTAATGTTGGACAGGGTGTTGAACAGGAAATGCGGTTCGATCTGCGCCTGCATCGACTTAAGTTCGGACTCCGCCAGCAGCTTTCCCTGCTGCGACTGCTTCAATTCCGCCTCAGCCAGCAACTCACGGGTTTCACGCAGGCGCTCACGGGTGCCAAAGATGAGGAAGCCAGTAATCCCGAAGAACAATCCCAAGCCCAAGGTGCCGAAATCCCCCGAGAAAAAGAACAGCGGCTGCCCCGCCACGAGCGCACCTGCCAGTGGCAGCCCCAAAGCCAAGCCGAGCGCGACCACGGGCACCGGCGCAAGCCAAGGACCGAGCCACCGACTGAGCCTTTCGTGCGCCAACTCAAAGGCAAGATACACCGGCCAGCCGATGCAGAGCGACACCGTCAAGATCTGCGGAAAGCTGCCGGCGTCGTCGGCCAGCCACCAAACCAAGACGGCGATGGCCAGCGAAAAGAGGCCGACGAGAACAAACGACGTTAGACGCAAGCAATCACCCCGCCACGAACTTGCCATGCAGGCCAAGCGGAATCGCATAGGGCAGCTCCGCTGCGGCCATCGGGCCATCGGCAATCCCCTCGGCATCGAACAGATTGAGCACATGTGCACGACGCTTCCAATCGTAAGCCGTGCCCAGAATCCAGCCACTGGTTTCCGGCTCGCTACCGGGCCGGGGCACATAGAGGTGCTCCTCGGGAATCTGCTCATCCGGATAGCGGAAGAAGCCGCGCTGGCCGTTTTCCATGTCAAACAAGCTTAGCTCGTTCAGCATGCCATGGGCCGCCGGTACGCCCTCCCGTTGGGACAGAAACACGAGCTTGCGATAGCGCCGGCAACCCACCCGCGGGTCAACGCAGGGAAATTCGGAATAAAGCCCCGGTTCCAGCATGGCTTCCTCGGCAATCGTGCGAGCCCGCGTGTCGATTCGATAATGGTAGTGCCGTGCGGGGCTGCCATCGCGGTAGCTTGGATTGCCGCGCATGATCTCCGTGAACGTGTGGGTCATGATGCCCGGATCCGGCGCACGCGCGGCATCGAAGCGGATGACCCCGGCGCCATCTTCCCAAGCGTTGCCGAAGTGAAAGATCCACTGCGCGGGCAACTCCAGGAAGTAGTGGCTCGACAAGTCGTTCTTGTCCACCACCAGAACCCGGCACGGGTCTTCGGGTCGCCATTCGTGCAGGTTCAGGAACCCTTCAGCCCGCCGCTCGGGCCGGTAATGAAAGGGCGGCAGCAGCAACACGAGATGCCGTTCGGTAACGACGAAGTCGTGCGGCATGGTCATCGGGTCCACCGCCACGCGCCCGGCACTGAGCAGGGCGCCGTCGGCACCGACGTGCCAGAGCACCATCAGGCCCGCCCCCGAAGCGTAGCCGAAGTTCCAGACGCTGCCGTCCACGTCCACCCGCGGATGGGCGGAAAACGGCACGCCGCGCATGCTCGAACCGCCTTGTGCATCGGCAAATGAGTAGGGACCGATCGTGGTCAATTCGTCCGGGTCGATTTCATAGGGACTGCCCGCCTCCCAAAGCGCCAGCAGGCGGCCATGGTGGTGCAGGACGCTGATGTTCGCCAGGTTCAAGTCATCAGGGCCGGTCAGCCCAGCGGCACCGGGTGGCGCAGCCATCATGCCAGGGTACAAGGCCCGGCCCGCTGCGCACTCAGCTTTCACCTTGGCGGTTTCGACCAGCCGCGCCTGGTGGCGCACGCCATCCGCGCTAATCCGCCAAGCCTGCACCATGCCGTCGCCGTCGAACCAGTGATGGTTGCGATAGCCGTGAACCTCGTGTTGGGCTGGGCCGGTGCGATACAGCGTACCGCGCAGTTCCTCCGGCCAGCGGCCGGAAGTGACCGCGTCGCCCTGATAGTGGTCACGGTCAATGTTGCCCCAGGCTGCCAGCCAAGGACGCTCGCGCAAAGCCGCCGCGAAGCGTTCCGACCAGTCCGCACCCTCGCCCAAGGTCAGGGCGCGGGCTGGCCAAGGGCAGGCCAGCAGTGCCAGTAGTTTCGAAAATTCCCGCCGTTGCATGGTAGGCGCTCCTCTCCCGCCTAATGGTTCAGGCGAATCACTTGAGTGACATCGCCGTCGAGCGCGAAGCGCGCGTCCTGCCATTGGGCCGGGCCGAACTGGCCCTTGGCGTTGTTGGAAAAGGCGTAGGGTTCAGTGGGCATGCCGACGAAATTGACGTCGAGGTCGTCGTTGCCGTTCACGTCGTGCATGACCCTGATGGCGTACTCTCCGGGGGGAAGGTCATCCGCAACCAGCGTCACCGAACCTTCCACCGCTGGCTCGAGGAATTGCGCCACCGAGCCTTCGCCTTCGAACTGTGCCTGTCCGGCCAGCACCTGCACCTGCACGGTACCGCTGGCGTCACGGATGTCTTCGATCACGATGGTCAAGGTCTCCGACGCGGCTTGGGCATGGACGCCAAGGGCCGCAGCGAGCACGCCCGCGGCGATGAGGTTGCTGGTCTTCATGATCGCACTCCCACGCGAAATTGACTGATCTGCGACGCCAACTTAAGCGGTCGGAGACAACTCAACAATAGCCGTGCGACGAAACGGCAACTGCGGGCACGAAGCGGCAGCGGGTAAGCACCAGTGGGCGCCGCTGCCGGACAAAGACAACGCATTTTTGTCTATGATGGGCATCTGACAAAGTCATTGCGGATGCCATTGAACCCATGGACATTGACGGCAGTTGCCTCTGCGGCAAAGTCACTTGGCAAGCGCGGATCGATCCGGACCACGTTGGGATCTGTCATTGCACCCAGTGCCAAACCAACGGCGCATCGGCCTTTCAATGGGCAGCTCAAGTGTCCGCAGACAACTTCAAACTGCTCTCTGGTGAACTGAAGGCCTATGTGAAGACCGCTGAAAGCGGCAACCAAAGAGCGCTCAGCTTTTGCCCGAATTGCGGGACGACCATTCACGGCGGCGATTTGGATGATCCACAAGTCTTCTCGTTGCGCATGGGCGGCTGCCGTCAACGGGATCAACTGCCGCCCAAGTATCAAATCTGGTGCCGTTCGGCCTTGCCTTGGGCAGAGGACATTTCGGCAATCCGCAAGATGCGGACCCAAGGATCGCTGTCAACCAAGAAAATCGGCACAGGAGTTCAGGAGCCTTCATGAAAATCATGCCGCTTACCGGAAACATTGGCGCTGAAATCGGCAGGGTGCGCTTGGGCGACCTCGATTCCGCCACGTTTGAAGAAATCGCCCGCGCCCTATGGGCGCACCAAGTGTTGGTGTTCCGCGGGCAAGACCTCGACAGCGAACAACACATGGCGTTCGGTCGGCGCTTCGGCGAGCTGCACGTGCACCCAGCGTTCAGCGGGGTGGATGGGCACCCGGAAGTTCTGTTGATCAAGAACGAAGGCAAGGCCAAGACCATTACCGAGGTCTGGCACTCAGACGTGAGCTGCGATGAACGGCCGCCTTCCATTTCCGTGCTGCGAGCCATCGAAGTGCCATCCAAGGGCGGCGACACCCTGTGGGCCAGCCAATACGCAGCGCTTCAGTCCCTTTCGGAAGGCATGCGCCAAATGCTCGAACCGCTGCGCGCCGTGCACCGGAAATTCGATCTTGAAGCGACCCATCCGGTGCTGCGCACCCATCCGGAAACCGGGCGCAGGGCGTTGTACGTCAACCAAGGATTCACCGAGAGCTTCGAGAACATGACGCCCGAGGAAAGCCGCCCGCTGCTCGATTACTTGGTTGGCGTCGGCTCCAGGCCGGAACTCACCATGCGCCACAGATGGCAGCCCGGTGATGTCGTGATGTGGGACAACCGATGCGTCATGCACTACGCCGTTCACGACTACGGTGACGCCCCTCGGGAAATGCAGCGGGTCACGGTGCGCGGCGAGCGGCCGGTCTGATCGGTCAAACGGCAAACGGCTAAGAAACCAATCGCTCCCGCCCCTCCCAATAGGGTTTGCGCAACTCGACCTTGAGGATTTTGCCGGAGGGGTTGCGTGGCAGCTCGTCGATCCAGTCCACCGACGTGGGGCACTTGTAGTGCGCTAGCCGCTGACGGCAGAAGCTGATCACGTCCTCCTCGGTCAGGCTGGGGTCGGCGGGCTTGACGATGGCCTTCACCGCCTCGCCCCAGCGCTCGCTGGGCACGCCGATCACGGCGGCGTCGGCGATGCCCTCGTGCTGCATCAGCACGTTCTCGATCTCGGCGGGGTAAATGTTCTCGCCGCCGGAGATGATCATGTCCTTCACCCGATCATGAATGAACAGGTAGCCGTCCTGCAGGTAGCCCGCATCGCCCGTGCGGAACCACTCGCCCTCGAAGGCATCGCGAGTGGCGTCTGGGTTCTTCCAGTAGCCCTTCATGTTCTGCGGCCCCTTGACCCAGATTTCACCCACCTCGCCTTCCCCCCGGTCCGCCAAGGTGGCAGTGTCCACGATGCGGATCTCATGGTTGGGGATGGCCTTGCCGCAGGAACGCAGCAGCTGCGCCCGCTCGCCGCCCGGATCATGGTCCTCGTCGTGCAGCAGCGCGATGGCGCCGGTGGTCTCCGTCAGGCCGTAGGCTTGATAGAACTTGCAGCCGAAGGTTTGGATGGCTTCGACGAGCACGCTTTCGGTGATGGGCGAGGCTCCATAAGTGATGGACTGGAGCGAGCCGTAATCGGCGTCGCGCACCCCCGGAACGGCCAGCAAAAACTGCAGCACCGCGGGCACGAACAGCGCGTGGGTGACCTGCTCCTCGCCGATCAGGCGCAGGATCAACGGCAGGTCCACATCCTTGAGCAACAGGCTGCGGGCACCGTGAAAGAGGCCCACCACCCCCCAGCCGCTGCCGGAAATGTGGAACAGCGGCATGCAGACCAGATTCACCGAATCGGCATCCATCTCCAACGCATCAAGGCTGGTGGACAGGCAGTGCAGGAAGTTGGCGTGGGTCAGCTCGACGCCCTTGGGCAACCCGGTGGTGCCGGACGTGTAAAGCTGGTAGCAGGTGTCCCCCGCGTCAACCGGCGTCTTGGGGTCTATGTTGGGATGGCCCGCCAGCCATTGATCGTAAGTCGGATGGCCAGAGCCCCCCGGGTCGCCGAGCACGATGACCGTGGCGACATTCGGCAATTCCATCTGGCCCAAGGCATCGAGAAACTCCTCGCCCACCATGAGAATGGCGGCCTCGCTGTTGTTGAGGATGTACTCCATCTCCGGCGGCGCCAGACGCCAATTGACCGCCACGGAAACCGCATTGACCTTGGCGCCGCCGAACAGGTACAGGAAGTACTCAGGCGAGTTGCGGTCCAAGTAGGCGATGCGGTCGCCGGCGCCAACGCCCGCTGCCAGCAACGCCTGGGCCACCCGGTTCGATTCCGCGTCAAGCTCCGCATAGGTCCAGCTACGGCCATCGTTGACGTAGGTGAGCGCCGTGCGGTCCGGCCGCTTGGCCGCATTCTCCCGCGTTACATCCGCTAGTGTCTGCATGCATTCCTCCTAAGACTCTCAAGACTCAATCAGGCTAACGCAAAGCCCAAGGTTCGCGCCGCATTCTTCAGAAAGTCAAGGATGGCCGGATCGCCCAAGGCCCGGTGGAAGCTCGGCTGAGGCGGCAGTGCATCCAGCGCCTGCGCCCGATCCGTCAGAACGGCAGCGGGCTTATTGGCGTACATCGAGGAAGGATAGCGGAGCCCGCACGTTTGCGGATAACTGGCGTAGAAGGCCCGCGCCCATTCCCGCGATACGGAGCGCGGGCCCGTCATCAGGCCCATCGATGCCCCTGCACGGGTAGGGAAGGCTCCCGTCAAATCCAGCAAGGGGACAGGGGCTGCGATTTCAAATCCCACAAGCCAGGGCTCACGGTCCCAGCGGTTAATGACGCGGCGTTGCTGGAACGCCTCCGCAAAACAGGTCACCGGCTCGATCGCAGCGTAGAGATCGCCCCGATTCTGTGCTGTGCGTTCATCGCCAAGGTGGTGGTCAAAGCGGGCGTCCACCGGACCGACAGTCCGAAACTCGCCCCAATTCGAGGGGTGGTTGCCGCTGCGGAAATAGACCCGCCAAAGCACCGTCCCCGGGCCGATGATCCTGACTTCCGGATCAAGGGATTCGAGGTGGCTGAGAGACGGGCTGCGAGGGACCTTGGGGCGTGGCATCAAAGGTCACGGGCAATCTCGGCGACAGTGTCGGGGGCCATGCCGAGCTTCAGCCAGTCCAACGGGCAGAGCGCACCATTTGACGTTGTCAGTTCAGGGTCCGGGGTGCGATACCAGCGCAACGCGGAAACGGCGTCGATGGTGGGGGAAAGGGCCGCATTCACGACCCCGACGTTCGGCACCAATCCAGCATCTTGGAACTGAAAAACGGGGATTTTCCAACGCCCCCCGCTACGAATGGCGAACAGCGCCCGATCAGCAATTAGCTGACGAACGCGAACGGCGGTCACGCCGCCCAGGCGCTTCGCTGCCTCGGCAACCGACAGGCTGGTGGCTAGGATGGCAGCGAATTCGGTGGCGTACTCCAAAAGCGGGTCCGAACGGTCCAGATGGTCGTCAAGGTCCGCGCCAGCTTTCCGAAGCAACGCCGCTTCCGACGCGGTCAATTCGCTGTTTGACGAGGCGTAGAGCGTCTGATGCAGGCTGTCGATGGCCTCGCGAAGCGCCTCATTCAGCGCCGATGGGGGTCGCACGGCCAGCCCATGCACTTGAAAGTAAGGCGCGGCCTG
>JAPPIX010000196.1 GCA_028820495.1 Gammaproteobacteria bacterium
CGGCGCCGGTGGCAGCCCTGTCGGACGGCCTGTACAACAGGGCGCGCACCTCCGGCCCGGCGTCTGCGCTGGCATGAACCTCTTCCCGGGTGACGCCAGCTTGAGCCGGGTCGCCAAGCTCCGCCGCCATGCTGGGGTTTTCCCGCATCAGGTGTAGCTGCTCGTCATCGAGTTCGAACGGCGGGACGAGGTCGAGCAGCGGGTGCAATTCGGGGTCAAGCAGGTGTTTTGTGGTCATGACTTCCTCTCTGTCTGCAAGGCACATCTTCTCACGGAGTCGCTGATCGAAGTTGGGCTTTAACTCGACGATAGGGCAACACCGACTAGAGCAGGTCGCAGTCGTAGTGCCTGAAGCGTCGGTCGTCGCTCATCAGTTTGGTGTTTTGCGCCAAGCTCTGCGCGACAAGCATCCGGTCGAAGGGGTCGCGGTGGTGAAACGGGAGGTCCTTCAAGAGGACGGCATCGGTTGCCGAGAAGTCCAGAAGCTCGAACCCAAGTTGCTCAGCGCAGGCGATTGGGTCGTGGTCGAAGCGCAACTTGTCGAGGGAAGCCTTGATCATGATCTCGGCTACGGAGATTGAACTGAGATAGATGGTGTTCGCTCGGCTTTCGAGTGCTGCTCTTTCTGCCGGGGACAGTCGTTCAGGCGCGTTGAGAGCCCAGATGAAGACATGGGTATCGACTAAGATTCGCAATCATCGTCTCCATAGAACATGTTCTCGATCTCCTCATCCACCTCAAAGAACACTTGGTCGGGCACGTCAAGCTCACCATTGAGAAACCCCAGTTTGCGCTTGCCGGCGGGTCGATGCGGCACCAAGTCGGCAATGGGGAGATTGTTTTTTGCAATGACCACCTTCTCCCCGTGGTAAACACGATCTATCAGGTTGGAAAGGTGCGCTTTCGCTTCAGAGATGTTGACCATCATGGTTTGACCTGCCTTGGAGCTCTCGCATCCCTCTAATGTAGTTGGTCAATCAGACCATATCAGGTCTGAATGGTCAACTGCATCTACTTGACGATGCCGTCGTCAAACAAAGCCTGAATCTCTGGCTGCGACAAGCCAGCCTCGCGCAGAATTTGCTCGGTGTGCTCCCCAACCGTTGGGGCTGGTCCCCGGGGCCGGACGTCCGCTGATTGAAAGCGCATGGGGGCGTTGACGGTGCGGTAGGTGCCGAGCTCCGGGTGCTGAAGTTCTGGGAACAAGCCGATGGCGTCGGCGTGGGGGTCGTCCACCACCTCGTGCAGGCCCAGCACCGGCCCCCAGATCACGCCATGCTCGTCGAAAACGGCGCCCCATTCGTCCCGGGCCTTGGCGCTGAGCGTTGCGTCGATGCCATCGACGAGTTCCGGCATGCGCCGATAGCGGTCACGGCCCGTTACGTAGCGCTCGTCGGCGAGCCAGTCCTCGCGGCCGATGGCCCGGCACAGACGCTCCCAAGCGCCGCTGTCGAGCATGTTGAGCACCACCCACTTGCCGTCGCCGCAGGGATAGCGGTTGGTCATGGGCGTTAGAGCCTCGTGGCGCGCCCGGCGGCGCACCGGGGCCTTGTCGGTGGCCGTCACCGTTAACTCGGAGGCTTGGGTCCAGACCGCTGTCTCGTAGAGCGATGTCTCCAGCACCTGCCCTTCTCCGGTTCTTTCCGCCAGCCGCAGGGCGGCGAGAATGGCGGCGACCAGGGCCAGCCCGGTGGTGTGGTCGCCTTGGGCCACGCCGGCGCGGGGCACGACGCCGTCCACGCCTTCGCGCATGGCGTCGGAGAGGCCGGAGCGGCCGAAGAACGCGGTCACGTCGTAGCCCGGCCGCCAGGCGTCCGGGCCGGTGGTGCCGTAGCCGGTGAGGGTGGCGTGAACCAATCGGGGGTTTGCGGCGAACAGGGTCTCGGGGTTGAGGCCGAAGCGCTGTTGCCGTTGCGCGAGCAGGTTGCACAGGAAGACATCGGCGTCTTGCGCCAAGCGCTGGACAAGGGCTTGGCCTTTGGGTTTGTCCAAGGCGATGGCCGCGGAGCGTTTGCCGCGGTTGTCCACGTCGAACTGCAGGTCGTATTCGGCAAAGTTTGATTCAACCCGTAGCGGGCGGGACAGGCCCCGCATCGGGTCGCCAGTGATGGGCTCGATCTTCAGCACATCGGCGCCCATGTCCGCCAGGATGGCCGCAGCGCTTGGCGCGGCCATGTAGTTGTCCACTTCCAGAACCTTGATGTCTTCCAAGGGCGCGCTCAACGGATGATCCTCGCAGCAGTTTGGGCAGGGGGCGATTCTACCTGTTCAAAGCGCCTCGCGAACACGGTTGTCTCAGGGCAGTGGAACTGAGGGCCGCCAATTGCACCGTCCGAGGGCGGGACGCCCTCGATCCGGGGGACGACGCCTAGTTCGGGCGTTGCTCCCCGGACAAGGGCATCTTGCCCTCGCACCGAACTTGGGTATCCATTCAAAGGTGGGATGCCCTCGCACCAAAGAAACCCGCCCGCTCGCCTTCGCGATCCATTGAGAAGCCCCTGCGTAGGACATTCGCCCAAAAAACTGGTGGCTCCGTACTGCATACGGAATCGAAACAAAGCTGGACAATGGGGCCGCCAATCAACAACAATCCCGGGTAAATGTCCATGAAAAACCAATTCGTCACCACCGTTATCGCCATCCTCATGGTTGGCGTCACCACCATCGGGGTCAACCTCAGCGTCATCGGCGCAATGGGGGAGGCCAACGATGCCCGCTTCGCCCAAATTGACGCTCGATTCGAGCAGGTTGACGCCCGTTTCGAACAGGTTGATGCTCGATTCCAGCAAGTTGACGCCCGTTTCGAGCGGATGGACCGCCGCCTGGACCAGATGGAGGACCGGATCGAATCGCTGGAGCGGCGGGTGGATGACGGATTCAGGGAGATGGCTGCCGCCATCGCCCGCTTGGAGGGGTTGATCCACGGCCTTCACGGCACCGCCCGGACCACTGCTGGCCACCCGGCCCCCGAACCCGAACAATCTTCATAGGTGCGTGCGCCGCGCAGTTGCACGCGCTCGGGGTTGGTGTATTTTGAGTTCCATCCTCCTTTCCGCTGGACCTGTGGATGCTCCTGCAAGACAAGGTGATCGTCATCAGCGGCGTTGGGCCGGGCTTGGGGCAGGCGTTGGCGCGGCTGGCTGCGGAGGAGGGCGCGAAGGTGGCGCTCGGTGCCCGCAATGGCGCCTATCTTGAGGAAGTGGCTGGGCAGGTTCGGGAGGCCGGGGGTGAAGCAGTTTGGCGTGCCACTGATGTGACCCAAGGCGATCAGTGCCAAGCGCTGGTGAGCGCTGCCGTGGAAGCCTTTGGCGGGCTCGACGGCTTGGTGAACAGCGCCTACAACCACGGCGGTTGGGCCACCTGCGATGCGGCCAGCCCCGATGATTGGGGGGCGGCCTATGACGTGAACTGCCTCGGCGCCCTGCGCATGGCGCAGGCGGCGCTGCCCGCCATGCGCGAAGCCGGTGGCGGCGCGATTGTCAACGTCTCGACCATGACCACCGTCAATCCCTTCCCCGGCGAGGTCGCCTACGCTGCCAGCAAGGGTGCGCTCAACGCAATGACTCGGCACATGGCCCAGGACTTCGGCCCCTTCAACATTCGCGTCAACGCGGTGCGCTTGGGCTGGATTCACGGTGCGCCGGTGCGCGGCTTCATCGATGCTCAGGTGGCCGACGGACGGCAGCGGGAAGACGTGGTCGGCGAGATTGCCGGCCGCATCCCGCTGGGTCTGATACCGCCCGAAGACGACTGCGCCCGAACGGTGCTGTTCTTTGTCTCGGACTATGCCAAGGTGGTCACCGGAGCCTCCTTGGATGCCAACGGCGGCCAGTACATGGCGCCCTGATCGACGTGCAGCCCTGCCCATCCAAAGCCCCATGACGGAAGATTCGGATCCCAAGCTCGCCTACAACCCCGATGCGGTGGTCGTCTCCGAGACAGTGGTGATCGAGGCACCCGCCGCCGTGGTTTGGGAAGTGCTGGTTGACCTGCCACGGTACGGAGAGTGGAACCCCTTCTGCTTCCGATGCGAATCCACCTTGGAGATGGGAGCGCCGGTGGTGATGAAGCTCAACAGCTACCAAGGTGACGGGGAAGTGTTCGACAACTGCGAGTACGTTTGCGCCTTCGAACCGGAAAAGCTGCTCTCGTGGGCATTGCCCCATGACGACGCTTGGCCCTATCCGGCGCGTCGCGACCAGTTCATCGAATCGCTTGGTCCCGAGCGGTGCGCCTACCACTCGACCGACGCCCTGCTCGGCCCCAACGGCATTCACGTAATGCGCTTTGCCGGAGGTTGGATCAAGCGCGCCTTTGACGATACGGCGCGGGCGCTAAAGGTGAGGGCGGAGGCGCTGCATGCCGCGAGAAATCTCTGACCAGCCCGTCTTTGGCGACCCGTGGCGCGGTTTCTGCGAGGATTTGCAGCAACTCGGCAGCTTGGTGGAAAGCGCTGCCGGCGCTGACGACCTGGACCGAGCCGAGGGCTATCGATACCTCACCCGCCTGCTGAGGTTGGCGCTGGAGATGCAGTTGGAGCACAGTAGCGCCCGTCACCCATCCTTCTACAGCCTGTCCCACGAAACCGCCAAGATCGGCGCCGACAACCCCGACAACCTGTACCTCAACGCCGCCGTGGATGGACGCTTGGCTTACGAGATCACCGGCCAGGCCGGCGACGCGCCCTACCTGAGCTTCGGCACCAAGGAGAACCGCTACGCCATTGACGGACGCATGATCTCAACGGGCGAATTGGACAAGGCCGATCTGCGCATCGCCCCGGATGGCAGCTTGCGCGTTGTGGTATCCGCCGAGCCTGCGAACGGCAACTGGCTGCCAATGAGCCGGCAAAGCAACATGGTGATCGTGCGGCAGACCTTCAACAACCGAGCTCGGGAAGCGCCAGCCCGGCTCAACATTCGCCGGTTGGATCCGGATTCGGAGTACGATCTATTGAGCCCGGAACTGCTGGAGCAGCAACTGCACAATGCGCTGGCCTTCGTGGCTGGCACCGCCAAGACGTTCCTCGGCTGGGTGGAGCGTTTCCGGGTGGAGCACCGCAACCGTTTCCAGTTGGGCGATCAGAGCTTCTACCAGGCGGCGGGGGGCGATCCGAACATCTGCTACGTCTATGCGTTTTGGGAACTGGAGAAGGAAGACGAAGTGCTGCAGGTGCGCTCCCCCGTGCCGCGCTGCGATTACTGGAACTTTCAACTCGCCAACCTGTGGATGGAGTCCTTGGACTACCGCTTTCACCCGGTGCATCTGAATCATGCCAATGCGGTGCTGGATGCGGACGGCCTGCTCCGCATCCACGTCTCGCACCAGCCCATCCGGGGCCTGCGCAACAACTTGGTGACCACGGGCCACCGGCGGGGCGTGATGCTCATGCGCTGGATTGGGGCGGACCAGCATCCGGTGCCGGAACTTCGCCGCTTAACCCGCGCCGAGGTCGGAGCATGACCGCGTCGAAGGGCGGAGCGCTAAACGCGGGCAGCCTGATGGCGGAGGCGCAAGCCCTGACCGGACTGGAGGACTTCGGCCAGCCCCAGTTCATCGCCGGACTCGAAGCGCTGGTGGCGTCCATCGAAGCGGAGGCCGCGCTCACCGAAGCGGGGCTCACAGCCCAGCGCCAGCGCTTGCAGGGGCTGCTGGTCAATCGACTGCGCATCGAGCAGGCGCTGCGCGAGCATCCGCAGATCCGCGATGAGCGCATCGACGCCCCGTTGGTGATCGTCGGGCTGCCGCGCACGGGCAGCACCCTGACCCACCGGCTGCTGGCCAGTGACCCCGCCCATACCGCCATGCGTTGGTGGGAAGGAAGGTACCCGGCGATGCTCCCCGGTGAGCGGCGTGGGAACCCGACCGAGCGCCGGGCCTTGGGGCGGGCGGAAGTGGGGGCGGTGGTCGCGGCATCGCCCGATGCGATGCGCATTCACCCGTGGGACTTCGACGGCGCCGACGAGGAGGTGCTGTTGATTGAGCACAGCTTCCACAGCACCGTGCCGGAAGCGCACATGCACTTGCCGAGCTACTCGCGTTGGGTGGAGGCGCAGGACCATGTGCCCGCCTACCGCGACCTGCTGGCTTGCCTGCAGTACTTGCAGTGGCAGACTCCGGAGCGGGCGGGCAAGCGCTGGGTGCTTAAGTCGCCCCACCACTTGGGCTATCTGGACGCCCTGCTGCGGGTGTTCCCCGACGCCAAAATCATTCAGACCCACCGAAATCCCCATGAGACCGTGCCGTCGTTTTGCTCCATGTGCGCCAGCCTCGCCGCGCCGCTGACCCGTAAGCCCAATGGGCAGTCAATTGGCGCGCACTGGGCGGCGAAGCTCAGCCGCAACCTGCAGGCCAGCGCCGCGGTCGCTGCTCGCCAGCCCAGCAGTTTTATCGATTTGCGCTTTCGCGATCTGATCCATGATCCCATTGCCGAGATGAGGCGCCTGTATGCGTTCATCGACCGATCTTTTGATACCCGTGCGCAAAGGGCGATGCAGGCGTATCGTCAGGATGACGCCCACCAAACCAACGCCCATCACTACCGCCTTGCGGACTACGGCCTAAGCGAAGGGCGCATTGACGCGCTGTTTGGCACCTATATGGCGCACTATGGATTGGGGAAGGGGCGCTAGCCGCCAGGCTGCAGGCCGGGTGACCCGCTTGACTCGTCGCCGGCCTTGATCAGCGAGGGAACCACGAAGTCCTTGAGCATCTCCCGCAGCCGAAACTCGTTGCTGGCGAAGGGAAAGTTCACCGTCTGCAGTGACAGGACGACGAACATGCACCACTCCACGTACTTGTCGAGGGTGACGCCCTCGCGCAGTCGCCCGAGGCGCTTGGCGTGTTCATAGGTCGGCATGGAGCAGGCCATCGCCGCCTTGTAGCAACCGGCCAGCGACTCCTCGATGCGTTCATAGAGGTGGGCGCTGTTGTTGACGAACATCAGCTTCAAGGCGGGCCGGCGGCGGAGCTGACGAATGAACCAGACGATGTCGTCAATGAGTTGTTCCTCCAAGCTCTCGTGTTCGTAGCGCTGCGTCTCAAAGTCCGCCATCAGGGTGTCGAAGTCTCGGGTCACCGCCTGATTCAATACGTCATCGGCGTCCCTGAAGTAGCGGTAGAAGGTGGTGCGGCCCAATCCGGCCCGCTCGATCACGGCGCTGACCGTGGTGTTTTCCGTCCCTTGGCTCAGATAAAGCTCAATGGCGGTATCCAGAATGGCGCGGCGGGTGTCCTCGGCCCGCGCCTGTAGGGTGCCAGTGCCGTTCTTGATGCTCATGGGACGCCCAAGCTAGCAAAAAACGGATGGTCGCTCCACCAGGATGCGTCCACCGGCAGGTGTCTACTAGGGACGGAAACTAAAAAAACGTTCCTTGTTTCAATGCATTAGAGAACAAATAATGTAAATAAATTCCAGTTTTTGTTAAAAATAGAACACAAAATAAATAAATGTTGATGTTATGGTGTTTTTATAGAACATATATTAGTATTATGTTCCTGAACTAGGGTGTGTCCCATAGGAGGCAAACCATGAGTCTGCCCATTCCCTTTGGCTGGTACGCCTTGGCCTACAGCACCGAGCTATCGCCGGGTGACGTGAAGCCGCTGTTCTACTTCGATGAACACGTGGTGCTGTTTCGCACCGAGGCTGGCCGGGCGCATGTGATGGAAGCGTTCTGTCCCCATCTCGGCGCCCATTTGGGCCACGGCGGCCAGGTGCAGGGCGATGCGCTGACCTGCCCTTTTCACGGGTGGCAATTTGACGGCGACGGCCTCTGCGTGAACGTTCCGTACGCCCGCGCCATCCCGAAGCGGGCAACCGAAGGGCCTTGCCTGCACAGCTATCCGGTGCAGGAAAGAAACCAGATGATCTGGGCTTGGTACCACCCGCGCCGCGTAGCGCCGCTTTGGGATCTTGACGACCTCCCGGAACTGAGCGATCCGGACTGGAGCCCTGTTGACTGCTACGACTGGGAAATCGAATCACCGATCCAGGAATCGGGCGAGAATGGGGTGGACATCGCCCACTTCGTCACCGTGCATGGTGCCTTGGCGATGCCCAAGGCCGAGATCACCCTGGACGGCCATCGCCGGGAGACCAAGCTGGCCGCACTTGCACCAACCATTGATGATGAGGGAAACATCGATTTCGCCAAAACGGAGACCATTGACTTGGTCTCTTGCAACTGCGGGCCCGGCATGACCACGCAGACCTTCACCCGCAAGCTGAAGACCGCCATGCTCGGCACCGTCACCCCGATCACTGCGACCCGGCTGAAGCTGCGCTTCGCCTTTACCAAGCCGCGCAACATTTCCGCGCAGTTCAACATGCTTGCCGACGGCATGATCGCTGAAATCGTCCACCAAGTGGAGCAGGACATCCCCATTTGGGAAAACAAGAAGTACGTCGAGTCGCCCCTGCTCTGCGACGGCGACGGACCCGTCGCCAAGTACCGCCGGTGGTTCAGCCAGTTCTACGATGATGCGCCTGCGCAACCAGCCCGCGCGACGGTGATCCCATCATCGGAGCCGCAGGGCCAGCCGGCGCTTGCGCGCCTCGGATGAAGCGGCCGGGAGCAGTTTAAGCTCCCACGAATAAATCCCCACCATCCCGATGGAAAGCGCAATGCGGAATCCCAATCGAGGGCGGGACGCCCTCGGACGGCGCGAAGCGCCGTTACCAGCAGAAGCAGAGCACGCGCAATTCAATGCTGCGCCGCGCCTCTCCCTTCGGGTTGGGGTGAGCAAAGGAGGCGTGCGGGCAGGACCTGCCGACCACGCCTTCGGAGTCGAATGATTTAATGACCAGCACCTCGTCGGGCGTCATGCTTGGGTAGTAGTACCATCGCTGGCGTTCGGACGCGGCCACGCTGAACGTCTCGATGCCGATGTCATGCCAACTGTAGTTGGCGGCACCGTAGCCGTAGATCATCGTTTCCTGGAGGTCTTCGGTCCGAATCGTGCGGGCGTCGCATACCGCTAGGGGGTGGTCGTCGACTGAAGGGCTCAAGGGGCGCCAGAAGTTGAGCGCGTACACGCGGGATGCGCCTTCGGGAACCCGTTTGCCATGCAAGGCCAAGTACCGATCCCAAGTGGTGTTGTCGGTGTAGTCCATGTGGACGCTGCCTATGTAGCCGCCGCCCCGTTCCACGCCGGTCGTTCTTTGCGAGCCGTCCGTGCCGCCGCCCGAGTGCTGCACGCCCGGTTCGCGAATGATGTGGTCGTAGGTGAAGGTAGCCTGGGCGCCGGTGAGCTGTTGGGCGATTGCCTTGCATTCCCCGTAGTAGGTTTCCATCACCCGCTCGCAATCGTGGAAGTCCGTCACGGCGCTGGGGCTGTGCACCAACTCGAAGCCGCTGGTGCGCAGACCGAGGTTCGGGTGGCCCCGGGCGTTCATCACCCTCAGGTCCATGGGTTCGAGCATGCCCAACCCGTTGGACCTCGAGCGCAGGTCCACGTCGCGCACCGGGCCGCCCGTTTGCGACCTGGGTAGAAAGTGCAGTTGCGCGGTGACGGCGTCGTTCATGGTTGCTCCAGAAGGTGGGGCACATTGGCCCAGCCGGCCTCGTGGGTGGTGTAGAAACGGCTGCGCAGGCTAATGTGGCGAAACGCCCACTGGCCGTCTGCGCAAACGAACTGATCGTTGTACTGGGCGGCGAGCCAGACGGCTTGATTGGTTTCTTTCAGGGTGGCGGTTTGCAGCAGGTACCAGCGCCCTTGGGCGGTGGTGGCGTCTTCGCTGACTTCCACGGCGGAGTTGGTGACGTGATGAACCGCGAAGGACATGATGCTCGGCATGTTGCTGAAGAAGCGATGCAGCGCCTCACGCCCGGAAAAGACGCCCATTTCGCCACCATCCCATACGCCGTCGTCCGTGAACAGGCTGCATAGGGCATCGGCAGGATAGCCGGCATCGCACAGGTCGCAGTAACGGGCTTTCAGCAACCGGATTTGCTCTGCGGCTTCTAGGCGCCGCAGACGTGATTCCATTTCGTCGTTGGCAAGGGGTCTGCCTTGGTCAACGGATAATTCCGCCAAGCGATATATGGAGTCGTCAGCAGGGGTTTCTGACTCCGCGATGGGTTCCAGCCGGGCCGCTGGCTGTCCGCGATAGGTCAACACCAGCCGCTCGCCCTGGCCCACCCGTTGCAGAATGCCTTCAGCGTCATGCCGTAACTCCACCATGGAGACAGTTGTCATTGGAATACCACTTGAAGTTGATGATGAATCATAAGCTCTTGTCCGCGGCTGCAATGGGTGGTTATGGCGTTGGTGAACCATCCGGGCTGGACCGGAGGAATCAAAGAGGGTTGGCCACAGCAAGTGATAGGATTTGTTGGTTCAACTAAGGCCAAGCTCGCTCGTGTAAAACGGAGGCAGGTAAACGGCCACGGGCATCAGCATTGCTGCCAGGGGCATGCTGATGCCTGAGTAGCAAGCCAGAACACGGCTGCTTAACGGTTTGGCGACCATTTGGGGTGTTGTTTGTATGAAAAAATATGCCCGTGAGAATTGAAGCGAAATAGCGAGAAGAAGGAAGACAGATGGCATTGTCACTGCCTGACGCGGACGATAACAATGCGTGGCGGCTGAACACGCCCGGGGCCGATGGTTGGCTGCGCTCGGCAAGGACGGATGCTGAGGACAAGTTCTTCATGTGCTCAGCGGATGGGCATGTGCAGGAACCGAACGCGTTCCTAGCTGACCGCGTCGATGCGAAGTACAAGGACCGGCTGCCGGGCATCATTCAAATGCCCACGGAGAAGGGCAACGCCAGCGTCGAGCCCAAGATGTACCAGAAAACCGAGGGCTTTCGACCGGCGAAGATCAACTGGACCAAGCCACTGGAAGGCACCGACAAGATTAGGAACAGCGGTGGCCGCGACCCGGAAACCCGCATCGCGGAGTTGGCCCTCGACGGCTGTGATGCCGAGGTCATGTTCCCAAACAAGGGCCTGACCATGTGGGCCACGCCCGACGCGGAGTTCAGCCATGCGATGTGCAAGGCCTACAACGAATGGGTGTGGGAGGACTATGGTGCCTACAACGATCGGTTGGCTCCGATGGCGGCGATCGCCCCTGGCGCCATGGGCCTCGCGATTGAGGAGATTCAGCGTGTCGCCGAGTTGGGTTTCAAGGGTCTGTCGCTGCCCTGCAAGCCGGTGTTTGGCCCGCCTGACGTGGACGATCCCAACTACAACCTAAGGGAGTTCGAACCCCTTTGGGATTGCATCGAGGAGGTTGGGCTGCCAGTTACGTTCCATGTCTCCACCGGTCGAGACCCACGCACATCGCGCAGCCAAGGCGGCGCGGTGATCAACTACGCCATTCACTCATTGCTGCCCTCCGCCGAGCCGATTGCCAACCTCTGTGCCTCCGGTGTGGCGGAGCGGCATCCAAGCCTGCGCTTCGGCACCATTGAGGCGGGCATCGGCTGGGTCGCGTTCCTGCTCGATGCCATGGATGAGGCGTACAGGAAGCACCATATGTGGGTGCGGCCAAAGCTCGATCTGCTGCCCAGCGAGTACTTCAAGCGGCAGGGCTTTGCATCCTTCCAAGAGGATCTGCCCGGTCTGCTGGTTGCCCGGGAGCTCGGTCTGGTGGACAACTTTTTGTGGGCCAACGACTTTCCGCACCATGAAGGCTCCTGGCCCTACTCGGCGCAAGCCATCGAGCGGACAATGGGCCACTTGGACGACGGCGAAAGAGCCAAGATCCTGGGCCCGAACGCCGCGCGGATTTTCAAGTTCGACATTCCCGAACGTTATCTCAATCACTCGGATGCTGCGGAAGCGGCAGCGTCAATCGGAGGCTCCAAACAATGACTCAAACAGTCTTGATCACCGGGTGTTCCACCGGCATTGGCCGTCTTGCGGCGCAGACGTTTCAGGCCAACGGCTGGAACGTCGCCGCCACCATGCGCCGGCCGGAAAACGAGGGCGAACTGAACAGTCTGGAAAACACGCTCGTCGCCGGCCTGGATGTGACGGATCAATCCAGCATTGCTGATGCGATCGCCAAAGCGCTGGAACGGTTCGGCGGCATCGACGTGCTGGTCAACAACGCAGGCTATGGTGGTCATGCCGCATTGGAGC
>JAPPIX010000056.1 GCA_028820495.1 Gammaproteobacteria bacterium
GCCAGGCAAGCCGCCCTGCTCGATCCGATCGCCGCCATGCGCGACCGCTGACTGCCCGGTTTTCTCCTGACCGCGATTGCATTCCATGCCGTGGTTGCGTTTGCTACCATCTTGCGAGCATTGAACGAATCGATATCTGGATCATGAAGCCGAAGGACTTGCCTGCATCGCGTGGCCGTCATCCGCTTCTGTCGGGCATGGCGCAAAATTCGCCGGTGCGTTTCGACGAGGAGGATTTTCCTGGCTGCGTGCCGAAGCGGATTCCCCGCCGCCGCATCCGCGACTACAGTGGCCGATTCGAGTTTTGGGATGCCAACACGGAAACGGCCATGATCTGCGAGCCGACCAGCTACTACCACGAGGTTCCCTCGCAGCGCCTCGCCCGGCTCACGGAGCGCATCGCCCAGTTCCGAGGCTCGGCCATCGACTCCTGCGGCACGGTGGACCTGCTGCTGCGCAACGCCGCGGGCGAGCGCCAGCGCATCCTGCAGGCCGACCAGGTGCTCTACCTGCGTCCGGGGCAAGTGGAGCGCTGGGGCCACTCCATCGAGGTCCACAAGGACCGGCTGCCGGACGTGGTGCTGGAGGTGGACAACACCACCGACGTGCGTCGCCGCAAGTTGGGCCTTTACGAGGAATGGGGCTTCCCGGAAATTTGGGTCGAGGTGCCCGACGAACCGGCACGGGGACGGGCCAAGTCACGCCCCTCCGGGCTGATGGTGCATCTGTTGGGGCCGGACGGCCGCTATCGGGAGGCGTTGGTCAGTCAGGCATTCCCCACTTGGACCGCCAAGGAGATTCACGTTGCGCTGAACGAAAAATCCCTTTCGCTCGACACGCTCAACGTTCTGAGGCGGGTTGGCCAGCGTCTGGGCGAGCAGGAGGGCACCACGCCAAACGATGATCCCCAGATCGGCGCTGAGCGCCGGGACGCCCATGCGCAAGGCCATGCGGAGGGCTACATGGAGGGCCTAAACAGCCTGCACACCTTCGTGGCGGGCTATTTGGCCCGACGGGGAATCAAGGTGTCCCCTGAATTCAACGCCCGGTTCAAGGCCGTCGGCCCGTTGACCGGCGAAGCCCTTCTGCTGGCGGCGCAGAAGGGCGTGAGCGAGCAGGACTTCTTCAGCCGGTTGCGGCAGGAACTGGAAGTTTAGCGCGGGCCGCGGTTCGACGCGAACCGTCCTGAGGGCCCGCTTGCCGATGCGGTGACGACTCGGGCCAAGCGTGTGCCGCGGCCATCCTCGCTGGAGCAACGTTCCGAATGGCGATTGGGACCGATTTGTTGAGTTCAGCAACTCCCGATCGTCAGAGTGCCTTCACAGTTGCGCAAACTCCTCATGTCGTTCATCGAGTAAACCTTCAGGTTGTTGTATTTCCACTCATCTGAGTTGGAGCGGGGACAACTCGCGCTGACGATGCAATACTGCCCCCCAGACCGCCATTCCACGTACAGGCCGCCGCTGCCTGCCTGGCCTGAACCGGCATCGCAGTCGTTGCTTGCAGGGCTTTGGTCCCAAGCGGCTTGGCACTCCTCATCGCTGTTGGCGGTTGCGGATGAGAAGGGAAAGGCAGCGAGCAAGAGGCCGCAAATGATGATTGAACACTTGTTCATGAGCATGGGCTCCATTGTGTGTGCAGGTCAGTTATAGCACGAATTTGAACAACATACTTGACTTTTGGTTGGTGGGTTTCGGGTTCGCCCCAATTGGCGGGCTGTCGGCCCGACGGGGGCGCATTGGGGGCGTCGCGGCAGCGCACGAACACGGCAGCGCTTTACGCCGCGCGCCGGGAAGCGGCTGCTGGCGGGATGCGGCGCTCCCTCGGCTTCTTACCCAGGACAGTTCGTACCCAGCGTCATGCTGTTATCAACGACGGTCACCGTGTCCACACAGTCCAGAGCCACGGACAAGGTGACAGTGCTTTGCGGCAAATCCGCAACCCCTGGCGCTGGACACGTGATCTCCAAGTTGCAAATTGCGGCATCGCCGTCGTTTGGGTTTTCGACGGTCGTTTTTGCCGCGTCCAAGGTGCACCAATAAGCCGCTTCAGCGTCCAACCACTCGTCGTTGCAGTTCGTCGCAGTGGTTGCCGCGAAGGTTGCTGGCGTCAATGCCAAGAGGCCGAGCAAGCATATGCCGAGGCCATCATGGCGATTGAAGAGCCGTTGGTTCCGGGGGGGATCTGAGTTTTTCATGGCATACCTCCAATAGCTGGTTTCGTCGAACTTGGCGCAGGCAACGTCAAATTCGTCAAGCATCCTGCCACTTTGATATCCGGCGGTCAATACCCCGGCGGGGAGTGGGGGCGGCGGCGTGCTATGATCGCCGGGACGAAGTGAACCCCGTCGCGCCATGCAACGCCTTCAGCTTCCCATCGGCATCCAGACTTTCCGGACGATCAGGGAGGAAGCTGCTACTACGTCGACAAGACGTCCTTGATCGACAAAATGGTGCGCCAAGGACGGCACTACTTCCTCTCCCGCCCGCGCCGCTTCGGCAAGAGCCTGCTCATAGACACGCTGCGCGAGCTGTTCTCCGGCAACGAAGCGCTGTTTCGCGGCCTCGCCATCCACGACAACTGGGATTGGTCGGACGCGCATCCGGTGGTGCGGCTCAGTTTCGACGGCAAGCACAACGAGCCTGGCGATCTCGAGGGCAGCATCCTCACGCAGCTATTGATCGCGGAGGAAAGGGCTGGCCTGGACCGTGCGCCCGATACCATGGACGGACCCGATCGGTTGCGGTATCTGTTCGAGCGGCTTCACCAGAAAACCGGCAAGCAAGTTGTGGTGCTCGTGGACGAGTACGACAAGCCGATCCTCGACGTGCTCGACAATCCGGAGATGGCCAACGCCAACCGGGAGTACCTGCGCGGCTTCTACGGCGTCATCAAGGGCAGTGCCGAGCACGTTCGCTTCGTCTTCGTCACCGGCATCAGCATGTTCACCAAGGTGAGCCTGTTCTCGGGCCTGAACAACCTAGAGAACATCAGCCTCGACCCGCAATATGCCGCGGTCTGCGGCTACACTGACCGAGACTTGGATCGGGTGTTCGCGCCGGAGCTTGAGGGCCTGGACCGGGAGGAGATCCGCCGCTGGTACAACGGCTACCACTGGCTGGGAGAGGAAAGGCTCTACAACCCGTTCGACATCCTGCTGCTGTTCAGAAACCGCAGCTTCGAGCCCCATTGGTTCGAGACCGGCACACCCGACATGCTCTACCGGCAGATCGTGCGCGAGAGGCGCAACCCGATGGAGCTTGAGCGCCTGGCGGCGGACTTCGAGCTGCTTTCCAGCTTCGACGTCTCCGACATCGACCTGCGCGCCCTGATGTTCCAGGCGGGCTACCTGACCATCGCCCGGGAGGAGCGGGTCGGCGCGGAACGGCTGTTCGCGCTGGAGTTTCCGAACCTGGAGGTGCGGCTCAGCTTCAGCAAGGGCCTGCTCGCCCATGCCGGGCAGGATCGGGTGGAGGTGATTCGGTCCGGCAACGCCTTGCTTGAACTGCTGGCGGCGGAGGACTTCGACGGCTTCGGCGAGCGGCTCGGGGCGTATCTGGCCGGCGTGCCGCACCAGTGGTACGACAGCAGCCCCATCGACCGCTACGAGGCCCATTACGCGAGCATGCTGTACCTGTGCTTCCGCGCCGTCGGCGCCGACTTGACGGTCGAGGACGCGTCGAGCCGCGGCCGGGCCGACATGGTGGTGTTCCACGGTGGCCGGGTGTTCGTGCTGGAGTTCAAGATGGCGGCGGAGGGCGAGGCCGCCGAAGCCGCGCTCGATCGGGCATTGGCGCAAATGCGCGGGCGCGGCTACGCCGACAAGCACCGCGACCGGGGCGAGCCCATCCACCTCGTCACCGCGGCGTTCGGCGGCGGACGGCGCAACCTGCTCGCGTTGCGGGCCGAACGGCTCGCCCCCAGCGGCGCCTGAAACGCCCCTGACCGCTGGCGCCCGTGCCGACCAGCGCGGGCACCCATCACCCTGCGGTCCTGTTGGCCCGTCCTTGCCGCGCTAGTCGTCGTCGATTATGGTCATGGTTCCCACGGCATCCGGCACCCTGAAGCTTCCGGGCAGGAACGCCTCCACCGCGAAGCGCTCGTCGGGCTCCTCCTCGTCGTCCTGCTCCAGCCACACCTGGCCGGTCAGCGCCGTCACGCCCGGCTCGAAAACCAGCTCTCCCTCCGCGGCCTGGTAGTCGGACCGGTGCGCCCGGTCGTCCAGCAGGTGGTACGCGGGCGCGGTGTACCAGCGCACGCTGACCTCCTCGGCGCTGTCGTCCACTGTGCCGACCGTGAAAGTGGCGCTGCCCGTGGTCGGAACGGTCACCGTGCGCTGGCCCGTGGCCGCGCCGTAGTCGCCGCTGGCGGATACCGTCACGCTCACCGCTAGATTGGTGGCCGGGGCCGGGCTGGCCGCCACCGTGAAGCCGGCGCTGCCGCCTTCGGCCACCCCGCCGCCGACCATGACCTCCGGCTTCGGTTGCTGCTGGTCCTGGCCCTCCCGGCTCCTCAGGTAGTCGGAGGCCGCCTTGAAGGCGCTGTCCGGCCTTATGACGCGAACCCGCACCGGCGTTTGGCTCAACCTTCGGTGCGCAACATACCCACATTGTTGGCTTAATCCGGGCCAAATCGATTGCAAAACCCTGCCCGTAGAGGGGTGGTGGGCCAAAATGAGAATTGCTGCCTGCGATCCCGGCTACGGGTACTCAATGGCCCCTTTGCGCGATGTCCATGGCGAGGATGCGAATCCAGTTCTCCTCGTTGATGAACCCGCTGCCCCACTCGGCGTACTCGTCCCCTAGGCCAGCCTCGATGATCGCATCGACTTTCATGCCCTCGGCGATCGCCCGGGCCACCGTGTCGCGGGTCGCGCGGATGACGGCGGCGGCTTGCCGTACCCCGTCGATGTTGGTCAGCGGGCCGTGACCGGGTATGACCTTCACGTCGGCCGGCGCGCTTTTGATAACGGACTCCAAGTTGGCGATATAGCCTTGGACGGTGCCGCCCGCCTCGAGATCGATGTACGGGAAGCGGCCGCTGAACAGCTGGTCGCCGAGATGCAGCACGTTGGACGACTTGAACCAGACGGCGCTGTCGCCGTCGGTATGGCCGGCGGGCAGGTGGAACACCGCGATGTCGTCGCCGTTGAAATGTATGCTCAGGGCTTCGTCGAAGGTCACAACCGGCAAGGCGACCGGCACCACCTTCTCATCGGCTGCGAGGCGTGTGCGCACGTTGCTGTGGGCAACGATGACGGCGGCTTCGCCGAAGTGCCGATTGCCGCCCACATGGTCGCCGTGGTAGTGGGTGTTGAGCACGAACCCAGGACGCCCGCCGCCGATTTCGTCAATGGCGTTCTGGATGCGCTCGGCCAGGGGAAGGAACTGATCGTCGACGATCAGCACGCCGTCGTCGCCGACGGTCACGGCGATGTTGCCGCCCACCCCGGTGGTCAGCATGTGCACCGCGCCGCTGACGTGAACGGCGGCAACCTCGACGCCGCTGAAGGGATCTTCGGCGGCGAACGCGCCCGAGGTTGCCGCTGAAACCGCCAGCAGCCCCGCGTGGAGCAGCCGTCTTGACGGCGTGGTTCGACTATCGACTGCCTTCACTTCATGCCCTCTTGGTTACGATGGATGACGCCCAGAGCTGGCCACCTGCTGCCCTAGGCATGCGCCGTGGACACTCTGACGGGATGGGCCTACACAATTGCGCCCGGTAGTTATCATACTTGCCCGGCAGCTCCCTCTTTGCAAGCATTTGGGTGAAAAATGTGGCTCCGAATTCCCACCCGGCTCCTCGGAAACCGTTCTATTGCGCAAGCTCCTAGCCCTGGTCGCCGCCGCTACGGGCCCGGTTGAAGAGGCGGCGAACCGCAGCCACCAGCAGGAGCCCGATGCCCAGTAACTGGTACACCGGCCCGATGTACCCCTTGACCGTTGTGAACGCCGACGCCGACGCCACCTGTCCGGGGTCAAGGTCCGGATACCCGACCAGCATCGCTGTGATCTGCACGTTCTCCCCGAGATCCCAGATGCCCGCGACCACCGGAACGAACGCCAGCCACCAAGTGCCTTCCGTGAGCCGGAAGCGGTAGATCAGCCCGGCGAAAAACGTGACGTACACCAGCGGAAAAAGCGTGTCGAGCACCATGCTCCCCCATGCGTACGTGGTCCTGCCGTCCGGTCCGTACTCCTCCATAGCCGCCATGGCTTCGTCGTACGAGTACCCTGGCTTCATGTCGAGCATCTCGCCGTTGATGGGCAGGCTGGGGAACACTAGGAAAAGGAACAACGCTGTGGCGACAAACGTCGCCAGCAGCGTACGGGTGCGACCGGCAAACTCAAAGTATCGCTTCATTCGGATTCTCCCACTTGTCGTGCCGCAACCATACAATCCCAAGGGCTGCGAGGCAAACTCAACTCACACACGGATAGTGCTGGCAAAGAGTTGCCAACGCGAAACCACCAATTCTCATTTTTGCGCCAAATTTGAGCCAAATCGACAGGAAAACGCTTCCTGCGGATGCGCCGAAGGCCATAATGAGAGTTGCCAACGCGAAACCCAACACGCGAAACCCACCGGGTTGCTGATTCGGGGCGATTGGTGTGTACTTGGTTGGACGGGTTAACGCCTCGAGGACCAGGATGGGCGATGCATTCCTAGGCTATGCGGGCCAGCATGTGTTGGTGGTTGGAGCAGCCACCGGCATGGGGGCGGCCGCCGCCAAGCAGGCCATGTCGCAAGGGGCGCGGGTCACGGCAATGGACGTGGCCGACATCAAGTATGACGTGGACGCTGCCCTGAGGGTCGATTTGCGCGACCGATCGAGCGTCGATCACGCCATCGGCCAAATCGATGGCGAAGTTCACACGGTATTCGCCTGCGCGGGCGTCGCCGACGGCACGCCGGACATCGTTCTGATCAACTTCACCTCGCAGCGGCATCTGGTCGAGGCGCTGGTCGACACCGGGCGGGTGCGGCAGGGGGGCGCCATCGTCATGATCTCCTCCGTGGCCGGCCTCTCCTGGCATCGTCAGTTGGCCGACCTAACGGACTTTCTCGATGCGCCCGGCTGGGAAGCGGCAACAGCCTGGATCGACGCTCACGCCGGCACGGACAACTACGCCTTCAGCAAGATGGCCATGAGCGCCTATGTGGCGCGCCGGGCGTTTTCGCTGCTGCAGCGGGGCATTCGCATCAACGCCATTCAGCCCGGCCCGACGGATACGCCATTGGCCCGGGCCAACGCCGACCTCTGGCTTGCCTTCGGGCAGGACTATCGGGACGCCGCCGGCGTGCGGATCCTCACCACCGATGAGATGGCGGCCACCCTGCTGTTTCTCGGCAGCGACGCCGCAAGCGGCATCAACGGCGTCAATCTGCTGGTGGACCAGGGGCAGGTCGGCGCTGGCGCCACCGATGCCTTCGCATCGCCGCCCATCAAGGCGATGCTCGGCTTGGCCTGACGGCAGGCTGTTCACAGGCGCTTCCCGATGGGGCGGATGCCGCGACCGGCTCGTCAGGATGCCTATTCCCCGATCATGAGCACGGCGCCGCCAAAAGGACCGACCGCGTTCGCCCACACCGACACGTTGGCGTCCGGCACTTGCCGCGCTCCGCACTGACCGCGAATCTGGCGAACCGATTCAATGCAGAAGTTGGTGCCGTGGCGCCGGCCCACGTTGCAGGCGCCGCCATCGGTGTTCAAGGGCAGGCTGCCCCCGAGCCGGGTGTTGCCGGCTTCGATGAAGGGGCCGGATTCCCCGGGCGCGCAGAAGCCAAGTCCCTCCAGCCACTGAAAGGTGATGATGGAGAAGCCGTCGTAGAGCTGGGCGCAGTCCACGTCCGCCGGCGATAGGTCGGTTCGCTCCCACAGCTGCTCTCCGGTGTGAAACGGCGCGTTCCTGACCATGTCCTCAATTTCGAACGCCATGTAGCCCATGCCCGAGCACGCCGCGGACTCGACGAAAACCGGCTTCTGCCGGAGGTCCCTGGCCCGCTCCTCGGTGGTGTAGATCACCGCCGACCCGGAATCGACGGGATAGTCGCAGTCCAGGATGCGCAGCGGCGTGGATAGGTAGGGCGTGGCCAGGAAGTCCTCTATCGTGAGCGGGTCGCGAAAGATGGCGTCTTCATTCAGCGTCGCATGATGGCGCTGGGCCACCGCGTGCTGGGCGAACTGCTCCTCGGTGGTGCCGTAGACCGCCATGTGACGCTGCATGGGCATCGCGGCGATCGCCTGCAACGGCAACAGTTGGCCGAACGGCCGCGTGAACTGCTCGTCGCCCGAGGCTGGCGTCTCGTCCGCTCCCGCCTGAAGGTCCGACCCGCTCAGGCGCTGGTTGATCACCCGCACGGTCATGCAGGTATGGCAGAAGCCCGCGCGAATGGCGGCGATGGCCTGCAGCGCCGGGCCGATGTAGGCCGGCCCAACGCCATCGACGTGCCAGTTGACCGGCACGTACCCCATCATCTGCGCCAGGTCCAGCGCATTCACCTCGTCGAGCCCCGGCGGCGCCGGACCGGCGGGATTCCAGAGCACGGCGATGCCGTCGATGTCCCGCGGCTCGGCCCCGGCGTCGGCCATGGCGGCGTTGCAGGCTTGAACGGCCAGTTGCCGGGAGGTCAGGCCGAGCTTTCGCCCGGTGGCCGAGTAGCCCACCCCGACCGCCGCCACCCGGGGCGTTTCACGCATTTTGTGAATCGCCTGCCGGCTGGAAAAAAGGCAGGGTCAGCGCTTCGCTCACCTCGCGGAACACAACCTCCACCGGCATGCCGACGTGGATCGCATCATGGGGGCACTCGACCAGGTTGGTCAGCATCTTCAAGCCCTTCTGCTCCGGCAGCTCGACCGTGGCGAGCACATAGGGCACCTTGTCGATCCAGTACGGATGCCAAGGCTTCATCGTGATGGTGTAGCTGTACAGCGTGGCGCGGCCTGAAACCCGCTCCGGCGCCAAGTCCTCCGACCGGCATCTCTCGCAGACAGGCCGCGGATAATGGATAAAGTGGCCGCAGCGCCGGCAACGCAGGATCATCAGTTTGCGAGCCTGCACGCCCTCCCAGAAGAACGCCGTCAACTCGTCCGGAATCGGCAAGGGTGGCTTGGCCGCGGTCTCCATGGTCTGCGAATCCCCGATGGTCCTTGAGTCGCTCGATGCGGGCCGATTGGCAAACGAAGCCGGGCGACTGTCAATGTGGACGCATCGCGAGTCAGTCGAGATCGAGATAATCGACGATCTGCCGGACGCAGGTCTCAATGCTGTCCTCCCCGGAGCGCAGGTGCACCTCCGGGTTCTCCGGCGCTTCATAGGCGCTGTCAACGCCGGTGAAGTTCGGCAGTTCCCCTCGCCGCGCCTTCGCATAAAGCCCTTTGACATCGCGGCTCTCCGCCACCTCAAGCGGCGTGTCCACGAAGATCTCGACGAAATCGCCTGCACCCAGCATTCGCCTCGCCATGTCGCGTTCCGCGCGGAAGGGCGAAATGAAGGATGTCAGAACCATGAGCCCGGCGTCCACCATCAGCTTTGCGACTTCGGAGACGCGGCGGATGTTCTCGATTCTGTCTCCGTCCGAAAACCCAAGGTCCTGGTTCAATCCGTGACGAACGTTGTCGCCATCGAGAACGTAAGTGCGAATGCCCCGTTTGTGGAGATTCTGCTCAAGGGCATCGGCAATGGTCGATTTGCCGGCGCCGCTCAAGCCCGTAAACCAGAGGACTCGCGCCCTGTGGCCGTTCAAGGCCTCGCGGGCGGCCTTATTGACCGTCAGCTTCTGCTGATGGACGTTCTGTGACCGGCGAAGGGCGAAGTTGATCATGCCTGCCGCCACCGTGGCATTGGTGTAGCGATCAACCAGCACGCACGAACCCAACGACCGATTGCCGCCATAGGGCTCGAACGGGATGCCGCGATCGACGCTGAGGGTCGCCACGCCGATGTCATTCAACTCGAATGCCTTTGATGACAGGTGTTCGAACGTGTTGACATTGTACTTGTACTTGATGTCCGTCAGCTTGGCGCCGATTCTCGTGGTGCTGGTTTTCAGCAGGTAGGACCGCCCTTGATGGCCTGGCTCCTGGTCCATCCACACTAGGTTCACCTCGAACTGATCCGCGACCTCGCTCGGATCCTTCGCAGCGACGATGACGTCGCCTCGGGAACAGTCCACCTCCTTGTCAAGGGTGATCGTCACCGCTTGGTCGGTAATGGCCTCCGGCAGTGTTTCCTTGTGGAGAATGATCTCCTCGACGGTCGCGACCTCGCCGGAGGGCAGCACGCGCACTTCTTCGCCAGCGGCGACCTTCCCCGACACCACAGTGCCCGAGAAGCCCCGGAAGGTTCGGTCGGGCCTGTTCACCCACTGCACCGGCATGCGGAACGATTCATCGACCAAGGAGCGATGCGCGTCCACGGTCTCCAGATACCCCATCAGCGTGGGGCCGGAGTACCAAGGCGTTTTGGCTGAACGCCCAACCACGTTGTCTCCCTCCAGGGCGGACATTGGGATGGCGGTGATCCGCTCAAAGCTCAGTTGCTCCGCGAACGCTTCATAGTCGCTGACGATCCCGTCGTAGATCTGCTGGTCGAAGTCGACCAGGTCCATCTTGTTGACCGCCAGAGCCACGTGGCGAATGCCCAGCAGCGAGCAGATGAAGGAGTGGCGGCGGGTCTGGGTCAACACGCCGGCCTTGGCGTCGACCAGAATGACCGCGACTTCGGCCGTCGATGCGCCGGTGGCCATGTTGCGGGTGTACTGTTCGTGCCCCGGCGTGTCGGCGACGATGAACTTGCGGTGGTCCGTTGCGAAGAACCGGTAGGCCACGTCAATGGTGATGCCCTGTTCCCGTTCCGCAGCGAGGCCATCGACCAGCAAGGCGAAATCGATGTCGCCGCCCTGAGTGCCATGGCGCTTGGATTCGTTGGTCAGCGCCGCCACCTGATCTTCGAATATCAGCTGCGCCTCGTAGAGCATTCGGCCAATCAGGGTTGACTTGCCGTCATCGACGCTGCCGCAGGTGATGAATCGAAGCAGGTCGAGGCTTGACTGCTCTTCCAGGTACTTGTCTATCTTTGCTGCGATAGGGTCCATGAGGTGCGCTCCGGGTCGATGATCTGAGGGATGGCGCTTCCGTGCGCCGATTGCCAGGGGCGTTCATGCAAGTTCTCCATGCTAGAAGTAGCCTTCCTGCTTCTTTTTCTCCATGGATCCATCACTGTCGGAATCGATGGTGCGGCCTTGGCGTTCACTGGTGCGCGCTTCCAGCAGCTCCAGCAGGATTTTCGGCAGGGTGTCGGCATCGGACTCAAAGGCGCCGGTAAGCGGGTAGCAGCCGAGCGTTCTGAACCGCACCTGCTTGGTTTGGATCTTCTCGCCGGGGAACAGCTTGAGGCGGTCGTCGTCCACCAGCATCAACATGCCGTCACGTTCAATCACTGGGCGTTCGGCGGCGTAGTAGAGCGGCACGATGGGAATGCCCTCCCGGTAGATGTACTGCCAGACATCCAGTTCCGTCCAGTTGGAGAGGGGGAACACGCGAATGCTCTCCCCCGGCGCCTTGCGGCCGTTGTACAGGTTCCACAATTCCGGCCGCTGGTTCTTGGGGTCCCAGCGGTGGGCGTTGTTTCTGAATGAGAAGACCCGCTCCTTGGCGCGGCTTTTCTCCTCATCCCGCCTGGCCCCGCCGAATGCCGCATCGAAGCCGTGTTTGTCGAGCGCTTGAATCAGGCTTTGGGTCTTCATCACGTCAGTGTGCAAGGCGCTGCCGTGATCAAACGGGTTGATG